>JAIDYR010000042.1 GCA_029057985.1 Muribaculaceae bacterium | reverse complement strand
TGGTTTTACTACCATTTTTTAAGCGGTTCTTTTTGCGCCCGCCTCCGGGGCGGCGAATCCCTGGGGCCGCTCCGGGGCGCCGACGCCGGATTCCGACCCGGGTCATGAAGGCTGCGGGCGAAGAAAACTTCAGCCAGGTCAAGCATATCGGCGATGTGCGAATCCCGATTATTCTCGTGCAGTATCAGGATTATCACTTTCGCGACAAATATCCGCTCGAGACGTTCTCCCGATTCTTCAATGATGATTCCCACTCCGCCAAGCGCTACTTCGAATCTCAGTCCGACGGCCTTTTCCGTCCGCAATTTGATCTCTACGGGATTGTCACTCTTCCGAAAGCCCGATATCAATATGGCCGTAATAATCCGGATGGTGGCGACCGCGGAGTAGGGTTGATGGTGGCCGAGGCATGCCAGACAATCGACCGGATGCTTGACTTTTCCGAGTATGATTACAACGGCGACGGAGAGTGTGACGTAGTAATTATCGTCTATGCCGGCGACGGCGAGGCTTCATCCTCTTCCTATAACGCCTCCGATGCAATATGGCCCTGCCAATGGGATCTTGAGACTTCCGACTATGGGCATGCCCTCAATCTTGACGGGACGAAGGTCAATATGTTTGCCGTCTTCAATGAACTCAACGGCGAAAACCTGACTAAAATTGATGGCGTCGGCACATTCTGCCACGAATTTTCCCATTGTCTCGGCCTGCCGGATTTCTATGATACTCAATATGGCCCTCACTTCGGCATGGGCTACTGGTCGGTGATGGATCATGGCGGCTATAATGACTCCGGATATACACCGCTGGGTTACTCCGCCTATGAAAAGGAATATATGGGATGGTTTGATATAGAAGAAGCCAAGCCGGATACGCAATATATCCTATATTCCCATAACTCCTCTTCGGCTCCTCAGGAAGGAAAGAGAGCCGTCAGGTTTACGAATCCGGCAAATCCCGATGAATTCTATATCGCCGAGGCCCGACGCAAGCGTCAATGGGATATGTATATGCCTGCCGAGGGGATGCTTATCACCCACTTCACTTATGATGCCGACGCCTGGGAGCAGAATTATGTCAATGACTTTGACCTGCAGAGGGCCACTGTCATCCCCGCCGACGGCGAGCTGATGATGGATAAGGAATCCCATTACGGAAGGACAATGTACTTCGTCAATGAAGAAAATCAACTCGGCGATCTCTGGCCTCAACCGGGTGTAAATGCCTTGACAGATAGTTCTTCTCCGGCTGCCACGGTCAATACGGGAGGCTTCATGTCCAAACCTATTCTCGATATAGAATGGAATGACAGCGAAGCCTGCGTCTCATTCCGCACCGGAAATTTCCCCTATTCCGGCATAGATGCTCCCGGACTCTCAGATGAAGAGTCAGCAGAGCAATGGATCTCAATGGAAGGTATCGTTCTCGACCGGCGCCCTACTCAACCCGGATTGTATATCCTTAAGTCCGGTCAAAATATAACTAAAATTAAAATCTGAACAACATAATGAAGCGTATTTCAATCTTGGCCCTGACTGCCGGAATCGCAGTATCGGCATGGGCTATCCCCGCCCGTCAGGGAGTGAGGACATTCACTCAGCCCGATGGCTCTAAAATCAGTCTGACTCTCGTCGGCGATGAGTACTCTCATAATTATATATCTTCCGACGGCACCATAATGAAGCGTGGCTCCGACGGCTTCTTCCGCCCTGTCTCTCAAGCGGAAGCTGCCGAGCGTCATGCCGCAGGCATAAGCCGCCGCGCCCGCCGCAATCTGCCGCTGCGCCGCGCTGCGCAGGAGAACTTCAGTCAGGTCCCTCATGTCGGTTCTCCCAGGGTCCCCATCCTGCTGGTGCAATATAAGGATTATAAATTCAAAGACCAGAATCCCAAAGCTACTTTCGAATCATTCTTTTCGAGTGGTCAGAAATCGGCTCATCAGTATTTCCTTGACCAATCGAACGGAAAGTTTGACTGTCAGTTTGATGTCTACGGGCCCATTACTCTGAAAGGTAATCGCGTGGACTATGGCGGCAATGACTGGTGGGGTAATGACGTAGGCGTCGGCACTATGGTCGGCGAGGCATGCGTCGGCCTTGACTCTTCGATAGATTTCTCCAGGTATGATAATGACGGCGACGGCGAGTGTGACGTAGTCATCGTGCTATATGCCGGCGACGGCGAGGCTTCATCTGCCGATAGAAACGCAGAAGACTCGGTATGGCCTTGTCAATGGGAACTCGAAGGCTCCGATTATGGCAAATCACTAAACCTTGACAATACAAAGGTCAACCTATTCGCAGTCTTCAACGAACTCTACGGTGAGGATCTTTCCAAGATCGACGGTATCGGCACATTCTGCCATGAATTTTCCCACTGTCTCGGTTTGCCCGACTTCTACGACACTCAGTACGGTCCTCACTTCGGAATGGGCAACTGGTCGATTATGGACCATGCTTCTTATAACGATGACGGCTACACTCCGCTCGGATACTCAGCTTATGAAAAGGAGTATATGGGTTGGATCGACATCCCCGAAGCAACTGAAAACACTCTATATACCCTCACTCCCATGAATCTTAAGGAGGAGGCAACCGATATGGCAGTCCGCCTGACCAACTCTGCAGATCCCGACGAATACTACATTCTTGAAAACCGCAAGAAGCAGGGATGGGATGCCTTCATGCCCGCCGAGGGGTTGCTTATCTCTCACTTCACATACGATACCTCCGCCTGGGTTAATAATGAAGTCAACGATTATGATCTCCAGCGCGCCACAATCATTCCTGCCGACAACAGTCTTAAACTCGACAAGCAGAATTATTACGGCGAGATTTACTACTATATCAATGAAGCCGATCAGAAGGGGGATCTATGGCCTTATGCAGGTCATGACGAGCTGACCGACACTTCCGTGCCTGCCGCCAAGGTAAATAAAGGAGGCTTCATGTCAAAGCCTATCACTGAAATCACCAGAAATAACGACGGCACCATCTCTTTCTACGCAATGCGAGGCGCGCTTCCGGCAGTTGAGGTTCCGAGTGCTCTCGCTCATGAAATTCTCAGCTCGACTTCGGCCAAGATCAACTGGGAATGTGATGATGAGAACGCCGGAGCTTACAATCTTGAAGTGTCGGCCCACGCCGAAAATCCTTTTACTCTGCTAAGCGAGACTCTTTTCAACTCCGACTCCCATGGCTGGGGAGTATCGGGCTATGCTTTCTATGATGATGCGGTCGGAGGCGTGCGCCTGGGCTCTAACAAGCAGCAAGGTTCGCTGACTTCACCTGTCTATGCGGTAGAGGATAATCATGGAAATGTGACCGTTTCCCTCTCCGTTAAGCATTACAATGCCGGCGACCGTGCGGTGGCCCGCGTAAGTCTGCTTGACGCCGCGGATCAGGTCAAGGATACTCAGGACGTTGATCTCACGGATAACTATACCGCTAATCTTGTCACTTTCAATGCGTCGGCCGGTCAGAAATTCAAGATTCGCATTGAGACTGTCGGTAATAAGAAGCGCGTCTGCGTAGAGTCAGTGAGCATCTATTCCGGTGAAGGAGTTGCGGAAGCCGCGTTGAAGGCTCCGGCATTGCCGATGCTCTTCGAAGGCCTTAAGGAGAAGAGTCATATCGTCACCGGGCTGACAGCAGGCGGATTATATGATTATCGCGTGCGTGCGCTTCCTGCCGACGAGACATCTCATAAGGCCTCCGAATGGAGCCCGAAGGTTTTGCTGGATCTCTCCGGAGTGACCGGAATTGAAGTTTTGCCTGTCGATCCCTCGGCTCCCGAGCGTTGGATCACACTTCAGGGTGTGCAGCTTGCAGGACGTCCGTCAGCTCCCGGCATCTATATCCATGTCAGCAACGGCAAGACTCAAAAAGTCATCATCCGGTAATCTCTGATCCTGACATTTCACCCCAATGAAGAAACTCATCAGCATATCTCTCGGTCTTTTACTCTTTGTCAGCGGAGGAGCGCAGACGCTTCCTTCCGCTGACAAGGAGACCGATTTTCATAAACTCTCCGGCAATCTCCGTGCCTATCCCTTCACGGAGTCCGAGCCTCCTGCGCAGACTCCCGCACCTGAAGGATACATACCTTTTCATATCGAGCATTACGGTCGTCATGGATCGCGTTGGCTCATCGGCGGCAACGACTATCTGACTCCCGTCCGCAACCTTGAGAAAGCGGAGCGTGCGGGATGCCTGACTCCGCTCGGACAGGAGACTCTTGAGGCTCTGCGCAAGATTGAACGTGCATCTCACGGACGCCTCGGCGAACTCTCCGACAAGGGGGCATTGCAGCATCAGGCCATCGGACGGCGAATGGCCCGCAATTATCCGGAAATCTTCAACGATTCGGCGATGGTCGACGCCAAGGCTACGGTTGTGATCCGTTGCATACTTTCGATGCTCAACGGATTGCAGGGTATTCAGGAGATAGCACCCGGCGTGAATGTGAAGTCAGATGCCTCATATGCGGACATGTACTTCATGAACTATGACGACAAGCCGGCATGGGTCATAAAGGATCGCGCTGAAGAGACAGTGCTTCGCGATTATCGAAAGAAGCATGCTCTTGGCAATGAATATCTTTATCGTCTTGTCTCGGACAAGAAATTTGCGCAAGACAGTGTCGCGCCCGGGATCTTCCCTTATCTCTACTGGGTGCTTGCCGCCGCGCAGGGCCACAGTGATCAGCCCTGGCTTCTCGACAAGGTCTTTACAGCCGATGAAGTGCGCGAAGCCTGGCGCTATGATAATGGAATGTGGACGCTCCATTGCATCGACACTCCGCTGACAGAGCGCCGGATGCCCTATACTCAGCGCAAGCTTCTCCGCAACATGATCGAAAGCACCGATACCGCGATTCTATCCCGCACTCCGAGTGCCAATCTCCGATATGGTCACGACGGCATTCTGATCAACTTCCTGACCTTGATAGAGGCAGATGATCTCGGCAAGCAATTCGCCTCCATCGAAGAGGCCGAAGATGCCGGATTACGCAGCTACGACCTTATTCCGATGGCCGGAAATATCCAGATGGTCTTCTACCGCAATGCCGAAGGCGACGTGCTGGTCAAGGCTCTGCTCAACGAGAAGGAAGTGCGCCTTCCGGGTCAACCCGTCGAAGGCCCCTACTACCGCTGGGCCGACCTGCGCTCCTACTACCTCGACAAAATCTCCCCCTACGACTGATGATTCTTCCAAAAATGAATCTTTATTTGGGAGTAACTAAGTGAGAAAAATTAATGGATACATAAAAGGAAGTTATGTTATTCTCAAATATCGTTTAATTTTTTGAACTTACTTAGCATTTAAAATATTAATGTAACCTATAACCTTAAACCTAAGAAATATGTCTTTCCGTTTTCTGACAATTGCCCTTGCGGCCTTGTCTCTCTCAGCTTCTGCGACCTATATGGAGGCTCCTGCTTCTCAGGATGGAGTCGTCGATCCCGACAGCACAGGTTTTAAATTCACCGATGTCAGGATCCTCCCTGTCACTCCTGTCAAAGACCAGAATAAGTCGGGGACTTGCTGGGCATTTGCCGGAGTATCCCAACTTGAATCCGATGTGCTCCGCCGCGGCGGCGAAGAGATGGACCTCTCCGAAATGTTTATCGTGCGCCATAACTACAAGGAGAAAGCACGCAAGTATATCCGGATGGATGGCACTGTCAACTTCGCGCAAGGCGGCGGTTTTGCAGATGTGCTCGGCGTGCTCGATGACTATGGTATTGTCCCCGATGAGGTTTATTCAGGCTTGAATTATGGCGAGAATAAGCACTTCCACTATGAGATGGCTTCAGCGCTAAAGGCCTATCTCGATGCAATCCTTAAGAATCCCAATAAGCGCCTCTCTACCGCCTGGGAAGCCGGTGTAGATGGTATCCTCGACGCATATCTTGGTAAACTTCCGGAGAAATTCACTTATAAGGGAAAGGAATATACTCCGAAGGAATTCGCAAAATATCTCGGCCTTAACGGCAAGAACTTCAAGATGCTGACAAGCTATACCCATCATCCTTTCTACACTCAGTTCCCTCTTGAGATCGCCGACAACTGGCGTTGGGCTCCGAGCTGGAACATACCGATGGATGAACTCAAGTCTACTCTCGACAATGCTCTTGCAAATGGCTATACTGTAGGGTGGGCAGCCGATGTCTCCGAACCCACTTTCAAATGGTATGAAGGCTATGCGGTCCTCCCCGAAGAGCGCACCGAAGCCGACATGGACGGCACTGAACTCTCACGCTGGGTGAAACTCTCCGATGCCGACCGCGAAAAGGAGAAGAATAAAGTGAAAGGCCCCGTGAAGGAGCGCAAGATCACTCAGGAAGATCGCCAGATCGCTTACAACAATAAGACTACGACCGACGATCACGGCATGGAAATAATAGGCACAGCCACTGACCAGGAAGGCAACAAATACTATAAAGTCAAAAATTCCTGGGACACAAACCAGATATATGACGGTTACTTCTATGTCTCCGAGCCTTACTTCCTCGAAAAGACTATAGGCATCCTCGTCCATGAGGAGGGATTGCCCAAGGATGTGGCTAAAAAACTGAAATAAGCATTTATGCGTTATAAGGGCAGGGGAGAATATCTCCTGCCTTTTTTATTATGGAAGTTAGAGCAAAGAAAAATTTGGGTCAGCATTTTCTGACTGATAAGAATGTGGCGGCGCGCATAGCCGCGACCATTTCTCCCGAAGAGCTTAATCTCAGCGCGGGGAAGTCCGATAATCCCCTCCTTAAGGAGAAGGCTGATGAGTGGGGGCGTCTTCCGGTGGTGGAGATTGGCCCCGGCATGGGTGTGCTTACTCGTTTCCTTGTGGAGGCGGGCAGAGATGTGACGGCCGTCGAACTTGACTCCGAGAGTGTCGAATATCTTGCCCGGGAGATGCCTGATCTGAAAGTTGTGGAGGCCGACTTCCTGCAACTCAACCTTCATGACTTGGAGGAGGGTAAGGAGTTTGCGCTCATCGGAAATTACCCTTATAATATATCGTCGCAGATATTCTTTAAAGTGCTTGATTATAAGGAGCAGATACCGGTTGTGGCGGGTATGCTGCAGAAGGAGGTGGCCGAACGTATCTGTTCGGCTCCGGGCTCCAAGGTATATGGCATTCTCTCAGTCCTGCTGCAGGCCTGGTATGACTGCGAATATCTTTTCAATGTGCCGCCGGGTGTGTTTAATCCGCCGCCCAAAGTGACGAGCGGAGTGCTGCGCCTGACGCGTAATTCGCGCCGGGAACTCGGCGTCGACGAGAAGGATTTCAAGAATGTCGTCAAAGTCGCTTTCGGACAGCGGCGTAAGACACTCCGCAACTCACTGAAAGGACTCCTGGGCGCCGACAACCCCATCATGTCGACCGATCTCATGCAGCTCCGTCCCGAGCGCCTCGGCGTTGAAGACTTCATCAGGATTGCCAAAGCCCTACCCAAATAGGGAGAAATAGAGAAATTTTTTGTATATTTGCATTTTAATCACCCTCAGGAGCATCCGGCTTAATTCCGATAAGAAAGCCGGTAACCCCGCGAAATAACGAAAATTTAGACAATACAAGCATATAAATGGCAAACAATCAGGAATTAAGCGAACAGGAAATCGTGCGTCGCCGCTCTATGGAGGCGCTTCGTGAGCGTGGCATCGATCCGTTTCCGGCTGCCGAATATGAAGTGACAGCGCATACGGATGAGATCCGCGAGAATTTCTCCGACGAACTTCAGCCGCCGCGTCAGGTGCGCGTCGCAGGCCGCATTATGAGCCGTCGCATCATGGGTAAAGCCTCCTTTATGGAGCTTCAGGATGGTCGCGGACGAATCCAGGTCTATGTCAGCCGCGATGACCTCTGCCCGGGTGAGGACAAGGAATTTTACAACGTGGTTTTCAAGAAACTTATGGATATCGGTGACTTCATCGGCGTCGAGGGCTTCGTCTTCCGCACTCAGATGGGGGAGATCACTATTCATGCCCAGAAGATCACCTTCCTCGGCAAGAGTCTCCGTCCGCTCCCGATTGTCAAGATGAAGGATGGCAAGGCCTATGACGCTTTCACTGATCCCGAACTTCGCTATCGCCGCCGCTACGTTGACCTGATCGTCAACAAGGGCGTGAAGGAAATCTTCGAAAAGCGCACGAAAATGTTTAATTCGATGCGCGAATATTTCAACTCCTTCGGTTATCTGGAAGTAGACACTCCCGTCTTGCAGTCGATCCCCGGCGGAGCTGCCGCGCGTCCGTTTGTGACCCATCATAACGCTCTCGATATCCCCCTTTATCTGCGTATCGCCAATGAGCTTTATCTCAAGCGTCTCATCGTCGGCGGCTTCGACGGCGTCTATGAGTTCTCCCGTAACTTCCGCAACGAAGGGATGGACCGCACCCATAATCCGGAATTTACGGCCATGGAGATCTATGTGCCCTATAAGGATTATAACTGGATGATGACCTTCACTGAGAATATGCTCGAGAAGATAGCCCTGGATGTCAACGGGACCACCAAGGTGCAGATGGGCGACCATGAGGTAGACTTCAAGCCCCCCTATCCCCGCATTACTATGACTCAGGCTATCAAGGATGCTACAGGATTCGACATCTCCGGCAAAAGCGAGGATGAACTCCGCGCCTTCTGTAAAGAAGCCGGCATAGAAGTTGATCCTTCAATGGGTAAGGGTAAGCTTATCGACGAGATTTTCGGAGAAAAATGTGAAGGCTCATTTATTCAGCCGACATTCATCATCGACTATCCGATCGAAATGTCGCCGCTGACCAAGCGTCATCGCGAGAATCCCGAATTGACAGAACGCTTCGAGCTGATGGTCAACGGAAAAGAACTCGCCAACGCCTACTCCGAACTCAATGACCCGATCGATCAGTACGAACGCTTCGTAGAGCAGATGCGTCTGGCCGATAAGGGCGATGACGAAGCGATGGTCATCGACGCCGACTTCATCCGCGCTCTCGAATACGGCATGCCTCCGACTTCCGGAATGGGTATCGGAATGGATCGTCTGGCTATGATCCTGACCGGCCAACCGACTATTCAGGAAGTGCTTCTCTTCCCCCAGATGCGCCCCGAAAAGCGCGTAAAGAAAGAGGGTGAGGAAGAAGAAGGCAAGACCGAAACAGAATAATAGACATGAATAATGAATTAGGCAGAATAGCCGTCATCGGCGGCGGCAGCTGGGCCACAGCACTGGCCAAACTGCTGCTAAAGAACTGTGATCGTATCGTATGGTATATGCATCGGCAGGACCGAATCGACGATTTCATCCGTTATCGTCATAATCCGGTCTATCTGTCAGACGTCAGCTTTGATATCGAGAGGATCGATTTCACTTCGGACATCAACGAGGCATGCCGCAAGGCCGATACGCTTGTGGTCGCCGTTCCGTCGCCCTATTTCAAGGGGATCGCCGATCAGATCACAACCGATATTGCCGGGCGCTATATAGTCTCGGCGGTAAAGGGTATAGTCCCTGACGTCAATATGATAGTGACCGACTATTTCGCCTCGCGGTTCGGATGCGACGACGAGCATCTTATGGTCATCGGCGGCCCCTGTCATGCCGAAGAAGTGGCCTTGGAACGCCTGAGTTATCTGACCATAGGATGCCATAATACGGCTCATAGCCGAGAGTTCGCCTCTCTCATAGCCGGCCCGAAACTGAAGACTATAATCTCGTCGGACGTAGCCGGCATCGAATACGGCGCCGTGCTGAAAAATGTCTATGCCATTGCCGGCGGAATCGTCAACGGCATGAAGGCCGGCGACAACTTTATGGCCATGCTCGTCTGCAACGCAATCCGCGAAATGCGCCGTTTCGTCGACGCCATTTCCCCGATGGCTGACCGTGATATCGACCGCTCCGCCTATTTGGGCGATCTGCTCGTGACTGCATATAGTAAATTCTCACGTAATCATAACTTCGGTTCGATGATCGGCAAGGGATATAGCGTCAAGGCGGCCATGATGGAGATGGCAATGGTAGCCGAAGGCTATTACGGCACCAAATGTATCTATGAGATCAACCGCGACACGGTCCGCGTCGACATGCCTATCCTCGACTGCATGTATGCGATCCTCTATGAGAACCGCACCGCGCGTAAAGCCATAAAAATGATCAGCGATACATTCTCATAACCCCAAGTATATAACCTGTTACCTCCCCCTCGTACCTAATCCCAAATTACCTCACTCCTATAAATAATAAAATATTATGAAAGCAATTCAGTTAAACATTCAGGATGCCGTCTACTTCGCTGAGAAGCAGTTTGAGGCAAACAAAGATCAGGCTGTAGAAGCAATCACCAAGCTCGAAAACGGCACAGGCGCCGGATCAGATTTCATCGGTTGGGTAAAACTCCCCAAGGAAGTGCCTGCCGAACTCGTAGACCGCATCAACAAGACTGCCGAACGTCTGCGTGAAAACTGCGATTACGTAGTCTGCATCGGCATCGGCGGTTCATATCTCGGAGCAAAGGCTGTCATCACAGCTCTTTCCGACAGCTTTGCCGACTATTACGCTCCGGCTCCCAAATCCCCGAAAGTCCTTTATGCAGGTCAGAATATCGGAGAAGAGTATACTGCCGAACTTCAGAAACTCCTTGAAGGCAAGAAATTCGGTATCATCGTCATCTCCAAGTCAGGCACCACTACTGAACCCGCCATTGCATTCCGTGTCCTGAAGGACCAGCTTGAGAAGCAAGCCGGTAAGGATGCGGCCAAAAATCTTATCGTGGCTATTACCGACGCCAACAAGGGCGCCCTGCGCACAATGGCCGACAAGGAAGGATATGAGACTTATGTAATTCCGGATAACGTGGGCGGAAGATTCTCCGTGCTGACTCCGGTAGGTCTGCTCCCCATCGCCGTTGCCGGCCATGATATCCAGAAGCTTCTCAACGGGGCCGCCGACATGCTTGAAGCTACTCTTCATCCCGGTCCGGACAATATCGCCGAGACTTATGCCCGCGTCCGTAACGCCCTTTATAACAATGGCAAGAAGATCGAACTCCTCGTCAATTATAATCCCAAACTCCATTACTTCGCTGAATGGTGGAAGCAACTCTATGGTGAAAGTGAAGGTAAGGAAGGTAAGGGCATCTTCCCCGCAAGCGTCGACAATACTACCGACCTGCACTCCATGGGTCAATGGATCCAGGAAGGCGAGCGCACTATCTTCGAGACTGTCCTTTCTGTAAAGAAACCCGCAGTTTCCGTCCGGGTGCCCGAGAATGCTGAAAATCTTGACGGCATCAACTATCTTGCCGGCAAGAATATCGACGAGGTCAACAA
Source organism: Muribaculaceae bacterium (assembly GCA_029057985.1). GTDB lineage: Bacteria > Bacteroidota > Bacteroidia > Bacteroidales > Muribaculaceae > Lepagella. The sequence continues at coordinate 15,340 of JAIDYR010000042.1, read as the reverse complement.
GATGGCCGAACTCGGCACTAAGATCGCCCACGTCGAAGGAGGAGTGCCCAATATCCGCATCGAACTCGATAAGCTCGATGAATACACTCTCGGCGCTCTCATCTATTTCTTCGAGAAAGCATGCGGCATCAGCGGCTATATCCTCGGCGTAAATCCCTTCAATCAGCCCGGTGTGGAAGCTTACAAGAAGAATATGTTTGCTCTTCTTGAAAAGCCCGGTTACGAGAAGGAGACAGAAGCCATCAAGGCAAAACTCTGATAGATCGATTCCGAATATAAAAATAAGATTGATCCTGTGAAAAATCGGGTAAAAACCCGATAAATCAGGTCAAAATACATTTTTTAACAATATTTTTAGTGAGATGTGCAATTTTTTTATGCACATCTCATTTATTTTTCTTATGTTTGCGGAATAAATATGCGCGTCGCGCTCAACCTAATCATCACGAATATAAATGAAAAAATTTTACTACCTTCTGGCCGCCGCTATAATGAGTGTTTCTTCGTTAAAGGCGGAAGAAGCCATCTTTACGTATGCTCCCGAGTCCGGGCCGCGTGGCGCTATTGGCGCCGGCAGATACGTCGACAATGATCTGGCTGTTTTCGTAAAAAATTCCGGATATGTCGGATATAAAATCACGGGAATAAGCGTGAATATCCCTGTCGTCGACGGATGCGAGTGTAATCCCGTCGCTTCGGCATGGGTCACCAGCAGTCTTAAGGTCGATGAAGAGACCTGTAATTTTGATGCAGATATAATGACTGCCTCAGGAGAAATAAAGAATGTCGGGACAGAAGAAAATCCCTCCTATCGTCTGGATGTGACCTTCCCTGACCCTTATACCCTTACGGAAGATGGAATCTACGTAGGATATACCGTCAGCGTCACCAAACTCAAGAGCTGGACCAATAAATATCCGCTTCAGACCGCGACATCTTCCAATGCGGCCGGCGGACTTTACTATCACTTCGATTATAACACCGGCTCTTCAACTCCGCCGTTGGCTAAACATAAGAGTTTTATTGACGGCTCAGCCGACGGGATGGTAAGCACTATGAAGGTCATACTTCAAGGCGACCAGGCTACAGAGAGCGCAGTGCTCATCCCCGGAAAAGTCTTCGGAGTCTGCGATGAGTCGACTGTAATAAACGCTACTCTTTTTAACTATGGAGTCAACCCGGTGGCCGCCATTGAATATGAGTTTACGACAGCCGGAGAGGAGCCTCGCAACGGAAGTATGACCCTGGATTCTCCGCTTCTTACCGGAGCCTCAATTGAAGTGGAACTCCCCTTTGACATGCCCGGTAGAGGAGATTATGATTATAACCTTACATTGACAAAAATAAATGGCGTTGATAATCAGAATATAGATAAGGTCTCACCTCTTTATGTCTGCTCGCGTCCGTGGATTCCTCAGAAGCGAGTGCTGGTAGAGGAATATACCGGCATGTGGTGTGGCAATTGTCCGGAGGCTTACGTGACCCTGAAGCAGCTTCATGACAAGTATCCCGACAATCTTATAATCCTGACCTTCCACAGCGGCGACTCGCTTACTACGATGTCAAGTTCGGATGTGCCGACTCCCGGAGTCGGCGCCCCCAGATTAAAAATCGATCGTCTCGATGACTTCAAGTCATATCAATATGCCGACAACGATATAGTAGAGCATCTCGACGTCCTTGCGCCTGCAGATCTGTCGGTAGATCTTTTCTGGAGCGATGATTCGCGTAAGACTCTGCGTGCGCAGGCAAATCTCCACTTCGTAGATCCGGCTGAAGCAGATCGTTATCGTCTTGCTTACGCTCTGGTCGAGGATGGACTGTCTGACCCCTCATGGAATCAGCGTAATTTCTATATCAATGCCGACGACTATACTGCCGACTGGTATAAGACCGACTATTGGGATCTCTTCATCGGCAAGCCGTTTGAGGTATCCGGATTGGTATATGACGACGTGACGCTGGCCTTCCCCGACTGCCACGGTATCCGGGAATCCGTACCGGCAATCGAGGCCGGCGGGACACACAGCCATTTTACTCTTCTCAATCCCAATAATACTCTCATCAATCCTACCGGAGCGCGAGCCATCAAGAATAATAATAAGGTCAGGGTCGTAGCCGTCCTTATCGATAAGGATACTGACAAAGTCGTCAACGCTGCTTCCTCCTGCTATGCCGCCAATATCCCGGTCTACGATGACTGGTTGACCGGCATTGACTCAGTCTCTTCATCTAATGAATCAGATATAATTTCGGAAGAATATTTCAGTGTCGACGGCGTCCGTCTTGCCGACTGCCCCGAAAAGGGTTTGTATATAGTAATTTATCATTATGCAGACGGCACTTCTTGCGCTGCAAAAAGATTGCAGTAATTGCAAATATATTGCAGTCAACTGCTAAAAATTAAGAATAATTAATTCTCGGAGGGCAAATTTTATTCCTTATAAATTAGGAATTTGTCCTCCGAGATTGTATCTTTGCATTATCAAATCAACAACTACAGGAATGGCAAAGAAAAAAACAGAAAATAAGGCGGCTACGGGTCGCATCAGTGATATGGAAGCTAAGCGCAAGGCGCTGAGTATGACTATGGCTCATCTTGAGAAGGACTTCGGTTCGGGCGCCATCATGCGTCTTGGCGACGAGAAGGTGCAGGATGTGGAGGCGATCTCTACCGGTTCGATCGGTCTTGACAACGCTCTTGGTATCGGCGGCCTGCCGCGCGGCCGCATCACTGAGATCTACGGTCCGGAATCCTCCGGTAAGACAACTCTGGCTATCCATGTCATAGCGGAAGCACAGAAGCAGGGAGGCATTTGCGCCATCATTGACGCAGAGCATGCATTCGATCGCTTTTATGCCGAGAAGTTGGGAGTAGACGTCAATAATCTCTGGATCGCGCAGCCCGACAACGGCGAGCAGGCTCTGGATATCGCCGAGCAGCTGATCAATTCGGGCGCTATCGACGTGCTGGTAATCGACTCTGTGGCAGCTCTGACTCCGAAAGCGGAAATCGAGGGTGAGATGGGAGAGAAGAATGTAGGCCTGCATGCCCGCCTGATGAGCCAGGCGATGCGCAAGTTGACCAGCACCATTTCCCGTACGCGCACATGCTGCATCTTCATCAATCAGCTCCGTGAGAAGATCGGTGTGATGTTTGGCAATCCGGAGACCACTACCGGAGGCAACGCCCTGAAATTTTATGCTTCAGTGCGTCTCGACATCCGTCCGAGCTCATTCATCAAGGATGGCGACACTTCTATCGGTCGCCTTGTGAAAGTAAAGGTCGTGAAGAATAAAGTTGCGCCCCCCTTCAAGAAAGCTGAGTTCGATATCATGTTCGGCGAGGGCATATCCCGTTCGGGCGAGGTCCTCGACATGGCCGTAGATCTGGGCATTGTAAAGAAGTCGGGAGCGTGGTTCAGCTATAACGGTGCGAAACTCGGGCAGGGCAGGGATGCCGTGAAGCGAGTCATTCAGGATAACCCCGAGCTTATGGATGAACTGTCAGGGCTTGTGCGTGCCAAACTGGCAGAAGAAGCCGGCGACAACGGACGGCGTCTGAATCCCTATCTCCCGGGACAGGATACCGTGCGCAGTGAAGAGGACTCCGAGCCGGAGGTAATGGAAGAAGACGACAGCTTCCTCCGCAGCGAAGGAGACAATAATGTCGATCTTTTCTCAGATGATTTCGACGTAGACATAGAAGAATAAAACTTAATTTTAGAGACTATGTGGTATATAATCGACAATGGCCAGCAAGTCGGACCTCTGCAGAAAGAGCAGCTCCGCAACTATAATCTCACACCTCAGTCAATGGTATGGTCAGAAGGTATGGCCAATTGGGAGCCGGCAGCCAATGTTCCGGAACTTGCCGATCTCTTCCGGGGACCCGGGCCTGCTTATGGTCCTCAGCCCGGACAACCTCCCTACGGCGCTCAGCCGCCTTATGGTCAGGATCCCTATCCGATCTATCAGGATAAATCGCGCACTACGACCGGCATCCTCGCGCTCCTGCTGGGCGGACTCGGCATCCAGTACTTCTATCTTGGCAAGACCGGCGCGGGATTGCTGACAATCCTGCTGAGTATAGTGACATGCGGAGTATGGGAAGTAGTCACTTTCATTCAGGGAATCATAATTCTTTGCATGAACGATCAGGAATTCAACCGCAAATTTGTCAATAATCCCAAATTCTTCCCCCTCTTCTGAAGACGTCAGATAAAACTAAAGGAAGCCCCGCACTGCGCGGGGCTTCCTTTAGTTTTATCTGACAGGCTCGCTGTCTGCGCTTTATTTATCGCGCATGAAGATCTGAATAGGCGTTCCATGGAAATCCCATTTCTCGCGGATCTTATTCTCCAGGAAGCGGCGGTAGGGTTCCTTGACCCATTGGGGAAGATTGCAGAAGAAGACGAATGTCGGGATATAAGAATCCTTAAGCATCGTGACATATTTGATCTTGACAAACTTACCCTTATTGCTCGGCGGGGGAGTGATTGCGATCTGCTCCAGCATGTAAGTGTTCAGCTGCGAGGTGGGGATTATACGTTTGCGGTTTTCATAGACCTGCGTTGCCGTCTCCAGCACCTTATATATCCTCTCCTTCGTAAGGGCCGAAGTGAAGAGAATCGGGAAGTCGGTGAAAGGAGCGAAGCGGTCTTTTATCGCGGCCTCATATCGCTTCTGTGTCTCCAGTGATCTGTCTTCTACAAGATCCCACTTATTGACGCATACTACCAGACCTTTCTTATTTCGCTGGATAAGCGAGAAGATATTGGCATCCTGCGACTCGATTCCTCTTGTAGCGTCAATCATGAGGATGCAGACGTCGGAAGCTTCAATGGCGCGTATGGATCGGATAACGCTATAATATTCAATGTCTTCATTGACCTTCTGCTTTTTGCGGATTCCGGCCGTATCGACCAGATAGAAGTCGAAGCCGAATTTATTATAGCGGTGATAGATCGAGTCGCGGGTCGTCCCGGCTATATCAGTGACGATATGGCGCTCTTCGCCGATGAAGGCGTTGATAAGGGATGACTTGCCGGCATTCGGCCGGCCTACGATTGCGAACTTGGCGATGTCATCCTCCGGTTTGTCGTCTTCAGCAGGATCGGGCATGTCAGCAACTACGATATCCAGCAGGTCGCCGGTGCCTGCACCGTTGGCCGATGAAACTTCGATCGGATCGCCTAATCCGAGGGAATAGAATTCCGGGACGTTGAATCGGGCGTCGCCCTTATCTTCTTTATTTGCTACGAGCACAACCGGCTTCTTCGACCGGCGCAGAATAGCTGCCACCTTGTCGTCAAGATCTGTCACTCCGACCGAAGCATCTACCACGAAGAGGATGACGTCGGCCTCCTGGATAGCTATTTCGACTTGCTTATTGATTTCCTCTTCAAAGATATCATCGGAATTGACGACCCAGCCGCCGGTGTCGACGATAGAGAATTCCTGACCGTTCCAGTCAACTTTTCCATATTGGCGGTCGCGGGTAGTGCCCGCAGTGTCGTCGACGATAGCTGAGCGCGTCTGCGTCAAACGGTTGAAGAGCGTGGATTTACCCACGTTCGGCCGCCCTACAATTGCTACTAATCTGCTCATTTATTTTTATAATATTACTTTCGAATAATCAAATCCCCCCGGGGGATTTGATTATTCGATATATCCAAATTGTTTGAGTTTATTTTCGCGGTTGCGCCAGTCTTTCTCAACTTTGACGAAAATCTCGAGATAGACCTTCTTATCAAAGAATTTCTCGATATCCTGACGGGCCTCGATTCCCACTTTCTTGATCTTTTCTCCTCCCTTGCCTATGATGATTCCCTTCTGGGAGTCACGCTCTACATAGATAACGGCCATTATATGGATAGAATTATCTTTTTCATCGAATTTCTCTACGAGTACTTCCGTGCTGTAAGGAATCTCCTTATCGTAATTCAGAAGGAGTTTTTCGCGGATGATTTCAGTGACGAAGAAGCGTGCAGGCTTGTCGGTCAGTGCGTCCTTACCGAAATAGGGGGGAGCTACGGGGAGCAACTCCACGATGCGGTTCTTAAGATTGGCGACGTTAAACTGTTCGGTTGCCGAAGTCGGGAAGATCTCTGCATTAGGAAGGCGTTTTTTCCATTGTGCAATGAGTTCTTCGAGTTGTTCGTTGCCTTTAAGCAGGTCGATCTTATTGATGACGAGCAGAACGGGGATAGTCTCTTTGGCTACCCGGGCGAGGAAATCGGCGTTCTTTTCCGGATCTTCGACTACGTCCGTGACATAGAGCAGGATGTCGGCGTCGGTCAGTGCCCCTTCGGAAAATTCCAGCATTGACTCCTGCAGGCGATACTTCGGTTTCAGGACTCCGGGAGTGTCGGAATAGACGATCTGATATTCCGGAGTGTTGACGATGCCGGTGATGCGATGGCGTGTGGTCTGCGCCTTATTCGTGATTATAGAGATGCGTTCGCCTACGAGGTCGTTCATCAGAGTGGATTTGCCGACGTTAGGGTTGCCGACGATATTGACGAATCCGGCGCGGTGGCCGTTTTCAACGGGGTTGGTTGCTGCGTTTTCCATTAAAGTATTTTCCATTTTAATAATATTTAGGTGTTCATCCCCGGCCGGCTGAAAACTGCATCGTGCAGTCATCCCTCCGGGGTCTATAGATAAAACGGAAAAATACTCATCCGGGTTTAGACCCCGGTCATTTGCTTTTTTTATAAAACGGGGTCTTATCCCACCATTTCTTATTTTATGGAAAGAAAATCCTGATAGTTGTCAGGCGTGATGACTTGGAATGTAGATTTGGGATATGCCTCTTGAAAGGCGGACGGAAACTTTGCCTTTGCTTTTGGATTCCATTTGAATTCATAGGTCGTCAGTTGTCCGTCACATTCCTCTATGAGGTCTATTTCCTGCTTAGTCTGTGTCCTCCAGAAATACAATTGAGCGTAAGTTGCAAGATAATCATTTCGTTTCAAGCGCTCGCTGATAAGAAAATTTTCCCAAAGCGCTCCCATATCTGTGCGTAAGTCAGGAGATGCGAAATTTGATATGACAGCATTGCGAATTCCATTATCATAGAAATAGATTTTTTTTCCTTTCTTTATTTCGTTTCGCATATTGCGGCTGAAGGAGGGAAGTCTGAATACGACAAAACATTTTTCCAGCAGATCGATATATTTTTCAACTGTGATCTTATCGGCTCCAATAAGAGAAGCTAATTCATTATATGATACTTCACTGCCGACTTGTAGAGCAAGCGCTTTGACGAGATTTTGCAGGAGAGTCGGTTTTCTGATTCCGTCGTAGGCCAGAAGATCCTTATACAGATAGTTATTAGCAAGAGTCATCAAAGTGCGTTTAGCATCTGTAGGATCATTGACTACCTCCGGATACATTCCATAAATCAGACGTTGCCGCAACATTCTGTTTTCTTCTTTAGGGGAAGATGAGTTAATAAGTTCGCCTGTAGTAAAGGGATACAGATGGTATTCCAGCAATCTTCCGGTTGCGGGTTCATTAATTTTATCTCCGATGCCGAGGGAAGAAGATCCCGTGACGATAATGCTGGCATTTGACTTAAGATCTCCCATCTTTTTAAGAGTGAGACCTATATTATTGACTCGTTGAGCTTCATCGATCAATAAAAGATCATTATTGCCGATGAGGGCTTTCAGTTCAGTAGATGATTTATTTTCCAAGATAAGTCGGTCGTCTTCGTCGTCACAATTCAATTCCAGAACTTTGGAGTTAGGTTGGGTGGTCGTTATTTGATTTAATAAAGTGGTCTTTCCAACCTGGCGAGGACCTAACAATGTGACTATTTTTTTCTTTTTAAAGTCTTTGAGAATATTTTTCTCAATAGTTCTTTCAATCATAATTGGTAAGTATTTGGAGTCGTGAGTGAATCTCGGCAAAGGTGGATCATCTCTATGTGCAAAAATATAAAATAATGGTCTAATCACCAAATTCTATATGAATTTAGTGATTATAATCACCAAATTCTATATAAATTCGGTGATTACGCTCGAAAATCCCCCGCGTTCTTTTCCGGTCGGAGTTCGAAAAATGAATTTTAGTGCGCTGCGCGGCTTCGCCTAAAAATAGCGTCTTGCTCTCGATAACGGAAGTATTTAACCTTTTTTATGGAAAAGTCCGCGAATTTGGTTGGAGAATTGCTGAAGATGTTGTATATTTGCAATTGATTAGGAAAAGAGCCTCTGTAGTTCAACGGATAGAATAGAAGTTTCCTAAACTTTAGATAGGAGTTCGATTCTCCTCGGAGGTACAAAAATCTCGACCGATAATATTGCAAGTAATATTGCAAGCATAGTATTCGCCGGGTTTTCACGGAGAATTCGGTCTTAACATAAAATCGGTCGTGTAGCTTAATAACTGACGAATCTGCCTCTCCTGCAAAGCAGGAATTATCAAAAAGTAATAAGGCCCGGAGATCCGAGGCTATTCAACCCCAAACATCAGAAATTCTACCATAATGAATAAGAAAAATCTTTACGCATTGGCAGCGATGGCAGCGGTAGCGCTTCCGGCTCTGTCTCGCCCGGCAAGCCCGGAACTGATGCGACACACTAATCCGGACGGTACTGTTGTCGAGTTCTACATGAACGGCGACGAAAATTTCAATTACCTTACTGACAAGGACCGCTCGGTAGTTCTTGAGCGTCAGGGTCAGAAAATCATCCCTATGGTGCGCAACGGCCGGAACCTTATGTTCAATGAGGCCAACATTAATATGCTTAAAGCTGAGCGCGGCGTCAGCAATCCCGTCGTTAGCGCGAGCGCCGGCAAAGTAAATCGCATGGCATCCCTTGACGCTTCAGGCCGCTCGACTTATCCTACAAAAGGGAATGTGCGTGCCTGCGTCATTCTTCTCGAATATCCCGATACTCCCTTTTCCATGGCGGATCCCGTAGATCAATTCTCACGCTTCTGTAATGAGAAGGGCTACTCGGATTATAATTCCAAAGGGTCTGCCAAGGATTATTTTGAGGCATGCTCCGGAGGTCAGTTCTCTCCGACATTCGATGTATATGGTCCTATCAAACTCAAGCATGACGCTCCCTGGTATGTAGGTGCGGATGATCCGAGCCTCTCCGGCTATCAGCATAACGCCCGCTTCGGTGAAGCTATTAAGGAAGCTCTGGAAGCTCTTGATCCTACCGTCGACTTCTCTATCTACGACTACGACGGCAACGGAGAAATCGATAATATCTTCTTCTTCTATTCAGGATATGGCCAGGCGGATACCGGCAATGTCAACACTGTTTGGCCTCACCAGGCGAACTTCTGGAGATATACTAACATGTATCCCAACACTCTCGGTCTTGACCGTCTCTTTGTCGATAACGTCGAGATGACTACCTATGCATGCTCCTGCGAACTTAATGGCAGTCCGTCAATTCCTCCGGCATCACGTCCCTGGGTAGATGGCATCGGAGCTTTCTGCCACGAATACTCCCACGTGCTCGGCCTGCCCGACTATTATGACGTCCTAAAATCCGGAACAGTCACTCCCGGAGCATATACCATTATGGACGGCGGATCCTACAATGATCAGTCTACTTGTCCTCCGGCGTATAATGCTTACGAAAAATGGGTCTGCAACTGGCTTGAACTTGAGGATCTTACCGACGGTCAGGATGTGACTCTACATGCTCTGGCTTCGGAGAATCCCAATGCATATCGTATCCGTATCCCGCGTGTGGGTACTAACCGCTACTACAGTGAATATTATATTCTCGAAGCCCGCAATGAGGTTAGCTGGGATAAATCTCTTCCCAGTCACGGCATGCTGATCTGGCGCATCAATTATGACGCTAATGCCTGGGCAATCAATCAGGTGAACGTCAATAAGAATCCCAGAATTCAGCTCATTAAATCCGGAAGCGGGAGCCAGGGTGCTTTCCCCGGAGAGCAGTCGCCTGTGACATATATCACTCCGTCGACCGGACAACTCTATTCGACCTCTCTCAAGAAGCCCATATCGGCTATCCTGACAAATATCTATTTCGATTATGATAACCCTACTTCGGAGATAGTCACTTTCGAATATAATAAATATGGCGAAAACCAGTTGACTACCGTTCTTCACTCCGACGTGGATGCTGACCAGGACAACCATACTCTCACTCTGAAATGGGATGCAGTGGCAGATGCGGACTCTTATCAGCTTACTGTAAAGCGCCGCAACTCCACGAATACAGAATTCACTGTCGACGGTCTTGATGAGAAAAACGTAGGCAACGTGACCTCATGGTTCATCAGCAATCTGACCGACACGCAATGGAAGCAGACCTTCACGGCCTACGTTCGTCCCGTAGCCGGACTCCCCTCTACCAAGACTTCCAATGTTCTTACATTTGTGCCCGCCAACCTTTCCGCTATCGACGGCATCGAAGCAGAGATCCCCGTGATCTATGGTGGTAAAGGTGAAGTCATCGCTCCCGAAGGAGCTCGCGTCTACAGTCTCAACGGCGTTGAGACCGGCAGGCAGAATCTCGCTCCCGGCGTCTATATTGTAGTCACTCCCGGAGTTACGGCAAAAGTGGTCGTTCGCTAAGAAATTACCCGCTAAAGTCTTCGATTTTCATCAAAATCGACCGATTTTAACCGATATTTGAAAAAAAGTGCCCAAAGTAGTTGGTTATTATCTTAAAACTGACTATCTTTGTGGCACTTTTTAAATATATAGCATTATTGTGGGAAAATTCACGGCCTATAAAGTGCAGCTTGCCCAATTGCCCGACGGGCATTTTGAGCAAGATTTCGTATGCGACACGGAGTTTTTCAAGAATATGGAGCACCCCGGCATCCACAGTGCGGATGTGAAGGTTCATCTTGATCTCGAAAAGAAACATGACGTATATGACTGCACGTTTCATTGTAAAGGCACCATCCAGGTGCCCTGCGATCGATGTCTGGATCTGCTTGATATAGATGTCGACACGGAGTACCACATCATGGTCAAATATGGAGAGACGTATAACGATGAGAGCGACGATATCCTCGTGATCCCATACAGCAACGCCTACCTCAACGTAGCGTATATGCTCTACGACACGATCGTCCTCTGCATCCCTCTGCGCTGCGTCCATCCCCTCGGCAAATGCAACCGCGCGGTCGTAGCTGCCCTCAATAAGCATAAGGCCCAAGGCCGTGACGACGACGACGACTTCGACGTAGACTTCGAAGGAGTCCCCGACGCTCCCGGCAATGAGCCCGACTGACAGCCTCTTCCCGGCTCCGGCCTTTCACGGAGCCGATCCAAACATAAAAATAATAACATAAAAAGATCATAGAAAAATGGCACATCCTAAACGCAGACAATCGCATACCAGAACCGCGAAACGTCGTACTCACGACAAAGCTCTCATCCCGACCCTCGCCATCTGCCCCAACTGCGGCGCTTGGCATATCTATCACACAGTTTGCGGTGAATGTGGTTACTATCGCGGCAAACTCGTCATCGATAAGAACGCGGTGACTGTATAAGCTCTCAGACCGGGATTCCCCGGCTCTTCGCATGAGCATATTATCTATCCCTCGACTCTTACTGATTGTCTAATACCCTCCGACGATGCCCTTCACGCCGGGCCTCCGGAAGAAGTTAGACAATCTTTAATTTTATTCATTATGCAAAATGCAATCATAAGCGGTATCGCTTCCTATGTCCCCGATGACATTCTCGACAACGAGATGCTCTCCAAAATGGTCGACACCAACGACGAGTGGATCACGACCCGCGTCGGCATCAAGGAGCGACGTATCCTTCACGCTGAGGGTAAAGGTTCGAGTTATCTGGGCGCAAAGGCAGTCGAAAAACTCCTCTCCGAGACTTCCACGTCTCCCGAAGAAATCGATCTGCTCATCTGCGCTACGTCAAACCCAGACTATCGCTTCCCATCGACGGCAAGTGTCATCATTCATCAGACCGGCCTGAACAAGGCTTACGGATTCGATATCCAGGCGGCATGCGCAGGCTTCATCGTCACTATGCAGACGGCCCGCGCATATATCCAGTCAGGACTATATAAGAAGATAATAGTAGTCTGCGCCGAAAAGATGTCGAGCATGACCAATTATAAGGATCGCGCTACTTGTCCGCTCTTCGGCGATGCCGCCGCCGCGGTCCTCGTTGAACCTTCCGACGAACCTCTGGGCGTAATCGACGGCGAATTTCATGTCGACGGCTCCGGGCTGCCCCATCTGGTCATGAAGGCCGGAGGCAGCGTGAAGCCGGCAAGCCATGAGACTGTCGATGCCGACGAGCACTTCATATATCAGGAGGGTCGGTCCGTCTATAAGCACGCCGTAAGCGATATGCTGAATTCATCGCTCAGCGTCATGAAGAGAAATTCGCTTGATGTCGAGGATATCGATTGGTTTGTGCCCCATCAGGCCAACCTTCGTATCATCGAGGCTGTAGGCGGCCGTATCAAGATTCCGGCAGAGAAGACTCTGGTCAATATCGAACATTTCGGCAATACCTCCGCCGCATCCATACCTCTCTGTCTTGATGAGTATAAATCCCGACTCAAGAAAGGCGACCGCGTCCTGCTGACAGCATTCGGCGCCGGCTTCACATGGGGCGCTATGTATCTCATATGGGCAATTGATCCTAAATAATCAGTATCATATCTGCAGATAATAAAAATCCGTCATATTCCTCGCGAGGAATATGACGGATTTTTATTAGCAATGACATTTATTGCAATCTCAACGTTTCGCCCGGACGATCCGGAGTATTCGGGTTGAGGCGCCGTAGTGTGGAGAGCTTAATGCCGTAGCGCTGGGCCAATGAATGGAAAGACTCTCCTTCGCCGATTGTGGCTTTCGAGGCAGTCGCCGGGCCTTCTTCAAGTTTCTCCTGCAGATAGACCTCCTCCCAAGGCTTTATTTCTCCATCCTTCTCGACATCGTTGTATTTAAGAAGGTTGGAAGCCTTCACATTAAGCTCCAGTGCGATCTTTCCATAGGTATCGCCCGGTTGGGCGATCACGTAATGCAGCCCGCGATTGCGGCGCACGACATGCTTACGCTGAAGCATTTTATGGATGAACTCGGCAGTCTCAGCCGCTTCATGAGGATGCTGACGGCTATAGCCCGAATCAAAACGATTGAGTTGATATAGCTCGATGATGGATATAAGTCGCGCAGCGTAATTCGGATCTGTGGCGTAACCGCATTTTTTGAGTCCGCGGGCCCAGCCGTTGTAATCCTTTATATCAAGATCAAAGAGTGAGGCGTAGCGGTTGCGTCGAAGAAAAAGAGAATGGTCCTTGAAACTCTCCGCCGCACTATTGTAGACGCGGAAACATTCATTCGGCTTGTCGTCGTTGCGGAGCATCGATCGGCCATTCCATTCCTTATGGCATTTGATGCCGAAATGATTATTACCCTCTCTGGCGAGAGTCGACCGGCCCGCGGCACTTTCAAGAAGTCCCTGTGCCAGAGTGATGGAGGCCGGCACGCCATACGTGTTCATCTGATCGATGGCCATTTCGGCATACTTTTCAATATACTCCTCATAATGATTGGCCCCGAAAGCCGAGCTGACCGAAAGGATGCAAAGCATCCCTGCCGCCAATCCGCGCCAATTGCGGCAGAATCTGCTGATAATATTATGATTGCGTCGTCCGCTATCGCTCCCGACGCTTGGGGAAGTCATTGATAAAAAGAGAGTATCCATTATTATATAAACTCCCGAAAAATCCCGATATTGCATAACTCAATATTTTTTATTAATTTTGAATCCTCTCTAAAATTAATAATCGCTCCTCGCCGATCTTGATTGTGATCCGACCATAGGGAGGATATAAATCTCCATCCTCCAAAATAGATAACCCCTATATCTAAAAATAACTCCAATATCTAAAACCATACAATACCATGCAACAAAAAGAAATCACAATAAAAATAAAGAGCGTCACTCTCGACGAACTCTCCGCGCAGGATCGCGAATTAGTAGAGAAAGCCCGCGAAGCAACCCGCACCAGTCTGGCCACCTATTCCGAATTTCACGTCGGAGCCGCCATATTGATGGATAACGGCGAGATCGTCGTCGGAAGCAATCAGGAGAATGCCGCGTACCCCTCCGGCCTATGCGCTGAGCGCACGGCAGCCTTCTACGCCTCCGCCCGATACCCCGGCGTGCCGATGAAAAAAATTGCCGTCGCTGCCTGGACCGAGAAAGGTCGCCCCGAAAATCTACCTTGGGAAGAATACTTCCAGGCCCTCCCCATCTCACCGTGCGGAGCCTGCCGGCAGTCATTGCTCGAATATGAGCATCGTTACGGCCCGATCGAAGTCATTCTCTATGGGCGCGACGAAATCTTCATCCTCCCCTCGATAGCCTCCCTGCTTCCTTTTTCCTTCACGGAATTCTGAACCATCCCCGACTCATAATGTTATAATGTTGACGAGGAATTCTTCAGCAATGTGATCAGTTGAAAGCGATCTCAGCAGGAATCTCCGCCGTCGCTCCACTATTATTGCCGCCGCTCCACTATTATTAAAGACTTGTATTTAAAGACTTGCTATATGAAAAAACTTTGCTCCTGCGCATCCGCCCGGATGAAAAGAAAACATAATCTTGCCTCACGGCTCCTTCTTGCCGTCGTCATGATTGGCGCGGGGGTAGGGTTGTCGAGTTGCTATATAGATGGAGGTGTCTGGAATCCCTCCCCGCCGTATGACTGGAATAATACCTTCTACGACCAGAATCTCAACGGCTACTGGCAGCTCGTACAGATTAACGGTAGAAACGTAGGAGGCTACGACGTCAACTACCTCTTCTTCGGAGGCAACGGCCGCGGACGATATTATTACTACGACCGCGGAGCAAGATATTGGGAAAACACTGCTTACTGGTGCCAGGATGCCGTCAGCGGCAGCACTTATTACCAGATCAATCTCCAATACGAATCCTCCGGCGCACCGACCACGATGAATTATTATTTTGCCGATCGCGGTCGTACGCTCGTAATGCAATGGTGGACCAACGGAGGCACCGTGCAATATGTCTACGCCTCGGTCCCCTATGCCCCCTGGTAATCCAAGTTAACCCAAGAAAATCCAAGAAAATATCATAGCGCGACGCTCATCAGCGTCGCGTTTTTTATTGTCACCCGGAATCGACTATGTTATATAGCATAATTCTTCGTCATTCTATTTACATTTCTTAACATAATTTTACAAAATTTTATTCACGTAATATACAACGAGATACGCGAAAAATCGGTATAAAAATTGACAATCGAGCAAAAAAAATTTGCACAGCGTCGAAAAAGGTTGTAACTTTGCACTCGCAATCGGGAAA
>JAIDYR010000041.1 GCA_029057985.1 Muribaculaceae bacterium | reverse complement strand
TGCCTCAAAATCTGTACATTTTCTCGTTAACATTCTTTAGTAAACTGGCTCTAATATTTTGATTAAACTTATAATCTCAAATTGTCATTAAGAAATGGCTATTTTATCCGGATTATCACGTTGCTCTTCAGGTAAAGCGGACTGGATTGCTTCTCGACATTCAGCCATTAATTTCTTGGTATTGAAACCTCGTTCTCCCGGATAGATGGGTTTATGTATGGTCAGCGTGATCGTACCCGGGGTGACGTTATAAGTAGTACGTGGCATTGCGTGGAATGCGCCGTCAATGGTTATGGGGACCACGGGCAATTTATATTCCGCCGCAAGCATAAATGCTCCGCGTTTGAAAGGTATCATCTTTCCGTCAAAAGTACGGCTACCCTCGGGAAAAATTACAAGCGACATTCCTCCTTGAAGTGTCTTTTCCGATTCTTCGATTGTAGTGCGAATGCCAGTTATCGAGGAGTCATCAACCATAATATGGCCGGCTTTCTTGCAAGCTTTGCCGACAAGGAATATTTTCTCCAGTTCCTTTTTCATAAGCCATTTGAAGTCATGATTCAAATACCCGTAGATAGCCCATATATCAAATGCCCCCTGATGGTTGGCCACGAATACGTAGCTCGTCTTTGAGTCAATATTTTCACGTCCTTTTACGATCACTCTTTGTCCCCAAAGAATACAGACACATCTACTCCAGATATGAGCAGGATAATATCCCCAGAAGTGACCTCCGAAGATAGATGTCATTAAAATGGTGATCAAGGCTGTGATAATAGTAAGTAAAAGCAGAATCGGAGCTGCAATTATCCATTGATATAGTCGGAAGAGTATCTTCATAGATTATAATATGATTTTTCTATCCCGCTGGAGAAAATTATATTTTGTAAATTAGTCAATTATGGATATGGGGCATATCGGCGACAGGATCGAATATCCATTGATGTACAAAATTACTAATTATTAACAATACGCCAAAGTAATATGCAAAAAAATAAAACACCGCCATCCTTTTATATATAAGGACGACGGAGAATATATAGAGGTTATTACTGGGAGGATTGCTGAATGTGGACATCGAGTTGAGGATAGGGGAATGAGAAGCCTAACTTGGGTAGTTCGGTGAAGAATACCTCATTCATCTGAAAATACAGAGGCCAATAGTTGGAACTATGAGTCCATGCGCGTACAGTCAGATTAATGCTGCTGTCAGCCATCTCGCTCAATCCTACGAACGGCGCCCGATCAACCTTCTGAATGTCATTTCCTCCCAACGATACTTTATCCTTAATTTTCTGTTGAAGTCTCCGGGCTTTATTATGACGAGACTCAAACAAGCGTGAAAAGAAGTTTTTTGGAGCTTCCGGAATTCCGCTCTCTTCATTTTCCTTATCTATGGATTTCTCTTCCTCACTTTTCGAATCATCCTGATGTCCGGCATTAAGGCGTCTGACTACGTCATCCTCTATATATTGCACAACAACTCTCTCATCCTGTAATAGTAATTTCTTAATTGCAGCGGATGCGGCGTTATAATCAGTGTCGTAGGAAAGAGATACTGACCAGTCAACCCTCCGGTAATTTTCCGAAGAATAATTATTTATGGATCCTGTCGATAAGCCACCGTTAGGTATGATTATAGTCTTATTGTCAGGAGTATTAATGACCGTATGGAATATCTGAATAGCTTTTACGGTGCCTGAGAAACCGGAAGCCTCGATATAATCGCCAACCTTATAAGGCTTTAGTAATAGAATCAAGACTCCACCGGCGAAATTTTGTAATGTTCCACTTAAGGCCATACCTATTGCGACGCCTGCCGAGGCAAAAAGAGCCAGGAATGAGCTTGTCTCAAGTCCTAAGATGCCGATTATCGTGACGATAAGAATGAAGAATAAGACCATCTTTACCAACGACAGAATGAATGTCGTCAGCGACGGATCGATCTTTCGACTGACCATAATCTTGTTGATGACCTTATAAAGCTTGTTGATGACATACTTCCCCGCATAGAAAACGAGTATTGCAGTCAGAAGTTTAAAAGAAAAATTAACAAGACTGTTAGCTATCTGAGAGATAGCATCATCAAAAGAGAGCCCTTTAAGAGATTCAAAAGCCGATTTTGCGGATTGAGTCGAATCTTTCAGTTGTTCGACAGTCAGATTATCTGTCTGGAGCATAAAGAAATGTTAGCAATTACCTGATTTGGATATGTTTGCCTATAACACGAGGCTGAAGTTATTTTTTTAAAGACCTTATGTAATAGAGAAGTGAAGAAAGTATGTGAAACGGCTATTGAAGAAAAGCAGGCCAGAAGGGCTTATATACTCTTTCAAACCATTGAAGTTCAAGATAATATTTCTGATCTTCTTCATCAAAAGATTCTGAGGAACGTAATGACGCTTTACTTTTATATGACTCAGCGTTACGCTTGAAAGAATATGAGCCGGAATCTTCATCCATATTAAAGATGCTATTTGAAGGATTATAATCGAAGTAGCCACAAGAAATACCGCTGAAATTATCTTTATCAATGGGTTGACCGGTAAAGAATCTGTCGCCACAATTCTTATAAACAATGAGTCTGTCCATCAGAGCCGTAAACTTATCTTTGTCCCATTTTTCTCCCAGAGATTCTCCCCAGGTAGAAGTATATTGTCCGAAGTCGTAGAAATAATAGCCGTTGCGGGAATACTTCTGTAATTTATAAGCCCTCAGACGGGTCCCGGGAATTGCAGCCTGGGCTAAATCTGCAATTTCCTCCAGAGGAGAAGGGTCAATGACTGCGATTGTAAATACTTTACCGGAACTTAGATAATATTCTGACATGACGTCGGCCGCGGCAATCAGATTTGGGCGCGGAGTAGCGATATAAGGCAAGACGACATCATACGGAGCTCCTTCTGCAAGAACTTCAGTAGGATATGCAACAAACATATCCGCCTTCTCTTTCATTTCATAGATGACTTCAATGCTCGACATATAACAGCAATCAAACCAGATAAAATCGAAGAAATCGTCGGGGACAGCAGAGGCAAGTTGAGGAAGGTTGCAGTAATATGCTGTACCCTCATAGATATCTTGTCCCCACCATCGGATTTCTTCAGGGGTCATTTTTCCGATATTCTCATCTGCCGGATATTCTGTGGTATTTGAACTTTCAGAAATGTTGGATGGAACTGAGCCACGACTCAAAACAGTGCCCGGGGCAGCTGCCCAGGCGGTAGAATGACTCCAGAGGATCAATCCTTTAGTTTCGCCATTGGAAAGATTCTTGAAATCGGCTATTACTTGACTTATGCGCGCCGGATCAACAGAAGATATAGTCCGATCGTACTTTTTAACTTCCATAAATTCTACTTTACCGCTCTGTTTATCGCGCACCGCTTTGCGCAGAACAGGGCCCGGATCGAGAGACTGGGTGACGGAATAGACGAAGTAATCCACTTTAGCCAGATCTACTTCATCAAGTCCTTTTCTCATTTCGTTAAGATCATCTTCAAAACTAGTAGAAAGATTATTGGAGGCAACTGCGTATAGAAGTATGGATGTCTCCGGAGTAGTGCTTACAGGATCCGGAGCAGGCTCGTCCTTATGACATGATACCGAGACCATGCCTAAAAGCGCAATATATAATGATATGAATAAGTGTCTGGAAAACATAAGATCTGCTTATATAGGCTCAATGACATATAAAGCCTATTCTAATAACGCAGGTAGCTATCGTATATTATATATAAAAAATAGACTTCATATAGCATGAAGTCTATTCTATATCATCAGGATCAACTTAATATCTTATTCTTCCGATGCACCTCCGGGCGCTACAAGTTTATAACCTTTGCCATGGATATTGATTATCTCGATATCGGGATCTCCCTTTAGGAGTTTACGAAGTTTGGTAATATAGACATCCATGCTTCGGGCATTGAAATAATTATCGTCTACCCATATTGTCTTCAGAGCAAAGTTTCGTTCAAGCACATCATTGAGATGTTCGCAAAGAAGAGTGAGCAGTTCTGACTCTTTCGTGGTAAGCTTTGTGGTTGAGTCATCGGCAATCAGCACTTGCTTCTGAGTATCAAAAGTGTACTTGCCGAGCTTATAAACTGTAATTTCTTTCTCTTTCTTACCTTGGACTCGACGTAATACGGCATTGATACGCATTACGAGCTCTTCCATTGAGAAAGGTTTTGTAATATAATCATCTGCGCCAATCTTGAAGCCTTGCAGCACATCTTCCTTGATGCTTTTCGCCGTTAGGAACATAATAGGAACTTCTGAGTTGACATTTCTGATTTCCTGAGCCAGCGTGAAGCCGTCTTTTTTAGGCATCATCACGTCGAGCACGCAGAGGTCATATTTATTTTTGAGGAAAGTCTTATACCCTATTTCTCCATCCTTGCATAGATCGGCGTTAAAGCCTTTTGCCTGAAGAAATTCTTTAAGAAGCATTCCCAGGTTTTCATCATCTTCACAGAGGAGGATCTTTACATTATTATCCATGGCTTTTTCTATAGTATTAATCAATGTATAGTAAACACCGAATATCGAAGTTTACGTTTAGTTTATTATTTAAACACTTTAAATAGTGTTAAGTTTTATCAAAGTTTATTTTTTTTAGGTTTTCGCGACATTTCGGCCTTACGGATATTCATATTTCGGGTAACAGCTATTCATAAAGTACTCGACGGAAGAGTTGTCCTATGCTTCAACTTCCGGGGAAGCAATCTCGACGAGAGGGAGTCGAATTATGAATTCACTCCATTTCCCATATTCGCTTTCTGCCGTTATAGTCCCCTTAAAGATATTCACCATTTTTTTGACGTAAGCCAATCCAAGTCCGAATCCTTTCACGTCATGGCGATTTCCTGTAGAGACTCTGAAAAATTTTTCGAAAATTCTTTTTAAATCATCTTTCTTTATGCCGATCCCATTGTCGCGTATGCGAATTTCGATCATGTCCTGCCCATAGTCTTTAGTGGTCACTACAAGATGAGGAGCAGTATCCGGTTTCATATATTTAATAGCATTATCAAGAAGATTGAAGATGACGTTGGTGAAATGCATTTCATCAAGATATACATCCGCATTAACGGCGTCAAGATGCATCTCAATCGTACCTCCGTCTTTTTCAGCTTTCAATTTATGAGTATTGACGACATTATAGATAATACTGTTGACATTGACTTCAGAGAATTTCAATGCCGAGCCTCCTGCGTCATCATACATCGACATCTGAAGCACTTTTTCTACCTGGAATCTCAATCGCTTCGATTCGTCGGAGATGACTCCCGACAACTGCTTGAGCATTGCCGGAGATTTGCCTACTGATTCATCTCCGAGCATCTGCGCAGCAAGGGATATGGTAGAGATCGGAGTCTTAAATTCATGAGTCATATTGTTGATGAAATCAGTCTTCATTTCTGAGAGATTCTTCTGATGGAATATCATTACTATGGTATAGATGAAAATAATCAGAAGTATGGCAGTAAATGCCAGAGTCGGAATTATAAATCTGACGGAAGAAAATATATAAGTATCGCGTGTAGGGAATTCGACGAAAATTCTGTAATTGTTGGATCCGCTGTTAGGGAAAAGAGTAGTCGAATATACGGGTACGTCTTTTTCCGTAGGGTCCTCAAATCCCTGAGTCATATAAAGAATAGAATTGTTTTTTCCGGCGACCGCGAAGGTGAAGGGTAGTGTCACGCCGTTGTTTTCAAGTTCAGTACTTAAGAAACTTCTGATGACCGTAGAATCCGCGCGCTCTTCAAGAGGGCGCAAAGGTGCATCGCGCAGGATAGTCAGAATAACTTCATTAAGCAGACCCTGCTGATATTGATACTGATTTTTAAGAGATTCCCTTAATTTCCTGTATCTCTCGCTTACGTCTTGGGCTGCATTTCTATAATCTGAGAATCTGCTGATTTCCTGGTCATTTTCAATTATTGGACTGGATGTAGCAGCTTGATTTGCCGACTGATCGTATAAATCCATATCATCGTCTTCTCCTGCGGAATTGAGAATCGCCACGTCCTCTTCAAGGTAATGAAGTGTTTCATACCTTTCAAGCATAGCAACTGCGGAATGGAGCGAACGCATCACATTTTCAGAGAATTGTCCCTCACGCATCTTGACCATGTTTTCCAGATAAATGATCTGAAAATATAATAGTGTTCCGAATGTCAAGGCCATTATAGCCATCAACATCCATATCAGAGATTTCTTCATTTTCAAAATTTTTATATAATTTTAACGTCCCAATCAATCTAATGTTTCATACTCAGATAAATGAAATTGATATTTTTTTGTGAAATGCTCTTTATAATTCAGAAAATAATCTTAACTTTGCGTTACCTTAGAATCTAACACAATTTATACCTTAAATTAATACCTTAACTGTACATCAAGATTATGACCCGTAATGTACGTCTCTGCCCGAATAAAGTCGTGCAGTATCTTCAGAAAGAACCCTCTCAATTCAGAAAAGCCGATATAATCCGCTTTGTGGAAGAGAACGGCATCCGGATGATCAATTTTATGTATCCGGCCGACGACAATCGTCTGAAGACCCTCAACTTCGTGATAAATGATGCCGATTACCTTGACTCCGTGTTGACTTTCGGAGAGAGAGTAGACGGCAGTTCGCTTTTTCCTTTCATAGAAGCGGGCAACAGCGATCTCTATGTGATCCCCAGATATTCTACGGCTTTTGTAGATCCCTTTGCTGAAATTCCGACTCTCACTATGCTGGCCTCCTTTTTTGATAAAGAAGGAAGACCAATGCATTCTTCACCCGAATATACTCTTCGAAAAGCAGTAGAGAGTTTCCGAAGTGAGACAGGACTGGATTTCTATGCAATGGGAGAGTTGGAATACTATGTCATTTCCGATGATCCGGGTCTTTTCGCTGCCTCCGATCAAAAGGGTTACCATGAATCAGCCCCATACTCAAAGTTCAGCGATTTCCGTGTTGAGTGCATGGCAATGATCGCTCAGGCAGGAGGCCAGATCAAGTATGGCCACAACGAAGTAGGCAACTTTACTCTCGACGATAAGATCTACGAGCAGAATGAAATAGAGTTTCTCCCCGTGCCCGCAATAGAAGCTGCCGACAATCTTATGAT
>JAIDYR010000040.1 GCA_029057985.1 Muribaculaceae bacterium | reverse complement strand
TTCATCCACGAAGAATCCGGCCTTCTGTCCTTACAGCCAGTAGATATTGAACTGCAAGCCGTTTTCAGTAGCTATATTACCATCGAATCCGCCTACGAGATAATCATTGTGGGGGTCGAGGCGCGCCTTGAAAGGAAGAGTAGTCTCACTCTTATAATATACATTCCGGATATTTATCCCTCTTATGCGGGTCAGAGCTTCAGCAATGCGGTTACGTTCGAAGTGCATACCGGGAGAATGAGCCTGCATGACGGCAGTGTCGCCATATATGTCGACCACGAGTCCCGGGAGAAAATCCCCTTCGCCATGAGCGAGTCGGAAGCAATCGTTGTCGGGGCGAATCAGATTGAGAGTCTTACGAAGGTCGGCGGCATTCTGCAATCGGCGATAGAAGAAATCCTCAGGGATAGAATCTGTGTTGAATTCAAGTATCCTGACAGTAATTGATCCGATCTGATAATGTCCTGTCCCAAGTATTCGGCCATCAGATGCCTTTACGCATACGTAGTCGCCCTCCTCAATATTCTGAGGCATTTTTGCAATAGCCCCAGAGAATACCCAGGGATGATGACGCAGGAGGGATTCTTCCTTCCCTGGCTTAAGTATTATTTCAGGATGCATTAGTCTAAGTAATAAGTAATTAGTGATAAGTGATTACTTGAAGAGTCGGATGATGTCCATGCCATTTGCATAGATAAGCAGTAGGATCAGGAATCCCATGCCTATCATCTGGGCATATTCCATGAATTTCTGACTTGGGGCCCTGCGGAAGATAATTTCGTAGAGGAGGAATAATACATGGCCTCCGTCAAGAGCCGGAATGGGCAGGATATTCATAAATGCCAATGCTACCGACAGGAAAGCTGCAATATTCCAGAAGGCAATCCAATCCCATTTTTCGGGGAATATCGAGCCGATTGAACCGAATCCGCCGATTGACTTGGCGCCTTCCTTAGTCGCCACGAGTTTCATGGATTTTGCATAGTTAGTCAGTCGGTCAGTTCCCATCTGGATACCGCGAGGCACGGCGGTGAAAAGATTGTAATGCTTCTCCTTGACAGGAAGATATTTGGTCATGTCGACTTCAAGTCCCACTCCCATTTTATTACCCTCGGAAAGAGTGACCGGGGTAGTGACGGTATCCATTGATCCGGATGCATTTTTTCTGACGATTCTGAGATCGACAGTAGCCTGCTTAATATTCCTAAGCTTTTTATTAGCTTCTGCCTGATTTTCGAGAACCTCATGAAATTCCCCCAGATAAGGAGTCGGGACAGAGTCAATCGCAATGATGATATCCCCCTCTTTGACTCCGGCTTTAGCCGCACCTTCTCCCGGCATCACCTGAGATATTCCGACCGGGATACGATAGGTCAGGAAATTGATCGGGGATTTCCCGGACTTCGCTTCCTCCTCCAAAGTAAAGATGAATTTCTCCGGAATAGCGATGTTTAGGGAGTCTTTCCCACGCAGAACCGTGACCTCCTTTGCCTGCATCATATCCATCATTGCGTCAGCAGGATAGTCAAGATCTTTCCCATCTGCCTTCAATGGGATATCGCCGTCCTTAAAGCCGGTCTTATGCGCTGCGGGTGAATATGCCATTCCATAGGTTGCATCTTTGAATGGCACATATTTCTCACCCGTAGCATAGACAATGCCCGCGTAAATGAGAATTGCAAGAAGGAAATTAAAAAGCACGCCTCCAATCATGATGAGTAGACGCTGCCAGGCAGGTTTCGAACGGAACTCCCACTCCTGAGCCGGCTTCTTGAGCTGCTCGGTATCCATGGATTCGTCGATCATGCCGGCAATCTTGCAGTATCCGCCCAATGGAATCCAGCCGATACCGTATTCCGTGTCGCCCCAGAAAGAAGATTTCTTTTTTGTATCGATGAGGGAATCATCTTTTTCTGAAGCCCTGCTGTTATTCTGATTTTTTACGGAATCATTCTTTGCTGATGTCTCCGATGCTGTTTTATCCAGATTATGGTGACTTCCGAAGAATCCGAAATATTTTTTCGGTTTCCATTTGAAAATTTCTTTCCAGGGATCGAAGAAAATATAGAACTTCTCTACTTTAACTCCGAAGATTCTTGCGAAAAGGAAATGGCCGAACTCATGGATGATGATGAGAAACGCCAGTGCGAGGATAAGTTGGGCTGCCTTTATGAGAAATACTTCCATATTGTCTGTTATGCTAATTCTTTTTCTGCGAAGCGCAGAGTTTCTTTATTTGTTGAGATAAGATCATCGAGAGTCGGCTCCTGAATAAACCCGATTGAGTCAAGGGCTTTTCTCGAGAGTTCGGCAATTCCCGGGAAGGAGAGCCGGCGATTAAGGAAAGCGGCAACAGCTACTTCGTTGGCTGCATTCAATATGCAGGGAGCGTTGCCTCCGCGGCCGATAGCCTCAAAAGCATATCTGAGTAAGGGGAATTTATCGTAGTCCGGGGCTTCGAAGGTCAATGATGCAAACTGTGGAAGTGACAGGCCATAGTCGGGTTCCGACAGCCGATCAGGGTAACCGAGGGCGTAGGATATGGGAAGATGCATATCGGTAGGTCCGAGTTGAGCTTTCACCGAGCCATCTATGAATTCAACCATAGAATGGACAATCGATTGAGGGTGAACCAGAATCTCAATCTTGTCGGGCGGGCAATCGAATAGCCAATGGGCTTCGATCATCTCGAATCCCTTATTCATCATTGTAGCGGAGTCTATCGTCACTTTGGCCCCCATACTCCAATTGGGATGACGCAGGGCCATTTCCGGAGTGACATTCTTAAGATCTTCGATACTGAACTTTCTGAAAGGACCGCCGCTGGCGGTAAGATATATTTTGCGTGCCTGAGAAATTTTCTCACCTCTCAAAGCTTGGAAAATAGCGGAGTGTTCGGAATCTACCGGGATTATGTCGATTCCATGTTTTTTAGCCAGAGGCTTGATGATAGATCCTCCGACGACTAATGTCTCCTTGTTAGCCAATGCTATGGTCTTTCCTGCTCTGATAGCATTGATCGTCGGGACCAGACCGCTGTATCCTACCAGGGAGGCCATCACGATGTCGGTTTCCGACCCGGATGCAGCTTCTTCTATTGCAGAAATGCCTGCTTCGGCCAGGACTCCGGATCCCTGAAGTTTTTCTTTCAGGATAGGGTAGAGTCTTTCCTCGGCGATGACGGCTTTTTCAGGTCTAAACCGCAAAGCCTGCTCTGCCAGAAGGTCGACATTGCGGCCGGCTGTCAGAACGCTTGCCCTAAAACGCTCGGGATGTCGGGCTATGATATCCAGTGTCTGGGTGCCGATGCTTCCGGTCGAACCCATTACGGCTATTTTTTTCATTCAAATTTCATGGGTTAATGTGTGAGATCTCCGATTGGACCGTATCGGGGCCGGAGGAAAGAGAATGTCGGTTGTTTCTCGGACTGCGTATCCCTTCTGAGGAAGGCGGAATCCGATAGCGATGTCCTATAATATACTCGTAGGGTTTAACGGGTGTACCGTTGTGCCAGAGAGATATGTCGATAACTGAAGGCTTCCCCGATTTGGGAGTCGGAGAAGATGAAATTATTTCTCCTCCGTTGACCTTGTCCCCTTGCCCTACCATTGGAGTTCCTATTCCTGAGATACGTGAGACAAAACCATTATCATGTTGGGTAAGAAGCACGTAAGCCCGGATGGCAGGCTCATAATAAGCGGCTATTACCACTCCGTCGGCAATCGCCATAAGAGAGGCGTTGTATGGGACGCTGATTTTTACTGTAAAAGAGTCGCGGGAATCTTTGGAGGCGACCCCTTCATCGCATACCGGATACATTAACATTCCGTCGGCTGCCATTGATGCGATAACCTCAATGTTGAATTTTTCCCGCTCCTGCATCATTGCCGAGAACCTTGCTTCCTCAACTGAACGGGGAAGGAGTGAATCGGCCGCAAAAGCTATAGATGTCCGTGAAAACGTAAGTGAATCCGATGGATTCCTTTCAGTGTCCAATACGCTTCGGATATTGGTCAGGTATGCGGCATTACGATTATAAGCCGCCTGTAGAGAATCAACCTTCATGATTGCTTCCTGAGTCGCTTCTCTCTGGGATTCCCTGAAATATCCCGGTATGAGGGAGCGGAGCGGAGTGAAAGCCATCAATAAAGCTCCGGCCGTCATCAACAGCAATGCTACTCCGGCGATAATACACACCAAAGCAGGCCCCGAGAATGAATGGTCGGCCAAAGTTTGCAGCCGGGTCTCATCTTCAAGGGAAAATCTGAAGATTTTAGGTCGTCGCTTCATAAAAAACAAATGTGAAGAAGAAAAAAACGCTTCTTCCAAATGCTCTCAGACGGGCTTGGAAAGGCCCATTTATATTATAGAGGAGATAAGAGAGCGAAATGCATAATGCGAAGTTACTAAAAAAGCGGGAAGCAACAAAATTTTTTGACAACTTTGAACCTTCCTTAACATCCTAATGTTATAATATCAAATTCGATGATGACGCAGACGGATTAACAAAAGAAAGTGTCACTGAGAATGATAGAGAAAACTTAGACTATCTCTAAACTGTAACCCAAAAATTAATCTTAAAAAAGTTTGTTATGAAAGCTACACACGTTTACTCACTTTTAGCCCTTGCAGCCGGCGCGGCCGTTGCTCCTCAGATGGCTAACGCACAGCAGCCTGTCTATACTTCAGAGACAGTCTCCGTATCGGAATTCAGCTGTGATCCCAAGACACACTACAGTTCCAATTGGCGCGATAACTGGTTTATTCAGCTCGGCGCCGGAATCAATCAGCCTTTCGTAGAGCGTACGCTCACTGATAAAGATCCCAGCCATGCGATCGATCGCAAGAAAATGACTGTCACTTATAACTTCGGTTTCGGTCGCTGGTTCTCCCCATACTTAGGTTTCCGCATTAATGCACTGGGCGGAGCGATGCACTGGGATACTCCTACTCCCGATCAGCCCCTCAACGGTTGGAGCCGCGGCAAGCACGTAAATCTTAACGCCGAACTTATGTGGGATATGTTTAATACCTTCGGTGGCGTTAATTCAGATCGCGTCTTCAGTATTATTCCTTTCGTAGGAATTGGCGGTGACTATATGTGGGACATCCGCGATGCGTCCGGAGTTCATGTTCCTGCAGCGACCAACATCTACCGCACTAACTCCGATAAACTCAAGACTTCTTCATGGTCGCTTCCCGTGACCGCAGGTCTTCAGTTCCGCTTCCGCCTCTGTGAATATGTTGACTTCTTCGCTGAAGCACGCGCTTCATTCATGGGCGACAACTGGAATAATGTAGCATACGGTGATGCTATCGAAGCTAACGTAGCAGTTCTCGGCGGTTTCAATTTCAATATCGGCGGTCGCAACTGGAATGAATATAATGAATGTGCATCCCTTTCCCAGATCGCAGCCCTCAACGGCGAAGTCAACGCGCTCCGCGCTCAGAATCTCGCAGCTGATGCAGCAATCGCAGAGCTCCAGAGTCAGCTTCCCTGCCCCGAGGCTAAGACAACAGTTATCAAGAGAAATGATTGCGTTAACGCTCCTCTCATGACTACAGTACGCTTCTCCATCGATTCAGCTGTAATCTCACCTGAAGAAGAAGTGAATGTCTACAACATGGCCCAGTGGCTTAAGGATAACCCCGACCAGAACATTACAATCGTCGGCTACGCTGATAAGGATACCGGCACATCTGAATACAACCTCCAGCTCTCCAAGGAGCGTGCAGAAGCAGTTCGCGACCAGCTCGTCAACAAATATGGCATCAATGCAAATCGCCTTACAGTTAAATACGACGGCTCTAACGTACAGCCCTACTCGACCAACAACTGGAACCGTATCGTAATCTTCACACAGCCTGAGTAAGCGTAAGCACATAATATGGCTCGCAAAGGAGGCACACAATTATAGAAAAACCTCCAAAGAGAGATAATCACAGTTTATAGTAACAACATCCGTCAAAGGAGCGCCCTACGAGAGATCGTAGGGCGTTTTTTTTGTCATTACCATCCCGAAAATATGTTGTTGAGCAGAAAACGGCAAAATAGCCGTTTTTTCTGAAAAATTTACCTCAAATTCTTTGGGTGATAAAAAAAAACGTTGTATTTTTGTTGCCGTAATCCTCCGGCAATAAAAAGAAGCGCTTGCTTCTTTAGTCGAAAGGATTAATAAGACCTTGAAAAACTTTTTCCCTTCATCCTCCTTATTAATTGATAGGATGCGAGCGAAAATCTTGAGAGACCTATAGAATAATACCAACAAGATTCATAACCAAAAATCTAAACTGACAACACATGAACATTAATGAAATCTTGGCTAACCTTGAAGCCAAGCATCCCGGCGAGAAGGAATACCTTCAGGCTGTCAAAGAAGTGCTTCTCTCAGTAGAAGAAGTCTACAATCAGCACCCCGAATTTGAAAAAGCTCGTATCATCGAGCGTATGGTGGAGCCGGATCGCATTTTCACCTTCCGTGTAACTTGGGTAGACGACAAGGGTGAGGTTCAGAACAACATCGGTTATCGCGTGCAGTTTAATAACGCTATCGGCCCCTACAAGGGTGGTATCCGTTTCCACGCTTCCGTCAATCTTTCGATTCTTAAATTCCTCGGCTTCGAGCAGACTTTCAAAAATGCTCTTACTACACTCCCGATGGGTGGCGGCAAGGGTGGCTCCGACTTCTCTCCGCGCGGAAAGAGCGACGCAGAAATCATGCGTTTCTGCCAGGCTTTCATTCTCGAACTCTGGCGCAACCTCGGTCCTGACCGCGACGTGCCCGCAGGCGATATCGGCGTAGGCGGACGTGAAGTAGGCTACATGTACGGCATGTACAAGAAACTCGCTCGCGAAAATACAGGTACTTTCACCGGTAAGGGCCTCAGCTTCGGCGGTTCGCTCATTCGTCCGGAAGCTACAGGTTTCGGTGCCCTCTACTACGTTGTTAACGTACTCAATGACCTCGGCACTACTATCGAAGGCAAGACTATCGCAATCTCCGGTTTCGGCAACGTTGCTTGGGGCGCAGCTACCAAGGCTACTGAACTCGGCGGTAAGGTCGTGACTATCTCCGGTCCTGACGGCTATATCTATGATCCCGCAGGTCTTGACAACGAGAAGATCGCTTATATGCTCGAACTTCGCGCATCCGGCAATGATATCGTTGCTCCCTACGCCGACAAATTCCCCGGTTCTACTTTCTATGCAGGCAAAAAGCCCTGGGAACAGAAAGTCGATATCGCACTTCCCTGTGCTACTCAGAATGAGCTTGGCGGCGAAGATGCTAAGAAACTCATCGAAAACGGCGTTATCCTTTGCGCTGAGGTCTCCAACATGGGTTGCACTCCCGAGGCTATCGATGCGTTCATCGAAGCAAAAGTGCCCTATGCTCCCGGTAAGGCCGTTAACGCAGGTGGCGTAGCAGTTTCGGGTCTTGAAATGACTCAGGATGCAGAACACCTCATGTGGACTGCTGAAGAGGTTGACGCTAAGCTTCATCAGATCATGAACTCCATCCACGCTGCTTGCGTATACTATGGCAATCAGCCCGACGGATACATCAACTACATGAAGGGTGCTAATATCGCAGGCTTCATGAAGGTTGCTGACGCTATGCTCGGTCAGGGAATCATCTGATAACCATCCTACAAAATAAAAAATCCCCGAAAATTATTTTTCGGGGATTTTTATTTTGTATGGAATAGTTATCTAAGTAATAAGAAGAAAGTAATAAGAAGAAAGTAATAAGAAGAAAGTAATAAGAAGAAAGTAATAAGAAGAAAGTAATAAGAAGAAAGTAAT
>JAIDYR010000004.1:116435-124889 GCA_029057985.1 Muribaculaceae bacterium | reverse complement strand
TCTCGTTGCCGTCGACAAAGTAGTTCAATCGCATCTGAGGAGCGCGGCGTGCTGAAGCCATTCGGGTCCAGTTGTCGGTCATGTCGGCTTCCATGGGCGTGGAACGCACGATCCCGTCGGCTTGATAACCGGGGCGTGCGAACTCCGGATACTGCATAATCTCGGATGCTTTCCGCCAGTTGACTCCGTTATCGTAAGTTATATAGAGAGTTTCATTGACAGTCCCGTCAGCGAGTCGGCCTCCCATGCAGAGCCATACGCTATATTCAGTCTGGATCCATGACGCATTGGTCTTTTTATATGAGAAGTAGGGGACAATCAGCGCCTCGGAGAGTGCCGGGAGCGGATTGTCGGAAATCTTGGCCCAGTTGTCGCCATCGTAAGCCCAGGTGGCGGTTGAGATGTGTCCGTCGCGGCGACCTCCGGTAAAGAATCCTATAGGAGCGGCAGCCCATTTTGAGGAGAATGTGCCGAAATTGGAGCGGCCCTCTGTAGGAAAGTCAGACGGAAGGTCTGTGGGGATGAATCCGGCAGGACGGGGATATATATCGAATCGGGGGGAGGAGGAGGTGCCGGAGATTCCGAGTAGCGAACCATTATATTCTCCTATTATATCGGCCCATTGTACTGAGACTGAAGTCCAGGTAAGGCCATTATCGGATGAGGTCATGAGGACTCCGGAATCATTAAGCATATATAACTTGTCGGCAGCCGCTGTCAAGGAACGCAGATTGGGTGAGAAAGAGAGATCCAGTTGCTTTTTGGTCCAGGATTTTCCCGCCGGATCTATTGTAGTCGCAAGGGTCAGAGTGCCGTCTGATTCTTCTACGATGGTAATGATTTCCCGGCCGTCATCCACAGTCTTTTGCGCCCGGGGATTTGCCATTCTGCTCGGGAGAGCCGCTACCGCTTCCCGATCCCACATGAGGGAATCTCCGACGCATTTGTGAACGTTGACCTTCAATCGATAAGTCATAGCCGCGGATTCATCGGCAGAGGCGAGCCTCAACCATACATCTCCGGTAAAATCTATTGAATCGGATGGGTTTTCCTTATAATTGACAGTACCAGTGCGTGTCTGACCGCCGCTCATCGTGATCTCAGCCTTGCTGACACTCGATGGATAAGTGATGATAGGAGTGAGTTTGTCGATCTGTGTCCCCACGGGCAAAGAGTCAGCATTATATATAACGCGGTGTTCGAGATCGATGGAAAAATAGACCGAGTCAAGGTTGGCCATCACTTTCGAGTTGGGCTTCAGGGTAAATTTAGTGACAGCGACACTCTGAGCAACGACAGCATCGATCTTTTCGGGTTCCTCTTTGGAGTTGCAGGCTCCGAAAAGCGATAAGACGGCAAGAAGGGCCGGAATAATATATAGTTTTTTGGTCATTATAGAATCGGGCGATTATAATTCAAATTGCAAAGTTAATATTATTTGCGGAAATAACCGTCATAGAAGGGGCGAATAAATTTAAAATACCCAAAAAATGTTAAATTTTAGCCGGAAGTCGTAATCTGATAGTTAAGAGTCAAGTGGGGTATTCTATGAAAGGAGTTAGATTAAGGGGTAAATCCGGAGCCGGGATCCCGTTGCGGAGTCTTATGGGAGACACTTCAACCCGCACTTCATCGAAGAGACCTTCATTAAGGAATTCCTGTAGAGTCATGGTTCCGCCTTCTACCATCAGAGATGTGATTTTTTCTTCCTTGTATAAGCGATTGAGGAATTGACCAAGGGGTTCGTTTGGTCGGCGAAGAATCGGCGATCTGGCCATTATGAGAGCTTCCCGGGGGAGGCGTAATGAGTCCATCGTGACCGGACGAGGATCGGTTCCGGGCCATAGTCGCGTGTCGAGTTTCGGATTGTCGGCGATAATGGTGTTGACTCCTACCATTATAGCATCCGATATGGCGCGCAGACGATGTACTGCCATTGTGGTCAGAGGAGTAGAGAAGATAGCCCGAGGGAACCCTGCCGGGGAAGCGATGAATCCATCTTCTGACCGGGCCCATTTGAGTAAGATATGGGGGCGCTTAAGCGTATGGGCTGTAAAGAAACGCTTATTTATAGCCTTACATTCTTTTTCCATTAAACCGACTTCTACGGTGGCACCGGCCTTGCGAATCATCTCTGCTCCCCGGCCGGATACTTCCGGAAAGGGGTCAAGACTGCCTATGACTACGCGGCGCAGTCGCTGGCGTATGAGGAGTTCAGCGCAAGGCGGAGTCTTGCCATAATGGGAGCAGGGTTCCAGAGTCACGTAGATTGTAGATTCCGGAAGAAGGGTCCTGTCGGCATCGCTGACTGAGTTGATAGCGTTGACTTCAGCATGAGCCTGTCCGCAACGGCGATGCCATCCTTCGCCGATGATCCGGCCGTCAGGCGCGCAGACTACTGCGCCGACCATAGGATTTGGAGAAGTGAATCCTTCTCCAAATCGGGCCAATTGTATGGCCCTGCGCATCATCAGATGGTCATGGACTGAATATTTATCGTTACATTCAGTATTCACTTCATCGTCTGATACTGACGTATCCGGCGATAGCTCTGTCTTCTCCGATTTTTTGTGAGATAGTGATGTCTGCCCTGATGTTATCGATGGATTATTTCCATTATAATAATGATATATTTTATTCATAGATTCAGAAGTCGGTGGTTGATATGGTTTCAGGATGATCCCCGATGTTCTCGTCCGGATCAGATCATAAGGTCAAGCCGGTAGGAATCCTGTTGTAATAACGAAAAAAGACGCCGGAAAATTTTCCGGCGTCTCAGATATGCTTCTTTCTAAAGGAAATGTCGCAGTTATTTACTTTTCGGCTTTTTCAAATCCACGCAGACGAAGCAGTGCGTGGGGATCCGGTTTGTGGCCGCGGAAGTTTTCGAAGAGGATCAGAGCATCTTCTGTGTCGCCGGATTCAAGGATATTCTTTTTGTAGGAAGCAGCAGTCTCCGGGTTAAATACTCCTTTTTCCTCAAAGAGTTCCCAAGCATCGGCTTCGAGTACCTGACTCCAGAGATAAGTGTAGTAGCCGGAGGCGTATCCGTCATCGCCGAAGATATGTTTGAAGTAGGGCGAACGATAGCGGAAGGTGATTTCTGCGGGCATACCGATCTTATCGGCCACCTGCTTCTCGAAAGCGAGGACATCCACATTCTTGCCATCGTGGTGTCCCCAGGCGAGGTCGAGTAGGGCTGCGCCGGCCAGCTCTGTAGTGACGAAGCCTTGATTGAACTTAGAGGCGTCGTCAAGTTTCTTAATCAGAGAATCGGGGATAACTTCGCCGGTCTTGTAATGACGGGCATATTCTTTGAGCAATTCAGGAGTGAACGCAAAGTGCTCGTTCATCTGAGAAGACATTTCTACGTAGTCACGATCTACATTGGTTCCGGCCAGCCCCTTATATGGAGCTTTAGTCAGCATCCCTTGCAGGGCATGACCGAATTCATGGAATGTAGTCTCCACCTCATCCAGAGTCAGAAGGGCCGGAGTATCGCCTGAAGGGCGGGTGAAGTTGCCGACGTTGTAGACGATAGGACGCTTATAGCTGCCATCTCGATATAGTCCGGCCGACTGCATCTGCTCCATCCATGCACCCTGACGCTTGGATTCGCGGGGGAAGAAATCTGTCATGAAGACAGAGATGTGTTCGCCTGTCTTGGCGTCCTGCACGTCATAGACAGTCACCTCATTCATATATTTCGGAGCATCCGGGAGTTCCACCATTTTGATGCCATAAAGTTTCTCAGCGGCGCCGAAGAGCCCCTTCAGCACATTCTCCACAGAGAAATAAGGACGTACCTGACTTTCATCCAGATCATATTTCTGCTTCTTGACTTTTTCCGCATAGTAATAATAGTCCCATGGAGCGATCTTGAAATCTCCGCCTTCTGCATCTACGAGGGCCTGCATGTCGGCAACTTCCTCATGCGCACGCTCGACGGCGGGAGTGAAGACCTGCATCAGAAGCTCCTCGGCGGCTTCCGGAGTCTTGGCCATAACTCTTGAGGTCATCATCTGTGCGAAGTTGTCAAAGCCCATGACTTTTGCTTTTTCGGCGCGGAGCGCTATGATTTTCTCAATTACAGGAATATTGTTGTAGTCGCCTGAAGACGCGAGGTTGATGTAACCTTCATAGATTGCCTTGCGCAGGTCGCGGTTATCGGCATACTGAAGCACCGGCAGACGACTCGGGGCATGCAGAGTGAAGACATATCCGTCGAGTCCGCGGCTCTGAGCCTCTTCTTTAGCAACACCGAGCGAAGAAGCCGGCAATCCGGCTACTGCATCTTCGCCAACATTGATGAAGAAGTCATTAGTAGCTGCAAGGAGATTTTTATTGTATTTGATGAAAAGTTTGGAGAGCTCGTCGTTGATGCGGATAAGTTCTTTCTTCTTGTCGGCAGGGAGAGCGGCGCCTTGTTCGGCAAACTGGCGGTAATACTTTTCTACGAGACGCTTCTGGACCGGGTCGAGACCCTGCTCATCGCGGTGGTCATAGACGTATTTTATTTTTTCGAACAGGAGATCGTTGAGATTGACATTATTAGCTGCCTGGTTGAGCAATGGTACAGCTTCATCCGCCAATGCAGCGAACTCGGGAGTCGAGAGGGCATTGTCGAAAGTCCAATAGACGGAAGCTACTCTTTCCAGTATTGGAGAAAGGTCTTCAAGCGGAAGGATGGTATTGTCGAAATCGGGTACCGCCCGATTTTTGATTATGGCATTCAGGTTCTGATCCTGCTCTTTGATTCCGGCTTTGATAGCAGGGATAAAGTCAGAGGTAAGAATTTCTGAATAAGGCGGAATCTCGAACTGCGTAGTATAAGGCTTAAGGAAGGGATTCTCATGCCCTGTCGTCTTAGCCACAGAAGATGCCGCTCCTCCGATTGTGATGGCGGCGGCCAGTGATAAAGCAAATGTTTTCACGCTATTTTTATTATTTATGGTTAGATTGTTCTTTGGTTGTAAAGGCAGGGAAAAGTTACAGCTATCCGTAATTCCCTGAATTTATACTTATTTCTTGCTAAGAATATTTCCTATTTCCGTTTCTGAGATGCCAGCAATCTGACAGATTAAATCATTCGGCAGTCCCTTTTCAACCATGTTTAATACCATATCTTTGATCCCCTCGGCGCGACCTTCAGCGCGACCCTCAGCGCGACCTTCAGCACGACCCTCAGCGCGACCTTCAGCACGGCCTTCAGCACGGCCTTCAGCGCGACCTTCAGCACGGCCTTCAGCGCGACCTTGCGCCCGACCTTCTGCTAATCCTTCTTCACGCCCTTCATCTCTTGCTGTGTCGAGGACATCGTTCTGGACCATGATATTATCCATGTGTTCATCATAGGCCCTGCGTTCTTTGGGCGACATCATCATAAGGCGAAGTTTCTCTTTTACTTGCTGTAGTCCCGGAGTGCGGGTGTCTTCTTTGACCATGCCTGTCTTAAGATATGTCATCCATTCATCGAGAGGGGTTTCCGGCATCTTGTCGAATACATTTACACGTACAATATAATATTCCGGGAATACTTCTCGGGGCAAATGCTGCACAATGACTCCATCTTCCTTCATATTGACGAGGAGATCGTTGCCGGTGTGCAATCCTTTGAAGCGTGTCTCGCCATGATAGACATAATCGTCGCCTTGTCCGTAATCGCAATAGAGAATACTGATGGAATAGACCTTTTTTACCTGGTCATATTTCTCGCCGATATTTATATGTTCTGTGATGGCTTTGCAAGCTCCGTAGAGAATACGCTGGAGATAATAGAGTTGTCTGGTCAACTGCACCTCAACAATAATGATATGCCCTTTATCGTTTTTAGCCTTGATATCGACGCGATTAAATTTATCAGTGCTGTCATTCTGATTGGATTCACTCTCGAGCAATTCAATGATTTTTACGTTTTCTCTGGTAAGGACAGAGATCAGGCCTTCAAGAATGTCAAAGTTAGCCTTGTCACGAAGCATGTGCTTCATGGCCCAATCGAAACTGATATATTGATTCACGTTTCCCATATCGGAGATATTGATTCAGCGAAGATAATGCTTTTTATTTAATTGTGCAAATCCGGAGTCTGCTTATCATGCGGTTATTATGATTAATATCCTTCGAGGATCTGGAATTTCGCTACGAGAGGATAATGATCGGAGCAGCGTATATTGATTCTGTCCACACTCAGGGGGCGTAGAGCTCCGCGATAGAAAATCTGATCCAGATGGACATACATCATATTGGTATTGAATGTATGGGTCGGGAAGAAGTTGGTGGCGTCATAAGCATCCATAAATCCGCGTTTAAGAAAGAGACGATAGGTCCATGAAGCCGGGACATCGTTGAAGTCTCCGCAGATAATTGTCGGCATGGCCAATTCATCCACTCCTCCGAGCACTTTCTCCGCTCCTTCGGCGCGTTGCGGGAAGGTACGCTCCATCTTATGGACTATTTTGCGTCCGAGCTTTTTTTTCTCAGCCATTCCCGAATCTCCGATCTTAAGGATCTGTTTTTCCTTGGAATCCAATACGTAAGAAGGCAGATGGACATTTACCATAGCGATTTCCCGCGTAGGAGTCTTCACGGTGAAGCATTCCGCCAGACGATAGCTATACAGCGATCCGAAATAGATATGACGCAGGGGATACTTTGAGAGAATGCGGAGATCATAAGTGCCGTCACCAAGCTGGTAAGGGTAAATCCGGGCTATGGAGTCTGCCGTCGACTGAGAAAAATGCGTCAGGCAACTCTTATCGATGCAATAAACTTCCTGAAGGCAGACGACGTCAGCGTTGACCTCAAGTATTGTCTCAAGTAGTCTGGACCCCTCATAATCGGGCTTTTCAAGGTCCGATCCGTGGAGAGCATTCCAGGTCAGCAGGGTCAGGACCGGAGCGCCGGGCTCAGCTTCTGTAGGTGAATTCATCGGAAACCACATCTTTATCGGCGCGCCGCATAAGATAAACATCCCGACTCCTATCAGCGCCATTATCCATCGGCCGAAACAGAGCCATAATATCACAATGGCGGCGGATAGAGTGACTATTACCGGCATCCCGATGACGGCTACCGATCCGAGAGGAAATATTTCAGGGGGGATATAACCGCCGTAACAGCAGAATATGGTAATGAGATAGACGACGAATGTCGCAATTTTAAGTCCGAGTTTGATGAGCGGGGATACTATTATCATTTGGGTAATTCCTATATTAGTCGGAATCCGGTTGGATTCCTCAACTTATGATTAATTTCTTGCGGGCTGACGGCAGGAATCCTGCGAGAAACCCTAAGACATGGGTTGCCAGCGCCGGCAATGTCGGTGAGCTCAGCAGGCATACTCCGACAGCGGTCCAGGCTAAGATCCGGATATTGCGTCCCGGGGAGGATGCCATGACGCCGCCGCTAAGAGCCAGGACAGCGGCGGAAGCCCCGCAAAGAGCGGTCTCATGTCCTGCCGGGATAAAAGCTCCTACAGTCAGAAATCCTATTGCGCCTGCTACTGCTCCTGCCAGATATAATGCAATCATTCTCCGAATGCCGTATCGGTCAATGAGGAATTTGCCTAATATCCATAGGAATAGCATGTTGAAGAAGAGATGCGAAGGGCCGGAGTGTACAAAAGTATAACTTGCCAAGGCTCTCCAGTTGAGCGCGGCGGTAGCCAGCGGTGGAGTCGGAATGGCCGGAGAATGGAGCATCATGACTTCCCTTAGAGCAGGACGGATCAATCCAGATAAAAATATAATGCAGTTTAGCGCCAGAAGCGACAGCAGAATCCAGCGCCCCTTGCCGGAAGCCTTGTTATCAGTAATAGAAATTGCCACCACGCAAAGTCCCTTTATGTCTCCACCAGAGAAGAACTATCAATGCGAAGAGCAGGCCGCCCAGATGAGCGAAATGCGCTACGGAATCCATCCTTCCGGAAATGCCGAAGAAAAGCTCAAGCACTCCGTATCCGACCACCATGTATTTAGCCTTGATGGGGACCGGAATGAAGAATAGATACATAGGCATATCCGGGAAGACAAAGGCGAATCCGAGCAGCAATCCGAAAATCGCACCGGAAGCACCTACCGCCAGCATTGCGTTTTTCATCTGATTCATACCTGTGGCGAAATATTCTGCGTGCTGACTGACTTTTTCCGCCATTTCAGCCGGAGTCAGATGATTCAGCGCCGCGATGCCGTCGATATATTCATGACGCCATGTCAGTTGCCAGACCGTCTCCTGCACCAGCGCTGCGCCTATACCGCAGATGAAATAGAAGACCAGAAATCTCCGGGCTCCCCATACCCTCTCCAGGATACGGCCAAACATCCAGAGAGTAAACATATTGAATCCAATATGCATGATTGTGTGGCGATCATGAAGAAAAAGGTAAGTGATAATCTGGATCGGATTAAACTTCTCCGAACCCCAGAAATGTAGTCCGAGGATAGATTCAAGTCGCTC
>JAIDYR010000004.1:20646-116335 GCA_029057985.1 Muribaculaceae bacterium | reverse complement strand
AATCTGGATCGGATTAAACTTCTCCGAACCCCAGAAATGTAGTCCGAGGATAGATTCAAGTCGCTCACCGAAAGAGCCTGTGACTGCTTCTATAATCCATATGAGGACGTTAATGATGAGAAGGTTGCGGGTGACGGGTGGAATCTGTTCCAGCCACGCCGGCATGTTGTTGTTGGCCATACATGGAAATTGTAAATTTCGGTATTTAAGACTATTTTTGGAGCCTTTCGACCGAATTATGGGCTATTTTCTGCAAATTTACAAAAATTTCTCCGACTTTTATTTGAATATCTTATAATTATCGTTAAATTTGCCTTTAGTTAGCACCCAAGTGTTAACTTTTATGCCATGAAAATGGTTAATATAGAGAAGTATTCCTTTGGAATTATTCAAGAATAGAAATATATATTTATTATGAACAAGACAGATCTTATCAATGAAATCGCTGCGAAAGCTAACCTCAACAAGGTTGACGCAAAGGCAGCTCTCGATGCAACTCTGGAATCCATCGCGCAGGCTCTCGTAAACGACGACAAGGTTCAGCTCATCGGTTTCGGCACCTTCAGTATGCAGGAAAAGCCCGAGCGCACCGGTATAAATCCGCGCACTAAAGAAAAAATCACAATCGCAGCCCGCAAGGTCTGCAAGTTCAAGCCCGCTGACAGCCTCGGCAAGTAATTCCGACATTAAACTTCGGCATGCCGCCGGCATAATTGCCGTGTATAATGCTTTTATTGTCAAGCGCCCGCTCAATAACAATGATAATTTGCTTCCGCTTGGCTTAATTGAATATAGCCGTATCGGTCTCCGGAACTGCATATTGCATCCGGATCCGATACGGCTCTAATATGCAAACTGATATGGAAGATTGGAAAGATGCTCTGGCAGCCCTCCGAAGCGCCGGGGATCTCCCTGATGGTCCTGAGAGGGCTTGTCAGAAGGAGGCCCCCAATGCCCCCAAAATGCCTAAAATGCAATTCTTCTACGAAAAGAAAGGACGCGCCGGAAAGCCCGCTACCATAATCGCCGGATTCGATGATATGACCGACGATCAAGTAGCCGACATAAGTCGCTTCCTAAAGCAGAGGCTCGGTTGCGGAGGCTCATCAAGAGGAGGCGAGATTCTTCTGCAAGGCGACCGACGCCAACAAGCCAAGGCCCTACTTAATGAATATTTCAAAAAATAATCCTTCGAATTTTGCTAACTCTTCAACGCGCTTCAGCCGGCTCAGGCAAGACCTATACGCTGACAAAGAAATTCCTGCGCCTGCTTATATCCATAAAGGATGAGGGTGCCACAAGGCCACGTCTGCGTGATGACAACGAACTTCGCGATTCCGTCAGCCATATCCTTGCCATAACTTTCACTAACAAGGCTACTGACGAGATGAAGCAACGCATAATGGCCAAACTCAACGATCTGGCCTATAACGTCGATCCCGCCAATCCGGGAGCGACTACGTATATGCAGGACTTCATGGATGAATTTTCAGCAACTCCCGATGAAATCAGCCGGAGTTGCGGGATAGCACTCCGCTATCTCCTTTACTGCTATTCTGATTTCAACGTAATGACAATCGACTCCTTCTTTCAGGCAATACTCCGCACATTTGCCTACGAAGCAGATCTCCCCGACGGATATGAAGTCATTATCAATACGGGCGCCGTCAATCGTGAAGTAGTGCTCCGAATGATTGATGATCTTACCGGAGGTAACCTCGATAAAGTGACCGAAAGCTGGGTGCGACATTATATTGAGGAGCGGATACGCACCGGTAAAAAAGGATGGAATGTATTCGATCAGAAGATATCGGCTGATGCCAATCCCCGTTCAAGTACCCTTCTTGATGAATTCAGAAAACTTGCCGACGAATTCGATAAGGAAGAAAATAAAATCCCGCGTGCGAGACTGACCGAATACTTTGACAACGGCGGCGACCTTCTGAAAGCGCTCGATGAAGGCGGAAGGCTATTTGATGATGAACTGACCGACAGGTTCGCGCGCGTCAACGAGGCCGCCAATAACGTGATTGATGAAGCGGCGGCTATGTCATCCGAGCCAATGAAGGATTACATAGCCTACGGACACTTACTCCCCGGCCAACTCGCCAAGTTCGCCTCCTCAACGGCAGATCCTGCTGATGATTTAAAACTATCCGGCCCGAAAGAATGGACTGAGAAAAATCTATGGAAGGGGAAAGATGCCGATAAAAAGAAAATGCTCGGTATTTACGCGGAACGGTGCCACTCTCTGGTGGAAGCTCTCAATAAATTGCGTCAGGCTTTTGATGAATGGTCGGAATGGAAGGCTTCTGCGAATAATCAACTCTGGCAGCTGCTTAAAAAAAGTGTGCCGCGTATTGGCCTGATGCGCGAACTGCATAAGCGCGGCGAGCAATTCCTTGTCGAGAGCGGCACGATGAAACTCTCGGATACCAATACGATTCTTCGGCGTATTATAGCAGATGATGACGTGCCATTTATCTACGAACGCCACGGCTCCCGATTTCATCACTTCCTTATAGATGAATTTCAGGACACCTCACGTATGCAATGGGACAATATGGTGCCTCTTTTGCGTGAAAGCGAGAGCCATGACAATGAGAATCTCATCATTGGAGATGCCAAGCAAAGCATATATCGCTTCCGCAGCGCAGACCCCACGCTCATCACCGGAAGGGTGCCGGATGAATTCCCCGGACTCGATATGCGCGGACATGCAAAAGCTGAAAATACTAATCACCGCAGTCTGCGTAGAATCGTCAAATTCAATAATTTCTTCTTTCGCCATCTCACTGATCTGCTTGGTGGCGGCCTCGAAAATCTTTACGCCAATACGGTTCAATTTCCTGCCAAGAAGGAGGAAAAAGGATATGTTTGCGTTGAGTTCTACGCTGAAAATAGAGAAAAAAAGGAAAGTGACGTAGTAGATCGACTTTCCGAAACTCTTCTGGAGAGTATATATCATCGCATCAATAATCTGTTGAGCCGCGGATACTTACAGAAAGAAATTGCCATTCTGACCAATTCGAATGCAGCTGCCGGAGAAATTATTTCCTATCTCTCGGATCGCTCGATGACTGATGATGACGAGTCGCTTCAGAAACTTTCATTCGTTGGGGAGGATTCTCTAAAACTCGGTGTTTCTAAAGCCGTGCAGACTGTAGTCGAATGTCTGCGTATGATTCAGAACGGCATGGAAGGCAAATTTGCGGATTCTGAAGATGACGACAAGTCGATACGCACTAATTGGCTCCCCTTGGCCGCACATTTCCGTTACTATTGCATGAGCCATCGCGATGAAGATATGCAGGAGCGAATCGAAAACTTTCTTAGCGGAGATTTCGATGGAGATGTAATGTCTGAACTTCTTGCAGGGATGCAGGCCGTCACCCTTCCGTCCTTGGTGGAGGCGCTGACTGAGATATTTGTCGCCGACGAACTCAAACGAAACGATGCCATCTATCTTGCAGCCTTCCAGGATGAGGTATTGGCCTACTGCGAGGTATGGCCTTCGGATATCGGTAGTTTTCTGAGATGGTGGGATAAGGCAGGGTGTAATGTCGCAGTCATCTCTCCGGAAGGTTCCGACGCTATATCGGTGATGACAATCCATAAGTCCAAAGGTCTGGAATTTCCCTGTGTATTGCTGCCCGAACTGGATTTTAGTCTCGAGATGAAAGATGAGTGGACATGGGTGGAGATTCCCGAAGATTTTCCGTTGGCGGAGTATCTGCCTTCAATGATGCCGATTCTGATCAGCAAGTCTGAAACGAAATGGAAGAATACGCCGTTTGAGTCGATACGGAGCGAAGCTGTGAAGAATGTGCGCGCCGATCAGCTCAATAAGGCTTACGTGGCAATGACTCGACCTATATGTGAGCTATATATATGGCAGGCTGGCCTGCCCGCCGATGATGACGTAGTAGAATCGGAGGAGGAAACTAAATCCCGTAAAAAGGGGGTCGCATCCTCCGAAGCCGCGAAGAAATCAATGGGAGTTGCCATTAAGGAGATTATAGGAAGATATGACGAGTATTCGGCCAAGAACAGACCGGATGAGATGGAAATGATGCCTTCGGATGAAGAAATGAAGATAGGCCCGGCCGCTTATGAATACGGCATGCCCATACAAGACGTAGCGTCTACTCTTAAACGATACCGCGAGGAGAAACAATCGGCTTCCGAAGACCGTCAGATCAGCGAATATTTTGTAAATTCCAATCGTCCGATACTCCAGTATACTCCGGAAAAAGATCAACTCTACGAAGATCCTGCCGAAGATGATCGTCAGGATCCACGCTCTGTCGGAAGCCTGCTTCATGGGGTACTGGAATATGTCAGGGAAGCATCGGATCTGCGTAAAGGATTTGAAAAGATGCGTGTCAAGGGGAGGATAAGCCGAGATGAGATTGAATATTATTATCCGCTTCTGGAGAAAGCGCTTATGTCGGTCGAAGACTATGGATGGTTTGACGGGAGCAGAAAGGTCCTCAATGAGCGACCTCTCATCCAGGCCGGCAGCCGGACCCGGCGTCCCGATCGGGTGCTTGTAAACAAGGATGGGTCAATGACTGTGATAGATTATAAATTCGGTACGTCCAACCGGTCAGCCTATCGCAGCCAGGTGCGTAACTATATGCGTAAGCTGCGGGAGTATGCGGGCGCCCCCCATGTCGAAGGATACTTATGGTATATTAAAGAAGGGGAAGTCGAGCAAGTCTATTTGTAGAAACAAGAAAAAATCATTAATTTTGTAACTTATTTTATTAAACGGGGTCTAAGGTATCCCAAAACGAAAAGAAATCAACAAGACTACATATTAAATATGAAAATAGAAGAGATTATCGCGCAGGGCGTCAGCGATGCTGTAAAGGCACTTTATGGCGCTGAGATTGCCCCGGCAAATGTGCAGGTTTCGCCTACGAAGAAAGAATTCGAAGGGCATCTGACAGTTGTCGTTTTCCCCTTCCTCAAGGCTTCTCACAAGGCGCCCGAGGCTACAGCACAGGAAATCGGCGCCTGGATGAAAGAAAATGTAGATGCTGTAGCGGCTTTCAATGCCGTAAAGGGCTTCCTTAACCTGACTGTGAGCGCTGAATTCTGGCGTAATCTGCTTCATGAAATTCAAGGCGAAGAGAACTTCGGATTTTTAACTCCGACTGAAGATTCGGAATTGGTCATGGTGGAATATTCATCCCCCAATACTAATAAGCCCCTTCATCTCGGACACGTCCGTAATAATCTTCTTGGCTACTCCCTCTCTCAGATTCTCAAGGCCAATGGTAAGAAGGTAGTGAAGACCAATATTGTCAATGACCGCGGAATTCATATCTGCAAGTCGATGCTTGCATGGAAAAAATGGGGCGAAGGAGTGACCCCCGAATCAGCCGGCAAGAAAGGCGACCATCTTATAGGAGATTTCTACGTCCTTTTCGACAAGCATTACAAAGCTGAGCTTAATCAGCTTATGAATGAGAAG
Source organism: Muribaculaceae bacterium (assembly GCA_029057985.1). Classification (GTDB taxonomy): domain Bacteria; phylum Bacteroidota; class Bacteroidia; order Bacteroidales; family Muribaculaceae; genus Lepagella. The sequence goes on along the minus strand of JAIDYR010000004.1, from coordinate 110,853 downwards.
AACCTTTCAAAAGAGGAAGCCGAGACAGAGTCTGAACTTATGAAAGAGGCCCGCGAGATGCTCCGTCGTTGGGAAGCCGGCGACGAAGAAGTGCGCAGTCTCTGGAAAATGATGAATGAATGGGTATATGCCGGCTTTGACGAGACCTACAAGCGTCTGGGTGTAGATTTTGATAAAATCTACTACGAATCCGACACATATCTTGAAGGTAAGGATCTCGTGCTCGGCGGCATGGAGAAGGGCATAATGTATAAGAAGGATGATGGCTCTGTATGGGCCGACCTTACTCCCGACGGCCTTGATCATAAACTTCTTCTGCGTTCTGACGGCACTTCCGTATATATGACTCAGGATATAGGCACTGCCAAACTCAGATATCAGGATTTCCCTATCGACAAGATGATCTACGTTGTCGGCAACGAGCAGAACTATCATTTTCAGGTTCTCAGTCTGCTACTCGACAAACTCGGATTCAAATGGGGTAAATCCCTTACCCACTTCTCCTACGGAATGGTCGAACTCCCCGAGGGTAAGATGAAATCCCGTGAAGGCACTGTTGTCGATGCCGACGACCTTATGGATACAATGATAGCTAATGCCAGGGAGGCTGCTGCGAGCAGATTCGACGGCATGCCTGAAGAGGAAGCGGAAGAAATCGCCCGTATGGTCGGACTCGGCGCCCTTAAGTATTTCCTGCTGAAGGTCGATCCCAAAAAGAATATGCTCTTCAATCCCAAGGAGTCGATCGATTTCAATGGTAATACGGGGCCGTTCCTGCAATATACGTATGCCCGTATCCGCAGCGTATGTCGTAAGGCTGCCGATGAACTCGCGTCATGCTCCTATGCCGAAGCCGTACCCAACGAGAAAGAGCAGGTGCTCATTCAGAAAATTGCGGATTTCCCGGGGGTAGTTGCCGAAGCCGGACGCAATTACTCTCCGGCTGTCATCGCCAATTATTGCTATGAACTTGCTAAGGAGTATAATCAATTCTATCATGATTACTCCATTTTGAAGGAAGATGATCCGGCTACCCGATGCCTGCGTCTTAATCTGTCGCAGATCGTAGCTCGCACGCTTCGCTCCGGAACGCAACTTCTCGGCATGGAAATGCCGGAGAGAATGTAAACTTTGGCACGAAATTTGTGTCAAAAGTGATAGATTCTTCGAACAATCCCAATCCTTATAAGCGTTTTCTTATAAAGAATCACGTCGGAAACGAAGTAATTTGTCAATGACGACTAACCCACAAAATTAAATACAAATATGGATTACAGAAATTCTCAGACTCCTCCTCCTTACTATGGAGGGTCATCCGCCGGGTTGACCACTCAGGTCAATACCGTGATGCGTAAGGTTTACGTGCGAATGTTTATCGGCTTGCTGATATCTGCATTCTGCGCACTCGGCATCGCATCTTCCCCCTCAGCAATCGCGTTCTTCTTCGGGAATAAGATTGTATTCTGGGGTATGCTCATAGGAATGTTCGCCATGGCATGGATTATCCCGTCGCGTGCGCTGAAGATGCAGCAGGGTACTTTGCTCTTCTGGTTCTGTGTCTTCTCAGCTCTTATGGGAGCGTGGCTGACTCCTATATTCTTTGTCTACCGAATCGGCACAATCGTCTATACTCTCTTCATTACCGCCGGCACATTCGGCGCAATGAGTGTCTATGGATATTTCACCAAGTCCGACCTTTCGAAGTTCGGCTCCTACCTGATGATGGCTCTTTTCGGGCTTATAATCCTGATGATCGTCAATTGGTTTGCCCACAGCAACACGATTGAATGGGTGGTATCAATCGTAGGCGTTCTGCTCTTCGTCGGTCTGACGGCATGGGATACTCAGCAAATCCGCCGTCTGGCTCAAGCCAACCTTGATCCGGGCGTAACTGATCGCCTGGCTACTATCGGAGCCATGAATCTTTACCTCGACTTCATCAACCTCTTTATCTTCCTTCTCCGTATCTTCGGAGGCGGCCGCGATTAAGAGCCAGTTTACTAAAGAATGTTAACGAGAAAATGTACAGATTTTGAGGCAGTTTCGATTTTTGAAGAAGGCGCGATGCGGGCATCGTGACTGATGAAAAGATCGAAAATGGCTAAAATATGGGCGTTTTATCGTTGATATTCGATCAAAATGAAATTTTAACAGTTCTTAGTAAACGGGCTCTAAACTGATTCAGAAAATCAAATAAATCTATAATGACTGACCCTGACTTCACCGAAGTCAGGGTCAATCTGTTTTGTCAGGTTATAATTTTGACATGCTGTTTTGTCAGGTCTTATTTTTTCTTGAATGTAGCGCATTTTGAAGATAAGGCGATAGTCACTATATGACCTTCCGAGAGATAAGAGAAGAGCTTCATCTCAATTGGCCCGGGGATTCCTTCCAGATCGATCTCAGCGTGTCCCAATATAGGAGATTTTACAAGCGGGCCGCTGCATATCTCAGGAAATTTAAGTATTCTCAGATTATTCTTGAAATCGATCCCTTCCTCCAAAGCAGCTTTGTAGAGAGCCTCCTTGATAGTCCAGGCGAGTACTGCGGAGCGAATCTTTGCTGTCTTCTCGGGAATGGCAGGGCGCTGAGAAGAGCCTTGCGAAAGATCATAAGCAAAGGAATCCATGAGCTCTATTTCCGCTTCGTTCATGACGCGTGCCGCTACGTTGAGAGCCTGCTCACGATCAGATTTCTCGGTATCGATTCCCATAGCTGTGCGGGTGTTGAATTCATCGAGATGAGCTTCCGGTGTGCGGGGTAATGAGGCGACAACCATAAAATGCGGAGTATGGGAGATTGAAATTCTCTGCACTGAATCTTCCAGATAAGGAGCTCCCGACGGATAATGACCTACCTCCCGATAGCGTTCGCCGCCATTCTCGCCGAATACCTGCAATGCCAGAATTTTCCAGAGTTTCGGTGATTTGTCTTCGCAGCCTGAGAGTTCCTCTACGCGCACGCCGACACTCGTGTCGTGGCGCCAATAAATGAATTCAGTTGTCATACATTACCTTTACTTTTGTGATACGATGCTTTTCAAGTTTCAACACCTGGAATTTTATTTCTCCGCGAGTAAGAATCTCTTTGGCTGTCGGGAAATCTCCCTTGATTTCAAGCAGCAATCCTGCGAGCGTCTCCGCTTCCCCTGTATCTCCAAGAGACTCCTCGTCGATATCGAGTACCCGGCAGAGGTCGCCGAGAGAGATTTTTGCATCCATCAGCCAGATGCCGGGAGCTACCTTGCGGTACATGGAGGCCGTGTCATCATATTCATCGTCGATTTCCCCTACGATTTCCTCTATGATGTCCTCAAGAGTGACTATGCCTTGAGTGCCGCCATATTCATCGATGACTATGGCGATGTGGATGCGCTTCTTGCGGAAATCTTCAAGAAGGTCATCAATCATGCGGGATTCGGGCACAAAGAAGGCTTCGCGGATAAGGCTCTGCCAACGGAAAGAGTCATCGCTTCGCCCGATATATGGGAGGAGGTCTTTTGAATATAGAATGCCGCGGATCGTGTCCTGCGAGGTGTCATAGACCGGGATTCGGGAATATCCCGAATCGAGGATGACCCGGATTATTTCATTCCAGGTGGCATGATATTCGACTGCAGTCACGTCGACGCGCGATATCATTATCTCAGCCGCCTCCTTTTCTCCGAAACTGAGGATTCCCTCCAGCATTTCCTTCTCTTTGCCCTCTTCTATATCGGATATGGAGAGGGCGCGCTCAAGCACGTCAGTCGACAATTGCTCCTCTTTCTTATGGACTATCCGGTTGATAAGGGTTGTCGATCTTACCATTATTCCTGCCGGGACTGAAAGTATCTTTTCCAGAAGATGAAGAGCGCCCGAGGTCGAGCTGACCCATTTCATCGTATTGCCTCTGGCCACGAGTTTTGGAAAAATCTCGCCGCATAGAAGCAGAAGAAATGTAAGGAAGACTGTCTGCAGCAGGAAATCGAGAATTTCAGAATTAAATCTGACTGTCTGAGATATGGCAAACGTCAGCAAGACAACCATAGTCACATTGACCAGATTATTGGCTATCAGAATGGTCGCAAGCAGACGCTCAGAATTGCGGAGCATATCGAGCACTCTGCGGGATGACCTCGAATCTTCCTCCTTGAGCTCATCAATCTGGGAATGAGTCAGTCCGAAATAAGCCATTTCGCTGCCTGAGACAAATGCCGAGACAGCGAGACAGATAATTGCTATTATAATAAGGGAAATCCAACTCGCCCAATTGGCGGGAGCATGAAATTGAATAGCCGATGTCGTCATCAGGATCATCGACAGAATAGGGGAGTCGGTCGGTAAAGGGTCTGCGTCCAAAATCAGTGTAAAACTTGGTTATCGGCCACAAAGTTAACGAAAAATAAGATAATACGCAAGTTTTTTGTTATAACTTCATTCCAATGCCGAAGAGGGCAAAGTCATAGAAAGTCGGGTCGTCGGGACGCCATTCACGCAGCTTGGCTGTCAGCTGTTCGGTTGCAGTTCGGTCGTTGGCCTTGCGGGTTATAAGACCCAGTTCGCGGGCCGTGTTCCCGACGTGAACATCAAGCGGAATAAAAAGCTTGCTTTGGGGAATACTCTTCCAAATTCCCATATCGACTATTCCGTCGTCGCGCACGAGCCATCGCAAAGCCATGTTGATGCGCTTGAGCGCCGTTGTCTTAAGATTCTGCGGAAGCGCCCGCGAATCGCGCAAGCCTCCGTTGGCGTCCGCTATGATTTCATTCATCGCGCCGACAAGATTCCAGGCGGGGAAGTCGGTTTCTCCGGCGCGTATGGATGCTGAGAATGCATCCAGATTGGGATATTTTCTGTAGATGGCTCTTAGCCCTCGCAAAAGATGCTGGAAATTGCGTACGAAGAATGTGCGGTGGAGATTCATATCCGGATCGAGGTCTTCGTATGCCCCGTCGCGTACGAAGTCGGCCGGATGATCGCCCATTATATCAAGAATCCTGTCGGCATCCCGGCATATCATCTTGCGGTTGCCCCATGCGATTATGGCTGAAAGCAGGGCTGCGATCTCAATATCCTCCTGCCTGACGAACCGGCGCGGAAACTGCACCGGATCGTCAGCTATGAAAGCAGGAGTATTAATCCTTTCAGCCTCAGCGTCAAGAAGGGATTTTAATTCCGTATCAGTCATGGATCAGAAGATTACCTGCAGGCGGGCAAGAATAGCATTAAGTGAAGTATTCACAGGAGCGCCATCCCAAGTATGCGTGTAAGAATAGTGCAGACGCGCAATCATATATTTGTTGATCTGATAGTTGAGCGTAGCAGAGAAGTCGTTGAGTCTTCCTCCGAACATTCCGGCGGAAGCGTCCGTCAGCTGCGTATAGTTATAGTCGAGTACGAGTTCAAGAGTCTTTGGCGCCGGAGTGGCGATGCCGCCTCCCCACATATCGTAGCTATATGTATTGCCGATAAGCAGCCCACGCAAAGTTACGTAAGCACCCTGGGCATTATAGGCTGAAAGGCCTTTGCGGCGATTGACCGCCACCCAGTAATATTGCGATTCCAGTGCGAAGCGATTGTAGCTTAGCAGAAGTTCGGGAGAAAGCTTGAAGAGATCTTTGGCATCGGTGACGTCAGTGGAGAGGGCTGCGATCTGGGCTACCCGGCTCGGGAAATTAGCCTTGAACTGGAAGGCATTGTGAGTGTCAGGATTGCCGTAGCGCTGCGGAGTGGCGAATGCGCCGGAAATACCTATCTGTGCCATCTTCCCGGCCTCGTGCCACGGACGATATACGAGTCGGGTGCGCAGTCCATACCCTTCCTGAGTGAATTGCTCCGGCTGGAGGATGAATGTTGTGGCGGACGGCTCCATGTGATAAGAGGCAGTAGCGAGGAATTTATCATCGCTATATTCAAACTGCACTCCGAGCTGGCGGGGATCGTTGAAGATCGCATTGGAGATAGGTTCCTCCATAGTAGGCTTCATAGAGCTTGAAGTAGCGCTCTGCAGCCCGAACTGATGGATAAACGAACCAATCTTGATGTTCATCTTGTCATTGAAAGTATACCCGATATACAGGTCTTTCAGTCCGACTTTGCCATAGGCGAATCCGACGTCGACTTTTGCATCCCATTTGCCATATTTCATCTTAACTCCGAGGCGTGCATCCGGAATGGCGAAGCCATCCTTAAAGAGGGGCTTGTCGGGGGAGATAAATACCCCTCCGTCCATGAGGATACGTCCGGTAGGCTTCACTTCAAATTTATCTTTTTTCTTTTTCAGACTATCCTGGGGTGCTTCCTGAGCCATAATCGGCAGAGTTGCCAAAGCCGCAAGCGCGCATATCAATATCTTTTTCATCTTCTTTTCAAGTTTAGGTTAGAGAATATAGGATTGAAGGGAATTTAATTCAAGTTACTTATTTTTCACCTTTCCTTCTTTTTTCTTTTTGGCGAATTCCTTTTTTGCTTTATCGAGTTGCTTGTTGAAGCTCTCGTCGGCATGTAGCCGTGCTACTATTGCAGATCCGGTCACTCGTCCGGCGTCAATGTCACTCTGCCAGTGGTAGCCGCAGATGACTCGCGAGTCACCCATCTGATAGCCGCGTTCGAGAATTTCATCCTGACGCTCTGGATTAACTTCGGATAGCACCAGAGCCGTAGCCCAGCCGATGGAAGTATGCCCCGAAGGATAGGAGCCGTTGGTAGAAAGTTCGGCCTGTTGTTCCGGATTGCAAGTGTCTTCTCCATAGAATGCGAAAGGACGCTGACGGTTATAATGGTTTTTGGCATCGCGGGTGGCCAGATCTCCGGCATCCTCACGCATTCCTACGATCAGCTTATATATTTCGGGAGTATCTTCAGGTGTTATGCGGATGCCGAATGCTTCGGTGAATGCGTCAGGAAGATCCTGTCCGGAGACGCGAGCATCCCGGAAGGCCTGTTCGCCACGCTCAGTATTGCGCATTGATTTCCCCCAGTTATAGCGGGCCTGATCATACATGAACTGCACGGAAGCTGCATCAGGCGGCGGGGGCAGGAGGAAGAGACTGTTGGGGGCGTCGCCCTCATATAGGAAGTATAGATCAGGGTTTGATGAATGATCTTTACAGCCGGGGTGCTGTTGGGCGAAAGAAGAGGCGCAGGAAATGGAGAGCAGGGTCAGAGCGAAAAGTTTTAAATGTCTCTTCATAAGGATAGTATTTAAAGGTTAAAAAATGTAAAAGGAGAGACGATATGTAACCTTAACGACATAAACTTATCTTCGGTTTAAAAAAGTAGTATGTTATAAAGCATAAAAGAGACTGTCTAACAACAGAAGTTAGACAGTCTCTTTTTAACTTTAACAGGTGGAATATAATTATTCTTGTGGGATTTTCAGGTCGGAGAACGGACGATTTCCCCCTCCGTTACCGCCCTCGCGACGGGGTCCGCGATTGCCTTCGCGACGAGGTCCGCGTTCGCCGTTGCCTCCATCGCGACGGGGTCCGCGATTGCCTTCACGGCGCGGCCCTCTTTCGCCGCCTTCGCGACGCGGGCGTGCTTCGCGTTCTACGTAGCCTTCGGGCTTCTCAGTCAGTACGCGCATTGAGAGACGGTATTTTCCGGTCTTCTTATCGATTTCGATGAGTTTGACCTTCACTTTGTCGCCTTCCTTAATGCCGCTCTGCTCCATGGAGTCGAGACGATTCCATGAAATTTCGGAGATGTGGAGGAGTCCGTCGCGTCCGGGCATGAATTCCACAAATGCTCCGAAGTCGAGAATCGAGCGTACTGTGCCTTCGTAGATCTCTCCCTCTTCAGGCTGGGCTACGATAGCCTTGATGCGTGCAAGAGCTGCATCGATGCTTGCGCGGTCCTTGGAGGCGATCTCTACGCGGCCGACGCCGGTCTTTTCGTCTTCATCGATAGAGATTGTAGTCCCGGTCTCTTCCTGCATAGCCTGGATGACTTTGCCTTGAGGGCCGATGACAGCTCCGATACATTCCTTCGGGATCTCGATAGTGACGAGTCGCGGCACGTGAGGTTTGTAATCTTCGCGAGCTTCCGGGATAGTCTCAGAGATGATGCCCAGAATGTGCATGCGTCCCTGGCGTGCCTGCTCAAGGGCTTGCTCGAGAACTTCGTAGCTGAGGCCATCGCACTTGATATCCATCTGAGTGGCGGTAATGCCACGGTCTGTACCGGTCACCTTGAAGTCCATGTCGCCGAGATGGTCTTCATCACCGAGAATATCGGAAAGGACGGCGTATTTCACATTGTTTACGTCTGAGATCAGACCCATTGCGACGCCTGCTACGGGGCGCTTCATCTTAACGCCGGCATCGAGCAGTGCGAGAGTGCCGCCGCATACTGTGGCCATGGAAGAGGAGCCGTTGGATTCCAGAATGTCGCTGACGATTCGACAAGTGTAGGGGAAGTCATCGGGGAACATTCTTTTAAGTGCGCGATGTGCAAGATTGCCGTGGCCGATCTCGCGACGTCCTACGCCACGCTGCGGGCGAGCCTCGCCTGTCGAGAAAGGGGGGAAGTTATAGTGAAGGAGGAATCGCTCCTTGCTCTGGTTGAGTACGTCGTCGATAATCTTCTCGTCGAGAGTCGTGCCCAGAGTGGCAGTGACGAGGGCCTGAGTCTCGCCGCGAGTGAAGACTGCTGATCCGTGGGGGCCGGGAACATAGTCGATCTCGCACCAGATGGGGCGGATTTCAGTAGTCTTTCGGCCGTCAAGTCGGATCCCTTCATCGAGTACGCAGCGGCGCATTGCTTCCTTTTCGACGTCGTGGTAGTAGCGCTTCACCATTGCGATGCGCTGATCTTCATTGTAAAGTGCGAGTTGCTCCTCGGTCATCTCGGGAAGAGAGTCGATGTATTCGTCGCGGATAGCCTTGAAGGATTCGTTGCGCCAGTGCTTGTCGGCGCTGCCGGCTTTTGCAATGGCGTAAGCCTTGTCATAGCATTTCTCGCGTACATCGGCGCGGAGGGCATCATCGTTGATCTCGTGATTATATTCGCGTTTGATCTCCTTGCCGGCCTCTTTCATGAGTTCCATCTGAGCGACGCAATGCTTCTTGATTTCTTCATGGGCTACCTTGAGGGCTTCAAGAAGTTCTGCCTCACTGACTTCATTCATTTCGCCTTCGACCATCATTATGTTGTCGTATGTGGCGCCTACCATGAGCTCAATGTCAGCGCGTTCGATCTGGTCGAAAGTGGGGTTGATGACCCATTCACCGTCGACGCGGGCTACGCGCACTTCAGAGATAGGGCCGTTGAAGGGGATGTCGGAGCATGCCAGGGCAGCGGAAGCTGCTATGCCGGCCAATGCATCCGGAGCTTCATTCTCATCGGCAGAGAAGAGAGTGACGTTGACGAAAGTCTCGGCGTGGTAGTTGTCCGGGAAAAGCGGACGAAGCACGCGGTCGACAAGACGGGACGTAAGGATCTCATAATCGCTGGCCCGACCTTCTCTTTTGAGGAATCCGCCCGGATAACGCCCGATGGAGGCGTACTTTTCCTTGTATTCTACTGTAAGGGGCATGAAGTCGACCCCTTCGTTTGCCTCCTGGGCGGAGCATACGGTGGCAAGAAGCATGGTGTTGCCCATGCGGACTTCCACTGCGCCATCTGCCTGCTTGGCGAGTTTGCCGGTCTCGATTGTAATCGTGCGGCCGTCACCAAGTTCGATGGTCTTTTTTACCGGTTTAAGCATAAGTTCTTTATTGTTTTCTTTCGCTGCTAAGTATCGGCCGGGCCGGCTTCCTGTCTTCGCCATATTTGACGGGGATTGAAGTCTGATCGTTTCTGCCGAAGATGATTGCGGCCGTCCGATGTCAGGTTACTGCATATTTTCTGCAAAGTTAATCATTTATAACGGCATCCCCAATGTTTTTCTCCTATTTTTTCTTAATTTTGCATCCGATTTCGTTTTTGAATTCATTTTTTATAGTTTTTTGACCATTCAGGGGTGCTTTTGTCGTCGTAATGGTCGTCATAATATGAATCTTATGAAGTTGATTAGATTAATATTTCCGGTTGCGGTTATTCTCGGATTGGCAGGATGTCAGGATCCTTCGTTCAGCATCAAAGGTGAGGTCCAAGGAGCAGAGGGGAAGACTCTCGTCTTGGAAAAGGCTGACAATGCAGGGTATTGGATTGCGCTCGATTCAACGTCGCTTAAAAGCAACGGTAAATTCTCTTTCTCCGGGCATGCTCCGGCTGCTCCGGAGATATATCGTCTGGCGCTCGGAGACCAATATATTTATTTCCCTGTCGATTCCCTTGATAATTTGACTCTGAAGGCGTCAGCCGGCGCTTTTGCCACTGACTTCACTCTTGAAGGTTCGGAAAATGCGGTCAATATGGGAGTATTCGAAAAGCAACTGATAGCCGCCTCCCCTTATCTTTCGATTCCGGACTCAGCCGCCGCTTTCAAACGCAGAGTCTATGCGCGGTATCTGCAGAATGCCAAGGGTTCAGTGGTCAGTTATTATATATTGACAAAAACTGTCAACGATAAGCCGCTGTTTGATCCGGCAGAGGATGCGCGTTATTTTGCGGCTGTAGCTACGAGTTTCAAGCAGTTCCGCCCCGGTGATCCCCGCTGCCAACTCCTTGAAAACATAGCGACTCAGGGACTGCGTCGCAAGGCTGAGCAGAGCGGGCGTCGCAGGGTGGTAGAAGCGGAGGAATTAGGTTATTTCCCTATTTCCTTGCCTGATGAGTCCGGCAAAGATGTAGCTTTGTCTGATCTGGCGGGTAAAGGCATCCCTGTAGTGCTTGTCTTCGAAGATCTTGCGAATCCCGACAATGTAGCTCTAAACGCTGATCTCCAGAAACTCTCCGAGTCAGGTAGGGCGAAGGTTTACTCCGTTGGCCTTGACGCAGATCAGCTTGTATGGCGCAATGCAGCAAAGAACTACACCTTCACTACCGTCTATGCCAATGTGACCAATGCGCAGGAAATCTGCCTGAAATATCAGATCTCCGATCTCCCGACTCTCTTCGTCATAGACTCCGCAGGTTCTATCACCGGCCGATCCTCCGACTTCGATTCCCTCCGCCTCTGAGGTCTCATACATCGCATTCCATTCACCATACGGCGAGTCCCAATCGTAGGGACGCGATTCTTCGCGTCCGACCGTCCAAAAGTAACAAGTTGTTCGAGGACTTGATCAACCGCATCTGATAAATCCCGTCGTATCCGACAAAATTAACATAAAAAGTAATAAAAATGTCCGACCGACATCAATTTCGAGCAAAATGGCACGATTATGGTGAAGGTACATATTTTATCACAATCTGTGCGCATGAAAAGCGTCATACATTCGGAAGAATTGTAGGGACGCGATTCTTCGCGTCCGAATTAGGCAAATTAATAGAAGAAAATATTAGAAATATACCGCTTTATTATGAAGATGTGAATCTTCTGAATCATGTTGTAATGCCGAATCATCTGCATATTGTATTAAGCATTGGGGATCAGGACTCCGTGGAAGAACACGGAAATATCGGTTGTCTGAAACCTCCGATGCATGAGGAAGAATGTGGTGACTATCATCATAACAGTCGACTTGCCACGATTATTGGTGCGTTCAAGGCCGGTGTTACGAGAGAAGCGCGGACGCGAAGAATCGCGTCCCTACCTTGTTGGCAATCACGATACCATGAACATATAATCCGCAATCGACCTGCATACGACAAGATTATGAATTATGTTGATTGCAATGTAGAAAATTGGGGAAGCGATTGTTTCGCCTGATAGAGATTCATAACGTCCGATTGGCATCACCGGTAGGGACGCGATTCTTCGCGTCCGACCATTTAATCGTCGTTTCGCCCCGGCTCCATCGCTTATGATCTGCGAAAAATTTTTTAATTCTCTGTTATGTTTTGCTTCGTCATTCGTATCTATAGTGTAAGCAATGAAAACAGATAATTTAACATCCTCATTCTTGGCGCTGAGGGATAAACTCCACAGAAGTGCACTGGGATTCCTCAAAAACGATGAGGATGCCAGAGATGCCTTGCAAGATACTTTCTGCAATCTTTGGAGAGGGGAATCAGTCAGGACCGAGCTGGAAGCATGACAACAACATCGTTTACGTACCATAGTTAAAATCTGACGCCGACGGAGAGGGAGGCGTTTTCTATGGCGTTGAATACGGATAGCCGGCTCGTATGGTACCATTGGCCGTTGGCTTTGGCTATCAGGCAGAGGAAGAAATTGTCGAGGTTATAGGTCAGCGACATTCGCCCGTTGGCGTTCAGGGAGAAGAGTTTTCCAGATCCGTCTACGGATTCCTCCGTGCAGTGGATTACACCTATTGAGGGCATGACCGTGATGTTGTATAGGAAGTGCTTGCCGAGGACCCAGTTGAAGCCATAGCCGAAGAGAAGACAATAGCTGTGATAGTTAAATTTATAGGAGGCGGGATCGACCTTCATATAAGGCAGAAGATTTTCCGGCAATTTTGTGAAATCCAGGGTAATATCTTCATAGCCATAGTTAAACCCGAGTATAAAGGAACCTGCGCTGATCTTCTGGATTTTGGAGAAGTAATAAGCTGCTCCGTTGGCATATTTCCGGTTATTGAAGTAATAGTAGATATTGGCATTGAAGGAATGAAGATCGACTCCCGAGAAATATTCCCTGAAAAGGCGTCCTTTCTTATAATCTCCGAATGTGCGTATATAACTGCCGCCTGTATTTGAATTGAAAGCAAGGTCTACGTTGAAGCGCGCACAGTTAAATCCGAATTCAAATTTATGGTGATTGACAGGCTTATTGAAGAATAGATTGCTCATATCGATAGTCTGATTGACGCTTACGGCCATGAAGTGCAGGAAGATCCCGGCACTCGTATATGGAGTTGATATGAGGGTAATTGGCATTTTTTTGTCAAGATCAATATGGTATGAGTCTGTCCATCCGTCTAAAGCGAGCCGGGCTTTCCAGTTAGTGCCGGTCCCTACGACGTAAAGAGTGTCGTAGCTGTTGAAGGTCTTGTCGCCCCATAGATATACATCGCGGCAGAATTTTACGAATCGGGGATATTCTACAGTTGAGTCGCGAAGGTTGAGCTGACCCTTGCGCAGCAGTCGCCACCAATTGCGATCCTTAATGGAATCGATCGAATCAGAAGGAGCTTTGCCGACGGATGTCAAGACCTTTGGATGTTGTGACGTCAGGGTTTTGAATCGGGGGGAAATGGATGTGGAGTCAGTCAGCCTGATGGAATATGCAGTATTAGCTGTCGGCTCCGGACTTATGGAGTCAGTTGCCGAATATGCAAGTAAGGGGATTAATAGAAGTAAAAAAGTCAGATATGGCTTCATACGTAAATCACTTGATGCCACGCTCATCGAGGGCTTGCTGATAGCGGCGGGCATTTTCCTTATGTTCTTCGAAAGTGGAAGCAAAGTTATGAGTGCCGGAAAAATCCTCTTTGGCACACATGTAGAGGTCATCGGAAGGCTTGGAGTCAAGTATCTCCCGGAGAGTGGCGGTTGATGTAGTGCGGATCGGGCCCGGGGGCAGACCGGCGACCTGATAGGTATTGTAGGGTCCCGGAGCAGAGAGGTGAGCCTTTGTCACCCGCTTGATAGAGAAGTCTTTAAGTGCGAATTTGACAGTAGGGTCAGCCTGAAGCCGCATCCCTTTATGCAGACGATTGATATAAAGACGTCCGATTCTGCCTTTTTCAGATTGAGCCTGCGTCTCTTCGTCGGTGATAGAAGCGATGATGCATATTTCGGCCGGCGACAATCCGAGATCGGCGGCTTTCCTGCGGTTTGTTTCATTCCAGAAGCGATTGTAGTTGGCCCCGATCTTTTCCACAATGTCTTTGGGAGAGGCGGTCCAGAAGAATCGATAGGAATCATTGAGGAATAGTGCCGGAGCTTGCTCAGGAGTCAGGCCGAAGCGCTGCATGAAGGCGGAATCCGCCAGGATAGCCCGAAGGGAATCGACCGGGAAGGAGAATTTTCCTGCTATGCGAGGGAGGAAAGAATCGAGTTCCCTCACTCCGTTGATGGTAAGAGTGATTTCAGTCTGCTTGCCGCGAGATAGTATGCGCGCCGCCTGGAGGGGTGAGGAGCCTTCGGGGATCTCATAGGCACCGAATCGCTCGGCAGGAGTGCGACCGAGTTTCCGGAATGCCTCAAAAGTGTGGAGGGCATACTCAGGGTCGAAGTATCTCTGCAGGGTATCGCGAAGGTTGTTTTCAGTAGCCTTGGGTGGAATTCGGATGATTGCGGCCTTTGCCGAAGAGGTGAAAATATAGGGGGCTGCCACGATCAGTATGATAGCCGCTATCGTAATAACCGGAGCAGAAATCCAAAGCCAGCGCAGCCTTCCTTTTTTATCTTTTTTTACTGACCTGATTCCGCTCCCTTTTGATATCTTACTTTGAGTTTTTTTCTTATCTGCCGGCTTATTGGCTTTATCGGAAATATTCATTTCAGGAATCTTGAATTGGAAAGAGATTGATAATCCTTGAAATTTCTTTAGCTTTCTCCGGCGAGATGTTAGCTATAGGCAGACTCAGGATTGAGTCGGCGAGTCGCCGGCTTTCATTCAGAGAGGGATGGGAGAAAGTCCCTTCATAACAAGGTTGGGCATGAGGAGGTATGGGGTAATGGATATCGGTAGGAATCCCGTTTTGTGCAAGCCAGTCTTTCAGTTGGTCGCGCCGGGCGGACGTCACCACATACTGATGCCAGACTTGTCGGGTCCCGGGCAGAATAGCCGGGGTCTTGACTTCGGGATGGGATATCTCTTCGCAGTAGACTTGTGCAGCTTGACGTCTGCGATCGTTTTCATCGTCAAGATATGGGAGTTTGACACGCAGGAAAGCAGCCTGGAGTTCATCCATGCGGTTATTATAACCTTGATAGATATTATGGTATCTGCGGTCGGATCCATACTGGGCAAGAGTGCGGACGTCGTTGGCCAATCGCTTGTCGGAGGTCAGGACCATGCCTGCGTCGCCAAGGGCTCCCAGATTTTTTGTGGGGTAGAAACTTACTGCGGCCGCGTCGCCGAGCGCACCGCAATATCGTGAGCCTCCGAATCCCTCTTCGGCAGCCATTGCTCCCAGAGCCTGGGCGTTGTCTTCGATTATTAGCAGCCCCTGATCATGGAGCATGCGGCAAATGGAGGCATCCCAACATGGAGAGCCATAAAGATGAACGAGAAGTATGGCCTTGGTCTTTTCGCCGATGAAATCTTGAAGCCGGCTCCAATCCAGATTATGGGTCAGAGGATCAACAGGAGCCGCTACGGCATTCAGTCCTAATTCGGTTATCGGCAGGACTGAAGCTATAAAGGTATTTGCCGGAAATATAACCTCATCGCCCGGAGTCAGCCGACCTTGCTCCATATATGCGCGGAATATTAATCTTATGGCATCGAGTCCGTTGCTGACCGCTATGCAATACTCCGCACCTGTGACCGCGGCAATCTCTGCTTCGAGCGCTTCAGTCTCCGGTCCGTTCAGGAAGCGTCCGGAATCTATAATCCTTGCGGCTGCCTCTTTCAGTTTTTCCGAGTATGGGGCATTGCTGTGAGCCAGGTTAAGAAAGTCCATAATGCTGTGAGATGTAGGTCTTATAAGCTGAGAAGTCATGAATGTATCCTTCTTCGGAGTATTCTTCCGAGCAGAGAACCATCAGGATGGTATCAGGACTGAAATTCTCCATCCGGGTCCATGCGTCGGGAGGAATCACAATACCCTTGGTCGGGTCATTGAGATGATATGTCTGTTGGCGAAATCCATCTGATAGAGTAAGGTCAAACGCTCCGTTGATGCATATGAGAATTTCGCAATTGGATTTATGAGCGTGGCCTCCGCGTCTTCCACCGGGCGGGATTCCATGGATATAAAATACCCTGTTGATGGGGAAGAGATAAGTCTCAGCTACTCCCGAGGGGAGCGTGCGGTCGAAGTGGATATGTTCGGCCACTGTAAGAACTCCCCGGGCTGGATCAGCCACCCCGGGGAATTCCAATATTCTAACGTTGTCAAGCGGACTCATTATGGTCGGAGTCTGCGCTTATTTCTTTTCTTTGATTTTTTCGAGCTGGCGTTCGAGAGCTTCGATGCAGAGATCTACGGCTTCTTCAAATGTGTCGCAGGTCTTGGATGCGAATACTTCGGATGCGCCGGGAACGTGGAGCTTGATCTGAGCCTCCTTATTGAGGGATGTCTCGGGCTTTACGACCTTCAGAGTCACTTCAGTCTCTGAAATGAAGTCATAACGACGGAAAAGTTTGTCGACTTTCTTATGGATGAAACTCTCGAGGCGTTCAGAGATTTCGAAGTGTACTGCATTAATTTTTGCTACCATAGTTGTAGAGATTAGAAGGTTAGACATCGGGATTCCCTGAGAGGAATCGCTTCGCTGAGATGATGCTTTCCGAATACGCGGACAGCCATCTGGCTATCGGCGAAAAAAAGCATGCGGTCGAGGAAATGAGAGTTTCGAGGGGATTTTACAAAGGTAACAAAAATCTTTGTAATAGAGTTCGTCAATCAGGATTTTTTTTACCGCGCGGGTGAGCGCGATAATAGATATCCTTGAGGTCGGAAAATTGGAGATGAGTGTAGATCTGGGTTGTTGACAGCGAGGAGTGGCCTAATATTGCGCGCACGGCATTCAAGTCGGCGCCACCGTTGAGCATGGAGGTCGCGAAGGAGTGGCGTAGCGTATGAGGGGATTTGCGTCCTGCGTTTTCATTTTTTAGCAGGCGCTTTATGATGAGCTCGAGATTGGAGGCCGACATGGCTCCGTGGCGAGTGGCTATTATCGGCCGCGGAGATGGAAGGTCAGGGAATGTAGCGTCGCGAATAGTCTGCCATCGCCGGAGATCGGAGATAAGCTCGTCAGCGATAGGGATGATGCGTTCCTTTCGTCCTTTCCCGATAATTTTTATCTGCCGGAGGGAGAAGTCGACATGGGAGTCGGTCAGAGAGAGAATCTCGGAGCGGCGCATCCCCGTCGCATAGAGCAGATGGAGAATGATATGATCGCGGACAGCTTCGAAGGATTGGCGCTCGGAAAGCCGACGCTCTGAATCGGATATTTCAGATGATTGAGATCGGGAAGTTCCCGCGTTATCGGATGACGCAGAATTTATCAGCCGGCGCAGATCGGCGTCGGCTACAAAATCAGGCAGCGGCTTGGGGAGTTTTGCAAGAATGATGTCGTCGGCCGGATTGGTTTTAAGCTGATCCCGACGGCAAAGAAATTTGAAGTAGGTTCGCAGACTCTGGGTCTTACGTCGGAGCGAGGCCGGAGAGTTGCCGGCTTCGGAAAGAGATGCTATCCATCGGCGTATGAGTCGGGCGTCGATCCGAAGCGGGTCGAAATTCGACGTGTCAGGGCCGACACAGAATTTGATAAACTGCGTCAGGTCGCGCTCGTAGGCTTCTACGGTGAGGGGAGATCTGGCGAGTTCGTACTTCAGATAGTTGATGAATTCCGTCATAGATACCATTCAATCATCCATATAGAAACAATCATCCGGCGCGGAAACTCCGTCGGTGTGACGGAGGATCTGCACCGGATGTGATATGGCTTAGAAAAATTGATTTATCGCCGGGACGGCGAGGAGCCTATTATTGCTCTGCCTCCTGACGAAGCTGCTGAACGTAGACAGCCTTCATCATTTTCTTGCGGTTTGCAACGCTGGGCTTTTCGAATGCCTGGCGACGGCGGAGTTCTTTTACAATACCGGTCTTTTCAAATTTACGTTTGAATTTCTTGAGGGCTCTCTCGATGTTTTCCCCTTCTTTGAGTTGTACGATTATCATTTTTCTTTTTTACTTTGATTTTATGCTTTTATAGTTTGCGCATTTCGGTTGGCTCTGCACTCCCATGTCTGAGTAAGGAAACTTTTTTCCCCTTCCCCGCAAAGGCCGGTCTACAATGCGGATGCAAAATTATATAATTCAAATGTTTCAACCAAATTTTTTTACGAAAAAATTTGATTGAAACATTCATTTTTGTCAATTTGCAGGTTTATTGGCCTTTTCGACAGGGATCTCCGAGGCGAAAGCGGCTTCTTACTGTGGATTTTCGGAATCCATTGCTTCTTCGAGTTCCGGGAGTCGCTGATTCATGGCAGCCTCTTCGCCTGTCTCGTACCAGCGGGAGTACATCAGATAGTTTTTGGCTATCTTGACGTTCATCTCCTTGGCTTTTTCAGGCTCTACCATTTTGATGAACTTAGCGGGAGCGCCGCCCCAAAGTTCATGCGGTCCGATCTTGGTGCGGCTCAGCACTACGGATCCTGCGGCAACAAGAGCGCCTTCACCGACTTCAGCGTCGTCCATGACTACGGCGCCCATTCCGATGAGTGCGTAATCGTGGATCTTGGCTCCGTGGATAGTGACATTATGACCTATTGATACGTCATTGCCTATCTCGATCGTAGATTTCTCGTAGAGAGTATGCAGGACGCTGCCATCCTGGATGTTTACGCGATCGCCGATAGTGATTGTATTAACGTCGCCGCGTAGCACTGTCGAGAACCAGACCGAGCAGTCCCGGCCCATAGTGACGTCGCCGACTACTACGGCGTTGGCGGCCAGGAAAGTGCCCGGGCCTATTTCGGGGGTAAATCCTCTGACGGATTGAATGATTGCCATGGTTATTCTGTCGAAAGCAATTATTATCTATTAATTGTTAACTATTAACTATGATTATCTGGTGAGAGGAGCGCACTTGGATTTCATCCATTCGGCTTCCTCGGCAGAGAGTAGCGGACAGAGACGCGATGCTACCATAGCGTGATAGTCATTAAGCCATTGAAGTTCCTCATCGGTCATGATTTCAGTCTGGAAGAGAGTGCGGTCGAAGGGGAAGAGAGTCATGACCTTGAAGTCATAGAAGTTGCCGAATTCAGTAGTGGCATGAGGCTCTGTAACAATCAGATTCTCGCATCGGATACCATATTTGTCGGTCAGATAGAGTCCGGGTTCGTTGCTCGTGATCATTCCCGGCTCAAGAGGAGTAGGATTGGCATTGAGTCGGATATTCTGCGGCCCTTCGTGGCAGTTGATGAAGAATCCTACGCCGTGGCCTGTGCCGTGATAGTAGGCCTTGCCTTCGGCCCAGAGAAATTGGCGCGCGAGGACGTCGAGCTGATGCCCGGTCGTTCCTTCGGGGAATATGGCGCGTGCAAGCGCGATGTGCCCCTTCATGACCAGTGTGAAATCATGGCGCTGTTCATCGGTAGCGCCCCCGAGCGCGATGGTGCGGGTAATATCGGTAGTGCCGAAAGTATATTGGCCGCCACTGTCTACGAGCAGCAGACCTTGACCCTTGATAGCGACATCAGTCTCGGGAGTCGCTTCGTAGTGGACGATTGCTCCGTGGCCGTTCCAACCGACGATTGCAGCAAAAGATTCGTCGACGCAGGATTCGTCGGCCAGACGCAGAGCGCGCAGGCGCTTCCCGAGTTCTACCTCCGTCAGAGTCCCGGTAGGATATTCTTTTTCGATCATCATGAAGAACTTGGTCAGTGCGACGCCGTCCTTTTCCATGGCAGTAGCGAGGTTTTTGAGCATTGTCTGATTCTTGACGCTCTTAAGTTTGGCCACTGCCGACCCGCCGAATACGGGAGTGCAGCCAAGATGGTCGTAGAGACCGCGGGAAGTCTTCTCCGGGTCGATAAGCAGGCGTGTCGATTTAGGCAATTCGCTTACGAATTTAAGCACATCATCGTAAGGCTGAACCTCGATATTATATTTCTTGAGGTGCTCTTCTACGGCCGGAGTCAATTTGTCGGCGTCAACGAAGAGTACTCTCTTATCATCGGCGAGATAGAGATAGCTGACGAAGATTGGGGAGTAGGTGATGTCGCCTGCTGTGCGCAGGTTGGTGGCCCAGGCGATATCATCGAGGGCGGAGATCATCACGGCGTTGGCGAGTTCTGATTTTACGGCTTCAAGGATGCGGGCTACTTTGCTGTCGACGGTCTCGCCGACAATCTTCTCATCATGGACGAAGAGTTTGTTTTTGGGGCGCTCCGGTCGATCGGGATAGATATAGTCAAATTGCGGGAAGTCAGTGTTGAGGTTTACTCCATTGTCGTTGAGTTCCTGCTGCAGGCGCTGGGCGAAGGAAATAGAGAATGTCATTCCGTCGATGCCTACTGTCTGGCCTTTATTCGTATGCTCCGTGACCCAATCTATGAGGTCTACGGCCTCCGGCCCGTCTTCCTTCATCATGCGGAACCCGGTGCCCTGAAGCTGATCTTCGGCCTGCAGGAAATAGCGGGAATCGGTCCAGCAAAGAGCGTCATCTGATGTGATGACGGCTGTGCCGTTGGTGCCGTTGGAGGATTCGAATCCAGTCAGCCATTCGCGGCCGCGCCAGTGATGGGGCGGGATTTCAGACTGATGGGGGTCTGTGCCTGTAATGATGCAGACATCGATATTGTGTTTTTTCATTGCCTCGCGCAGATTGGCGAGGTAGGTTAGATTCTTCTTTTCCATAAAGGATTTTATAATATTAAATTTTGATATCTTATAGTGATTAGATAACGGATGAAATCAATCAACTTTTATTATCTGCCACTTTAACGGAGTATCTTCGTTCAGAGTGTCGGAGAAATTAGCTCCGATAAGGTAGAGTTGGCGCGAATCCATCGCGAAACGCCCGGCATAATCGCGGTCTAAAAGATACTATATATCCGGTCTTGTCGACATATGCAAAACCTTCTTCCCTGAGTTTAGGGAAAGATTGTATTCCAACGGGATATTTCATATCGGATTAAGATTTCAATCGCGAATATACAAAAATATTACGGAAAAACCATCTTTAACTCAAAATAATCACCAAAAATAAAATAGGGTTCACCAACAGAATTCAAAAAAATTATGAAAAATCATCTTCTACCTAAAATATTCCCAAAAAATTTGTAAATTTGCATTTCAATCTAAAAATTTGAGTAAGCTCAATATAATCTTAGAATTGAAATCTGATAAGATAACTCATTTCTTCAATTGTGAATAGGATTAATCGACATATAGTACTTTTTGACACTGATCAGTCGCACGCCGACCTGTTGCCGATGTCGTATACCCGTCCTGTAGCGGATTTCCGTATAGGTATTCGCAAACTCCGAGAGGTCTGGGAGGAGATCCTCCCGGGCGAGTATTGCTATCGGCCTGTGGAGTTCCAGAGGGAAAAATTCGGCACTTGTCCTGCTGATGATTCTGATCTCTACTTCGTTGCCGGCAATCTTCTTCCCGAGGAGGGAATTGCTGAAAAAATTGCTGCTCTTCAACCCGGCGAGGCTTACAGACTCGATGGCGATATCGTAGCCTTCAGAGGTTCTGAAGCTCAGCTTGATGAAGAGCGATTCGCTAAAGTATGGTCGTTGCCGGAAGGCTCGGGAGTAATCATCCGATATGTCTTCGATATTTTCCTTAACAATGCGCGCGCTCTAATATCAGATTTCTATAGAATGACCAAAGGCCGCACTTCCAGGTGGCTTTCTGAAAGTAACCGCGTCATCGGCGCGCCGATAGGGCAAGACGGACGTCAGCAGATATTCCTTGAGGAGGGCGCTTCTGTCGAAGGCGCTATACTGAATGTAAAGGATGGTCCGATTTATATCGGTAAGGATGCTACCGTAATGGAAGGCTCATGTCTGCGCGGTCCTTTGGCCTTGTGTAATAACGCGCAGATAAAGATGGGCGCCAAGATTTACGGCGCTACTACCTTCGGACCATATTGTAAGATAGGCGGAGAGGTGCAGAATACCGTAATATTCGGTTATTCCAATAAAGCTCATGATGGCTATCTTGGAAATGCCGTAGTAGGGGAGTGGTGTAATTTGGGAGCGGGGGTCAACGCCTCCAATCTTAAGAACGACTACTCAAAGATACGTATCTGGAATTACCCCAAGCATACTTTCATGCGTACCGACCTTCAGTTCTGTGGTCTTATTATGGCCGATCACAGTAAGGCGGGAATAAATTGCATGTTTAATACGGCTACCGTAATAGGAGTGGGAGTCAATATTCACGGAGCGGGCTTCCCCCGCGTCTTCATTCCCAGCTTCCTTGAGGGTTCACCGGTCAGCGGCATGACTGATGTGTCGCTGAAGAAATTTTATCAGATAGCTGAGCGAGTAATGGGACGCAGGAATATTCAACTTACGGAATCCGATCGCCGCATATACGAACGTGTCTTCGAAGTTGCCTCTTCCTATAAATAGCAAGCCACTCCTAAATATAGTAAGCCTCTCCGGATAGATATCCACGGATCTTACAGAAAAACGTATTTATTACACTCATCACCACTCTTCTCTTACTCATAATTTTAAAATCCTCATGCCTATCTCTCCACACTCCACAACCGCCTCTCCACTCTCCATAAAGTCAGCTGATAATAGCCGTTAAACATCTCTTCCCGATTTTTTGGCTATCTCTTTTTTTGTTTTAACCCTTCGCCGGATGGCGGAGGATTGTGAATTTTTTCATCGATTGGAAGAATATGCAGAGCCTGCGAATCTGCCATATTTGTCATATTCTGAAGTCTGTTGCATGGACTATAGGGATAGTTTTTCTCTGCATGTCGATAGGTGTGCAGAGGGCTGTCGCGCATGAAATATGTGACGAAAATTCTTCCGGGAGTCTTGTCTGCGCAAATTCTCTCGAAAATAATCCGACAAAATCTCTTTATTTCGATATTAAGACCAATTTGCTCTATGATGCATTGGCAGTACCTAATATCGGTGTTGAATTTTATGTGGGGAAGGGATTCTCGGTTTCGGCCGGATGGATGTATGCCTGGTGGAGCCGAGAAAGCCGACATAGGCTTTGGCGAATTTATGGCGGCGAAGTAGAAGGAAGATGGTGGTTTGGTAATAAATCGCGATTAAAACCACTTACAGGACATCATATCGGTCTATATGCCGGAATGTTTACCTTCTGTTTCGAGTTTGGACATAAAGGATATTTAGGAGGTCTGCCCGGTGAGAATCTTTGGAATAGAGCCTGGATCAATGCCGGAGTGGAGTATGGCTATTCTCTCCCCCTGACATCACGCCTGAATATGGATTTCTCGATAGGAATAGGTTGGATTGGGGGCAAGATGGAGAAGTATGAGGCACAAGGGGAGAGCCATGCTTGGCAATCTACAGTAAGGCAGAGTTGGATCGGGCCTGCAAAGGCTGAGATCTCACTCGTCTGGTTGTTGGGGCGAGAAAATAGAAATATTAGTAAATCAAGACATTAATCAAGGGTATGAAAATGAAAAAGAAAGGACATATACTCTTGATTCAGTTGATAGTCTTGACCTTGCAGATGCTTCTCTCAGGAGCTTGCAATCATATCGAACTGGACTATCCCGGAGCAGTCAATCCTGAGAAGGTTGAAGTCATATTTGACTGGGGCGATCATCCGGATGCTTCACCTCAGGGTATGACCGTTTATTTCTTCCGTCTGGATCTTCCGGATGGGAGAGCGGGCAAGGTGCCTCCGATAGCATTTGATTTCAAAGGATCGACCGGAGGAAGAGTGTCGCTTCCTCCCGGCAGATATGCTGCAATTTGCCATAACAATGACACTGATTGCCATAGCTACGTAGGATTTCAGGAATATGGGAATTTCGGATTGCGGCTTACAGATCTGAATCTCAGGACCGGACTTAATATGGGAGCTCAGGGACTGAAAAATATGGATGACGAAAGAATCGTCAATTCCCCTGACGATATCTGGATTTCTGCCATTGACCTGCTTGAGATCAAAAAGAGTGCTGAGGGAAGCAAAGAATTGCAAACAGTAAGATTTATGATGAAAGGCGTCGTCCATAGATACACTTTTGTCATCCATAATCCCGTCAATTTCTCGAAATCGATGAGGATTTCCGCAGCAATCTCAGGAATGTCGGGTACGCTGCATCCCGGAAGAGGGATGACGGGAGAAGAGACCGTCACCCATATTTTTGAAATGTACGCCCTTCCCTCGGGAGGATTGATGGGTGAGCTTCTGACATTCGGCCATTGCGGTGAAAATGATATAGTCCAACATAAGCCTTCAAGATCTACCGAAGCCCGCCACACTCTGGCCGTCACGGCTACACTGACGGATGGGCAGACTTGGCAATCGGTGCATGATGTGACCGAGCAGATTCATAATTCTTCCACTCCGGATGCGAGAGTCGTTTTAGACTCTCTCGTAATCCCGAAGCCGATCGGAGGCGGAGGTTGGTCGCCGGGAGTAGCAGACTGGGAGGGGAATACGGAATTTATCGGAATGTAGATAAGCCTACTATATCAAACTAAAACCATAATATTAACCAACAAAACATCAAACACATGAAGAAATCATTGTTTATGTTATGTGTAGCTGCAGCTACACTCGCATCTTGCTCTCAGGAGGATGTCCTTGACATGGCAGCCAACCATGGAGCAGACAATGCAATCAACTTCCGTGCGCGTACTTTCAAGGCTACTCGTGGCGCAGAAGTAACTTCCGAGTCTCTAAACTCATTCATGGTCATCGGCCTCAAGGGAGATCTTGATGCAGTGCGTGAAGGAGAGGGCCAGCTTTCGGCATGGTGGACTTCTCCCGTAGAATTCAAGCGTTCTACTGTCGAGGGTGATGCCAACGGCGATATGCAGTATTTCCGTTCCGATACGCCTATGTATTTCCCTTCCGACTTCTCTCCGGTCTCCTTCTTGGCGTATGCTCCCTCGACTCTTTCTAATGTTAGCGCAAGCCTGGGCCAGCCCAACGCTGAGGATAACGGCAATCTGCTGATCGAAGGATACACCGTAAATTCAGATATCAATTCTCAGGAGGATATCATAATCGATGGAGTAGGTGGCGTTCAGCGTGATGACACATATCCTTCCTTAGATCTTTATTTCAAGCATGCTCTTTCTAAGGTCTTCGTTTCGAAGGCTAAGAATGATAATTCAGAATATACCTATAAGGTAGCGGGCGTCCGCTTCGGGAATATCGCTATGACCGGTGATTGCAAGTATGATCCTTCTGCCGGCGACGGCAGCATGCATTCTTATTTCACATGGACGTATGCTGATCAGAAAGCTTCGGTAGAGCATAAATTCGCGAAAGGGATAGAGATTGACGGCAGCGCGGATCTCATGTCAGGTGCTGAAACTGATGGAAGCTTCCTTCTTATTCCGCAGACTCTTCCTTCCGAACTCGCATCTGAAGAAAGCGATCAGCGTTTCCTCTGCAAGGAGGGTGTGGCCTATATAGGTCTGCTCATCCAGATCGTGCAGAAAGATGATAATAAGGTTGTCTATCCGTTCGAAAAGGGTGTAGACAATATCACCGAGACTATCGATGGCGAAAAATATGCATGGGCAATCTTCCCTGTGGGCACTACCTGGCTTGCCGGCAACTATGTCGACTATCAAGTAGACTTCACAAACGGTGCCGGCTTCGTAGCTCCCGGAGCTGAAGGTTATGACTACGAAGGCTGGGAAGACGGCGATGAAGAATCAAAGACTCTGCACTTCGATCTCCAGTACAAACCTATCTTCGGCGAGTCCATAAAGTTCACAGTCGAGATCTGCGGATGGGATAAATCCTATACAGATTCCAATGTTCAGCAGAATGGCGACAAAGAATCTCTCGAAGTAATACTGGATGGGGGAGCAGTAGAAGATCCCTTTGGAGAATAAATATAGAAATTATACCATAAATAAGATCTGAATAGTCAGATAATTAAAAAAGGTCCGCGTCAATCTGAGCGCGGACCTTTCTTGTTGTGAAATTTTGTTGGTGCTAACTATTCGATGATAAATTTTGAGGTATATGCTGTGGTCTTGGTGGCGGCTACGATGATGAATACTCCTTTTTCAAGATCTTCTGTTGAGAAAGTGACTTCGTGGGCATCTTCGCAATGAATGAACTTTACCATCATTCCTGCCGAATTGAAGACTGAAATTCTCTCAATCTCTTCGTCGCACTTTATTGAGATTTCATTCGCATGATTAGATACAGAGAATTTATTCTCCCGGGCAAGCTCTTCAACTTTTACGTCAGTAAAAATATCTTCGGCAAACCCGAAAGGTTGAGTCGCAGTCTCGCCGTGTTTATTGGTAAGAAGAGCGCGAACGTATGTGCCTTGGAATCCGGTATAGTCAAAAGTCTTGCCGTGGCCGACGATAGTGTTGGTTGCAGTTGAAGCTGAGGTTCCTGTGCGATGGAATGATGAGATCCACTGAATATTATCGGCATCATCTGAGTTAATAGTGATAAGATGCTTCTCCTCATCACATTCAATTGATGTAATATGCGGACAAAGAGCTTTCCCGGATCCTGTATATTCATACGAGAAGATAGTATGACCTTTAATAAGAGCTTCTTTTAGTGCGTCGGTGGTAAGTTCAGGCATCAGCATGTATTGATAGTTGCGGAAATACTGCTCGGCAGTATGGGTATCGTCGCAAGAGAATCCCCATACAGGTCGTGAGGGCATCGTAAGGGTCAGAATCTGATCCCAGAGAATACGATCGTTCTGGCGCCTGTTACCCTGATTGTAGGCTTCAAGGCCGACAAGGGATTTATACAGTTTGAAGTTTTCGGCATGCCATTCGGGAGAATTTTTCTCACCGTTCTTATATTCAGTCGATAAA
Source organism: Muribaculaceae bacterium (assembly GCA_029057985.1). Taxonomy (GTDB): domain Bacteria; phylum Bacteroidota; class Bacteroidia; order Bacteroidales; family Muribaculaceae; genus Lepagella. The sequence continues at coordinate 84,243 of JAIDYR010000004.1, read as the reverse complement.
TTCCAGTATTGACCGGGATGATTTATAATCTGAAGGCCGCCAAGAGCTTCCGTGTAAGCGTAAGATTCACGTAGCGACATGAATTCCTGTCCCTGCCGACCGGTAAAGAGATCAGTATGATGATTGAAGTCTCCGCCGGAACTTTCGCTCCAGTTGTTGCGGCTGTCTTTGCTGAGTTCGCAACCTGGAATTGCAAGCATTCCCATTTCCGCAGGATCACGGCTCTCTGCTGCCGGATTCCAGAGATCGAACATCGACCATGGATAGGGATTGGCGTCATGGTCGGTAAGTGCGAGTATATCGTAAGAAGCCTTCTTGTATTTATCTACTACTTGTGTAGTAGTGTATTGAGTGTCAAATGATTGAGATGTATGGGTGTGGAAATTGGCTTTATATCTGCCCGTGGAGGTCCAGTCTATATCCTTATAGGCATTGACGGATATCGATTTTTGGTGAGAGTCCTCGAGAGGGAGTACCCTGATGTCGATTTCTGCCGCATCATCAATCCGGTTATTGCCGGCGATAAGACTTATCTTCAAAGCATAGATTCCTTCCTTAGCGTTTTCGATAGTAAGGCTATAGTTGCCCTCGGTAATTTTTGTAAATGCCAGCCCGACATTCTCATTGAAGTTGTGCTTGGCGTCCAGTTCGATGTCGCAGTCATTGTTAAGTTGAAGGTTGACATTGACATTGGATCCCTCAGTTGCTACGGAAGGGACAGCCGTGAAGGCTACTACCTTGACATTGTCGAGGCTTTCGCCAAACTGAGTCTCATTGACTATGACTTTATTGAGGTTGAAATCATAGCTGATTTCTGCTTCGACGCAGTTGTCGCTCAGCGTTATGGCAGGAGTAATAGCTCCTAAGTCCGTGCCTGTGTTGACACTACCCATGTGTATCTTAAAAGTCTTGTCTTCACCCGGGAATTTTACTGTGGCTACTGACGTATAGTCGCCACTCTGAGTCATCAGGATGCTCTCTTTAGCTGTCACTACTTTGAATCCTTTGGATAGGACAGCATTGTTTTGCAGGCTCCCGTCTTCAAAGATTGCGATATTATGCCATGAAGTGTCTGATTTTTTGCTTGAGAAGCCGATGTTTTTTGGAGCAGAATAGAGCCATGATATTGCATCGCCTTCGCCGCAAGCAATGTTCCAGTAATATTTACTTTTATATTCGGTCGGGATATCGTAGGTGATTACCTGCGCTTTTACAGGGCTATTGCTCCCTTTCTTGCGGTAATCATCAGTAAATGAGAGTTGACCGATATAGTCAAGGCTATTCTCGTCCGGTCCGGCGTAGAGGGTATAGACAGCTGATTCCAGAGACGAAGATTTGGGCGCTTCCGAGGCGGGACTATAACGTAAAGCAGAAGCTTCTTCTATTATAGGCATGTCGTCGGCTGCAATTGCTTTCAGGACAAAAGGAAACGATTTTCCCCAGGAATCATCGTTGTGGGATTCTCCGGGATAAATAGTGAAATATGCCTTATTTGGAACTGAATTGCTCAGGATTGAATGGAATTCAGAAGCATCGTCGCGAATCCATTCAGGCTCAAGAGATCCTGTGGAGATATAGTAGCGGTTGTCGGCTGCCCGGGAAGCAAGATCCATAAATTCGGATCTGTTGATCCAGAGCATGGGCGACATGGCTACGCATCTTGAGAATAATTCAGGATGGGAGGCGGCCGCATAAATTGCGAATAGCGCTCCATAATCAGCACCTGCTATTACTGTATTATTTGCGCCCTTTCTTACCCGGAAATTCTCTTCCATATAAGGTATAATCGTCGATGCGAACCCCTGAAAGTAGGATTCGATTGCGCCGGTGCCCATAAATTCGGGATGAGCCGCCATAGTGTTCTCTGCCAGGAAGCTCGGCACTTGCACCATAATGTAGGCGGGAGAACCTTCGTCGCGAAGTTTTTCCATAGTGTCATGGGCATTCCATGAGAGAGGCCCGAAGAAATTGTCGCCGTTATCGTTATCGTCACCGGCATTGCTGTAGCGTTGCTGGACTGTATTGTAATAAATGATGGGGTAGGTCGCCGATTCGTCCTCTTCATATCCTTTAGGAAGATAGATTTTTACTTTACGCGGAATGCCGTTGACGATCAGATCTGCTGTTTCTATTGTCCATTCGGGAATCGAGCGCCACGAGGCGACTTTATCGGGGTTACCCGGTTTGGTGCGGTTGGCTACTTCGCCTCCGGAAGCATCCTTTTCCACGTATAGCCAATCTTGCCCACATAGATATTTATAGCCTTTCGCCATCATTGTATCGTCTGCTTCCGGCAGATCGAGAGTAAATAGGTTTTCACCGGAAGAGATCATAGCCGGAGCCGAGGCAGCATCCCAGTTATTAAATCCTCCGCAGACGTAGCATTTCTTTGTCCCGTCCGGAACCACTACGTTAAGGGTCGCAGCCTTCATCGGCATCAGGACCAACATGAGCAGCGACACGCCAGAGATTAATTTTTTCATGTCAGAGTTATTTTGGTTAACACTGCAAAGTTAATATCTCCGATGGTCCTCCGCTTCAGCAGGTAGATATCTATAGTAGATGGTTTGAAAAACTAATATATTGATAAATAATAAAATAGTATAGTCTACATATAGTCGGAGAGTAGATAATAAATACCCTATAGGGAGATATATAATCTTAGATATCGTCTATCTTTTTCTCAAATTCATCCCAAGAGATATTAAGTATATTTCGGATCGAGGTGCGCAGGTTGTAGACTGTCTGATTGGAATAATGGAATAAGGAGGAGATCTCTTCAGTAGAGCCCATTCTTAATTTCATCATGGCAATGACTCTAAGTTCGGGAGTGAGTCGGCCTGATTCTTTAGGTTCTATCTTCTCTCTCATAAATATATTTACCTTATCAATAAAGTCAGGAAACATAGAAATGAAAGCTTCGTCGAAGAGACCTTGAAAGACGTAGATGTCATTGATCTCGTTTTGCTTATCTTTCGCGAATTCGAGGGCTTTGTCGTATTGATTTGCCTTAAGACATCGATAAATATTCTTTCTGAGTGCCTTTATTCTTGCAATATACTCCGAATTTGCCTTCATAAGCATATTGATGTTGTGCAATTTGAGTGAATCGGCATCTGCAAGAGCTGCGTTCTTCTCAGCCAGAGATTTGTTGATTTCTTCAATCGTAGCAAGCATCCGGCGATTTTCATGGAGGGCTTTGACATACCATGCCAGCAGGAGCAGGCATACAATGACCAGTATCCCTGCAATAATTAGGAATATTGTTGTTAAGGTTCGTTTTTCTCGCTCCGACTCATGAAAGGCTTTGTCGATTGCAGGCATTATCTTCATGATCTGGGCAGTGCGGAGATTTGCGTGAGAAAATTCAGCGTCTTCAAAAGCGCAGTTGATATATTCGAAAGCTCGTTTAACATCGCCTTGCTCAAGCAAGAGAGAGGTCAGAGTAATAAGAGAATGATATTCTTTTGTGCCTGAGGAAATATCGATAATTGCTGAGGAGGCGAGATAATCTATAGCTTTCTGTCGGTCGCCACTTTTAAGGTAGACATCGCCGATTGTAGCCAGCATGGCTGCGTCTTGAGAAAAATCATAGTGCTTCTGCGCTTCTTGGATAGTTGCTATGGCTTCTGAATATAGGCCGGCATCGCAGAGTTTTTCGGCGGTAAGGGTATAATAACCTTTTGATGTTTTATCGCTTCCGGTCAATGCCGAATCATTCAGAGTCTTGAGCCGCCGCGTGAGGTATTCTTTTTCTTCGGGAATTACGGAGGTATTTACTTTTGAGCGATATGCCTCGCGATAGACAGCATTACGATATTTATAGTGGTGAGCCTGTAAGGAGGCGGGATTTAAGGTGTCGAGAATTCCGATGGCGATATCGGCTGATCCCGATCGAGCATAGCCTTCGGCCAGATTAATAGAGGCCGATGCAATCTTTGATGCGACACCAAGCCGGCGTGCAATGTCAAGTCTCTGATTCGCTACGATAAGGGCTGAATCGATTCTGTAAGATCGATAATTTTCATAGAGTCCTCTTAGAGCGTTATATCGTGCATCGTCATCGGCAGCACTTTCATATTCTGCGCGCGACTTTAGAATTGCTTCCCGTTTGGGAATCTCATATTTGGCTCGATCTCTTATGACTTCGTCAAGTTTCCGGAGTGCCTCCCGATTTCCTGAGGCAGTGAGCGAAATATATATAATAGATAAGAATAGGAGGAGACGTCGCATATAAGTTATTTCTGTATTTGCTCAATGGCCCATCCGGTCAGTCTTTAAGACCCCGTTTTATAAAACGGGGTCTAAAACTGCATCCCGAAAGAGATGGGCTTCCGGGATGCAGTAGATATGTTTGATAATCTGAAGCTCAGTGGAATATCAGATTAAATTTTGGAGTCGACGTCGGCGAGGATCTCAGCTTCGAGGCGTGCAGCTTCTTTCTCAATCTCTGCGCCGCGAGCGATGAGTTCTTCGGCTTTAGCCCTGTCTTTGAGGCCGGATGCGTTGATCTTGACATTAAGGAATGCCCCACGCACTGCTGCTCGCGCGGCCAGAGTGCCAACGCCGGCATCGGTGATCGACGACTGGTTGCCGTCATCTACCATCTTGCGGAGCAAGGGGAATACTTTGAAGGCGGTCTCCATAGTGTGCAGGGGCACTTCCGTAGCGTACAAAGTGGCGGCTTCCATAGCCTCCGCGCGGGCGGCCTTGTCGGCATCTGTCTTTTTCGGCATGGCGAAGACATCCATAATGCGGTTGAAGGCGGCCGTGTCTTCATCTACGAGGTGAAGCAACTGATCCATAAGATTCTGCCCTTCCTCTGCCGCGTCAGAGAATTCTTCCCAGCGATCGTCGAAGGCTGCTTTATGAGCAGTAAGATTGGCTACCATAGTGCCCAGAGCTGCCGCGAGCGCTCCCATATAAGCAGAGATAGAGCCTCCGCCGGGAGCCGGGCTCTCGCTTGCTGTCTCCTCAGCGAGACCGCGTGCAGTGAGGTCGATGAGTTTCTTCTTGTCAGTATCCTCGATCATATATTCGATCACTTTCTCGCGCGGATCGAAAGGTTTGAGTTCGTCGAGTCCCATCGACTTGACTGCGATGCGGATGATCTCCTCTTCGGGCAGGCCCACCGAGCGGTGCTGCTTGCGGAGGAAGTATTTACCGGCATCGATGAGAGTGCTCTTGGGCACGAGACCTACGATCTCTGTCCCCGTCACGCGGACTCCGCGGGCATCGGCCTTCTTGCAGACTTCATCGAAGGCTACGTGGAGCGGCACTTCAGTTATGTCTGTAATATTCATTGAAACCTGAGCGATACCATATTCGTCGATATACCATCCGATGGCCTTAGTACCCTTCAATGTGCCGGGAATCATGATCGGTTTGCCATTCTCATCCTTCACCGGCTTCCCGGTCACTTTGCCTCCCTCTCGCATCGGGCGACCTTTCTCGCGGACATCGAAAGCGATTGCGTTGGCCCGGCGGGTGGAAGTCGTATTGAGATTATAGTTGACAGCGATAAGGAAGTTGCGGGCTCCTATTGTAGTTGCGCCGGTGCGGGCTACATCCTCATCATAAGGGCGATTGCCGAAGTCAGGGCCTTTCTCCTCATTTCCCATCTTATTGGGGAGTGCCTCATATTCTCCTTCGCGGCAGACTGCGAGGTTCTTGCGCTCCGGACGGAAAGCTGCAGCTTCATAGCAATATGTGGGAATGTTGAGTTCTGTAGCTACTCGTTCGGCGAGTTTGCGGGAGAGTTCGGCACACTCTTCCAGGGTCACGCCTGCTACCGGAATCAAAGGGCAGACGTCGGTAGCACCCATGCGGGGATGAGCGCCATGGTGAGTTCTCATGTCGATAAGTTCTGAAGCACGTTTAATGCCGCGGAAAGCAGCTTCAGTGACATCTTCCGGACTGCCTACGAAAGTGACGACAGTGCGGTTGGTAGCTTCCCCGGGATCTACGTCGAGCAGGCGAATCCCCTTTACGGAGGTGATAGCCTCCGTGATTTCCTTGATTTTCTGTGGGTCGCGTCCCTCCGAGAAATTGGGGACACATTCAATGATGCGTTGTTCCATCAGGTTTAAGGTTAAATTTGAGATGACCGGTCGGAAACTGTCGGAGTTATGGTCGGGTGATTGCGCTGATCCATAAATTGAGAAGTCCGAAAGGTCGTAAAAGAATAATTTTTTACGAAATTAATAAAAAGCGCTGAAAGCAACATAAAAAAAGTGAAAAACTTATCTACGGAACGAAAAATTTTTCAGCGATACTTGCGTAAATCGTTTATTTTTAGTAATTTTGCAACGCTTTGAGGAATATTCAGAGCGAGATTGCCGCTAATTGGTTAGATTATAGCCTGTTAGTCGGTGAATGTTGTGTATTGGAAGTCAAGCTGATTTCCGATATGCAGAAGAATGAAGAAACAGAACATTAAATAACATATTAACAGAATGCCTACTATTCAGCAATTAGTAAGAAAAGGACGTACGGTTCTTAAAGACAAGAGCAAATCGCCGGCATTGGATTCATGTCCGCAGCGTCGCGGCGTATGTGTGCGTGTGTACACTACGACCCCGAAGAAGCCTAATTCCGCTCTGCGTAAGGTGGCTCGTGTGCGCCTGACCAACGGCAAGGAGGTCAACTCCTACATCCCCGGAGAGGGTCATAACCTTCAGGAGCACTCTATCGTAATGGTGCGCGGCGGACGTGTGAAAGATCTTCCCGGTGTGCGCTATCACATCGTGCGCGGCACATTGGATACAGCCGGTGTGCAGGGTCGCACGCAGCGTCGCTCAAAATACGGAGCCAAGCGTCCTAAGGCTGCCAAGAAGTAATCGACTGCTTCAAAGCGCCAGGTCAATCCGTCTGAAGGCGCCTTCCAAGGCTTTATAAAATAAGAAGGCAGTAAGACGGGTTGAAGCAAATCAATCAAATCAATAATCAAATCATCCCGGTTTCTGATTTATTGGAACGCTGAAAGGTTGAGTAAATTCCGCAAGAGAGCGGAGTTGAAGTAATCGGGCGGAAACACTAAACGCAAGCCCCACCGAAGCAACCAAAAACAAAACCACATTTTAGAAAAAATGAGAAAAGCAAAGCCAAAGAAAAGGGTTATACTCCCCGATCCTGTCTTTCATGATGTAAAGGTGACAAAATTCGTGAATCACCTGATGTATGACGGCAAGAAGAATACTGCCTATACAATCTTCTATTCGGCTCTTGAGACCGTGAAGGCCAAAATGCCCAATGAAGAGAAGTCTGCTCTCGAAATCTGGAAGAAGGCCCTCGACAACGTGACTCCCCAGGTGGAGGTTAAATCCCGCCGTGTGGGTGGCGCTACTTTCCAGGTGCCCACAGAGATTCGCGCAGACCGCAAAGAATCTATTTCCATGAAAAATCTCATCATCTTCGCGCGTAAACGTGGAGGCAAGACTATGGCCGACAAACTCGCGGCTGAAATCGTCGACGCATTCAACGACCAGGGCGGCGCTTACAAGCGTAAAGAAGACATGCACCGCATGGCAGAAGCCAACCGCGCATTCGCTCATTTCAGATTTTAATTGGAGAATAACACAATGGCTAAACACGACGAACTTAAATACACTCGCAACATCGGCATCATGGCGCACATCGATGCCGGTAAGACCACAACTTCCGAACGTATCCTTTTCTATACGGGCTTGACTCACAAGATCGGTGAGGTACACGACGGCGCCGCTACAATGGACTGGATGGAGCAGGAGCAGGAGCGTGGTATCACCATCACATCCGCCGCTACCACAACGTTCTGGAACTATGACGGCGAGAAATACAAAATCAACCTTATTGACACTCCGGGACACGTCGACTTCACAGTCGAGGTGGAACGTTCGCTGCGTGTGCTCGATGGCGCCGTGGCTACATTCTGCGCTGTCGGCGGCGTTGAGCCCCAGTCTGAGACTGTATGGCGTCAGGCTGACAAGTACAACGTGCCGCGTATCGGCTACGTCAACAAGATGGACCGCTCCGGCGCCAACTTCTTTGAAGTAGTGCGCCAGGTGAAGGAAGTGCTCGGAGCCAATCCGCTCCCCATTCAGATACCTATCGGTGCTGAAGAGACTTTCAAGGGTGTAGTCGACCTCATCACAATGAAGGCAATCTTCTGGCATGATGAGAGCATGGGCGCTGAATATTCTATCGAAGAAATCCCCGCAAATCTTAGAGAAGAGGCAGAATCCTACCGTGACAAGATGCTCGAGACTCTCGCTGAGTTCGACGACGTCCTCATGGAGAAGTATTTCGATGATCCCTCTTCAATATCTGAAGATGAAATCCGCAAGGCAATCCGCAAGGCAACCCTCGCAATGCAGGTTAACCCGATGATCTGCGGTTCTTCATTTAAGAATAAGGGTGTGCAGACTCTTCTTGATGCAGTCTGCGCATATCTTCCCTCACCTGAAGATGCGGGCGCTGTAGAAGGCCACGCTGTAGGGGATCCCGACACTATCGAAGTGCGTGAGCCCCGTGCTGACGCTCCTATGTCGGCCCTCGCGTTCAAGATTGCTACCGACCCCTATGTAGGTCGTCTCTGCTTCTTCCGCGTTTATTCCGGTGAAATCGAAGCAGGTTCTTACGTGCTTAATACCCGCTCCGGTAAGAAAGAGCGTATTTCCCGTCTCTTCCAGATGCACTCCAACAAGCAGAATCCGAAAGAGAAGATCGGATGTGGTGACATCGGTGCCGGCGTCGGCTTCAAGGACATCCGCACAGGTGATACTCTCTGTGCTGAGGATGCTCCCATCGTACTCGAGGCTATGGAATTCCCCGATCCCGTGATCGGTATCGCAGTAGAGCCCAAGACTCAGAAGGACCTCGACAAGCTCGGAGTAGGCCTTCAGAAGCTTGCTGAAGAAGACCCGACTTTCCGTGTAGAGACCAACGAGGAGACAGGCCAGACCGTTATCTCCGGTATGGGTGAGCTTCACCTTGACATCATCATCGACCGTCTGCGTCGTGAATTCAAGGTTGAATGTAATCAGGGTCGTCCGCAGGTGACTTACAAGGAAGCTATCACTAAACCTGTAGAGCTTCGCGAGACATTCAAGAAGCAGACCGGTGGTCGTGGTAAGTATGCCGACATCATCGTTCGCATCGAACCCGTCGACGAAGGCTTCGAAGGTAACCTTCAGTTTGTCGATGAAGTGAAGGGCGGTAACGTACCTAAGGAATATATCCCCTCCGTGCAGAAGGGCTTCCAGACTGCAATGAAGAACGGCGTGCTTGCAGGCTACCCCGTAGAGCAGCTCAAGGTCACTCTGATCGACGGATCCTTCCACCCCGTTGACTCCGATCAGCTTTCATTCGAACTTTGCGCTATCCAGGCATTCAAGCATGGTTCAGAAAAGGCAGGTCCCGTCCTGATGGAGCCGATCATGAAGATCGAGGTAGTCACTCCTGAAGAAAGCATGGGTGACGTAATCGGCGACCTTAACAAGCGTCGTGGCCAGGTTGAAGGCATGGAGACAAGCCGTAGCGGCGCCCGTATCGTCAAGGCAAAGGCTCCTCTGGCAGAAATGTTCGGTTATGTGACAGCACTTCGTACGATCACTTCCGGACGTGCAACCAGCACAATGTCGTTCAGCCACTATGCAGAAGTAAGTAACTCAATTGCGCGCAACGTGCTCACAGAGGTTCAGGGCCGCGTAGATCTGTTGAAATAATAAAGTACTGATATAACAATGAGCCAAAAAATCAGAATCAAACTGAAATCCTACGATCATAATCTCGTCGATAAGTCAGCCGAGAAGATCGTCAAGACAGTGAAATCTACCGGCGCCATCGTCAGTGGTCCTATCCCCCTGCCGACACATAAGCGCATCTTCACCGTCAATCGCTCCACATTCGTCAACAAGAAGAGCCGCGAGCAGTTCGAACTCAGCTCTTACCAGCGTCTGATCGACATCTACAGTTCTACAGCAAAGACTGTCGACGCTCTGATGAAGCTCGAGCTTCCCAGCGGTGTAGACGTTTCCATCAAGGTTTAATATCTGAATGGAGACCGGACATTCCGGACAAGGAAATAATCTGACATCTCCGGGTCATGGCTGACCCGTGGCCCGGAGAAGATCAATCTTCTGCGGCCGGAATCCCCAAATAAGTAAACTTAATAAATACCAAGTAATAAGCAATCGAAGCCTCTTGTGGAGGAAGGCTGGGCCGACCCCGGAATTCGACTCGCAATGCTTCACAATCCAAACAGTAGAAATGCCAGGATTATTAGGAAAAAAAATCGGAATGACATCCGTTTTCAGTGCCGACGGCAAAAACGTGCCGTGCACTGTTATCGAAGTAGGTCCTTGTGTTGTTACTCAGATCAAGACTATCGAAAAGGACGGCTATGAAGCTGTGCAGGTAGGCTTCCAGGACAAGAAGGAGAAGCATACCAATAAGGCAGAAGCAGGCCACTTCTCGAAAGCCGGAGTAACTCCGCAGCGCCACTTGGCCGAGTTCAAGTCGTTTGAGACTACCCCTGCACTTGGAGACACACTGACAGTAGATCTCTTCCAGGAAGGAGCTTTTGTCGACGTAGTCGGCACAAGCAAAGGTAAAGGCTTCCAGGGCGTGGTTAAGCGTCACGGTTTCGGCGGCGTAGGTCAGAAGACCCATGGCCAGCACAACCGTCTTCGCGCTCCCGGTTCAATCGGTGCCTGCTCCTATCCAGCTAAAGTGTTCAAGGGTCTGCGTATGGCCGGCCAGATGGGCAATGAGCGTGTGACAGTGCAGAACCTTCAGGTAATCAAGGTTCTCCCCGAACACAATCTTTTAATTATCAAGGGTTCCATCCCCGGACCCAAAGGTTCAATCGTTTCAGTTGAGAAATAATGGAAGTAGCAGTATATAACATCAAAGGTGAAGACACGGGTCGCAAGGTGACCCTGAATGATGAAGTGTTTGGCCGCGACCTTACTGAGGGTAATGCAGAGCACACTCTCTATCTCGACGTGAAGCAGTTCCTCGCTAACCAGCGTCAGGGCACACATAAGAGCAAGGAGCGTTCTGAAATCTCCGGTTCGACCCGCAAGCTTATCCGTCAGAAGGGCGGCGGCGGCGCACGTCGAGGCGATATCAACTCTCCGCTTCTCCGCGGTGGCGGCACAGTTTTCGGTCCGCGTCCGCGCGACTACCGCTCTAAAATTAACAAGAAGCAGAAGGCGCTTGCCCGCAAGATCGCTCTGACTGCAAAAGTTCCCAACCTCTTCGTAGTAGAGAACTTCACATTTGAGGCTCCCCGCACAAAGAGCTACATGGAAATGGCAAAGAGCTTCAAGCTTGAGAATAAGAAGGTGCTCGTAGTTCTTCCCGAGAAGGACGAAAACGTGCTTCTTTCAGTTCGCAACGTGCCCAATGCGCTTCTTCAGCGTGCAATGGACCTGAACGCCTACACAGTGCTCAACACTGACGCCATCCTTCTTACAGAAGACAGCGTAAACGTTCTTAATCAACTTTAAACCCCACGGAGATCAGAAGAAATGAAAATCGATATCAAACCTATCGTGACTGAAAAGGCCACCGCCTACAGCGAAAAGCAGAACTGCTATACTTTCGCTGTGTCTCCCGAGGCCAACAAGTTTCAGATCAAAGACATCGTAGAGAAGCTCTACAATGTACGCGTCGTAAGAGTTAACACGGCCAACTATGCAGGCAAGCGTAAAGCCCGCTATACAAAGGCCGGCCTCATCCGCGGTCAGAAGCCCGCTTACAAGAAGGCTTACGTGACCGTAGCTGAGGGTCAGACAATCGATTACTACAGCAATATTTAAACGTTCCAATGGCAGTAAAAAAATTCAAGCCCACAACACCGGGCCAAAGACACAAGATTATTGGTGTGTTCAAACGCGAAGAGAACGTCAAGGTAAATGGCGAGACTAAACTTTGCAAATCGACTGCTAACGCACCAGAGAAATCTCTTATCGTCGGCAAGCGTTCGACCGGCGGCCGTAACTCTTCCGGTCATCTGAGCACCCGCTATCGTGGCGGTGGTCATAAGAGAAAATTGCGTCTCATCGACTTCAAGCGTATCAACGACGGCGTGCCCGCTGTCGTGAAGACTATCGAGTACGATCCCAACCGCTCCGCACGCATCGCACTCCTTTATTACAAGGATGGCTCCAAGGCTTACATGATCGCTCCTAACGGACTGGAAGTAGGTCAGATCGTAATGAGCGGTGAAGACGTTGCCCCCGAAGTCGGCAATACTCTTCCCCTTTCGAAAATTCCCGTCGGTACGCTCATCCATTGTATCGAACTCAAGCCCGGTCAGGGCGCGAGCATGGCTCGCTCCGCCGGCACGTTCGCTCAGTTGACCTCTCGCGAAGGTGACTACGCGATCATCAAATTGCCTTCGGGTGAAACCCGCAAGGTGCTTCTTTCATGCCGCGCCACTGTAGGCGTAGTCGGCAACTCCGAGCACTCTCTTGAGAGCAGCGGTAAAGCCGGCCGCTCCCGTTGGCAGGGCCGTCGTCCCCACAACCGTGGTGTCGTTATGAACCCTGTCGATCACCCGATGGGTGGTGGTGAAGGTCGTCAGAGCGGTGGCCATCCCCGTTCTCGCACCGGTCTTTATGCCAAGGGCCTGAAGACACGTTCTCCGAAGAAACATTCTTCGAAGTATATCATTGAAAGAAGAAAGAAATAAAATTTGATAAAAAGAGACAACTATGAGTCGTTCGCTTAAAAAAGGACCATTTATCAGCGTAAAGCTCGAAAAGAAAGTGGCTGCTATGGAAGAAAGCGGTAAAAAGTCGGTCATCAAGACCTGGAGCCGTGCTTCCATGATCTCCCCTGACTTCGTAGGCCACACTTTCGCAGTGCACAATGGTAACAAGTTCATCCCCGTCTACGTGACAGAAAACATGGTAGGCCACAAGCTCGGCGAGTTCGCGCCGACACGTACCTTCCGTGGCCACGGAGGCAATAAGAAGAAATAATGGCCCTATAACAAACCGAAAAAATAGAAATTCAATACAATGGGTTTAAGAAAAAGAAAATCAGCAGATGCCATTAAGGAGGCTCGCAAAAGCGAATATTTCGCAAAGCTCCGCAATGTGCCTACTTCTCCCCGCAAGATGCGCCTCGTCGTAGATATGGTGCGCGGTCAGGAGGTTTTCAAGGCCCTCGGCATCCTCAAATTCTCCAATAAAGAGGCGTCAAACCGCGTGGAGAAACTTCTCCGCTCGGCTATTGCCAACTGGGAACAGAAAAACGATCGCAAGGCAGAGGCCGGCGAACTCTACGTAAAGACAATCTTCGTAGACGCAGCTCCCATGCTCAAGCGTCTCCGCCCCGCTCCGCAGGGCCGCGGCTATCGTATCCGCAAACGCTCCAACCACGTGACTATCTACGTGGATACTATTAATAACGAAAACAATTGATCGCAAGATGGGACAGAAAGTTAATCCGATAAGCAATCGCCTGGGTGTAATCCGCGGTTGGGACTCAAACTGGTATGGCGGCAAGAAATACGGTGAGACCCTCCTTGAGGACTCCAAGATCCGTAAGTATCTCCGCACTCGTCTTGCCAAGGCAAGCGTTTCAAGAATCATCATCGAGCGTACCCTCAAAATGGTGACTGTCACTATCTGCACTTCCCGCCCCGGTATGATCATCGGTAAGGGTGGCAAGGATGTCGACGCTCTCAAGGAGGAACTCAAGAAGTTGACCGGCAAGGAAGTCCAGATCAACATCTATGAGATCAAGCGCCCGGAACTGGATGCAGAAATCGTGGCAAGCAATATTGCTCGTCAGATCGAAAACAAGGTGGCTTACCGCCGCGCGATCAAGATGGCTATCCAGTCTACAATGCGCATGGGTGCCGAAGGCATCAAGGTGCAGGTATCCGGCCGTCTCAATGGTGCTGAAATCGCTCGTTCTGAAATGTTCAAGGAAGGTCGCACTCCGCTCCACACTCTGCGTGCTGATATCGACTACGCTTTGGTAGAAGCGTTGACGAAAGTCGGTATCCTCGGCGTAAAAGTATGGATCTGCCGCGGCGAAATCTATGGCAAGAAGGAGCTTACTCCCTCATACGCCATCGGACAGAAAGAGCCCGGACGCCCCCAGGGTGGCGGCCGTAAGGGCGGCTTCCGCAACAAGAAGAACAATAACCGTTAAAAGTAGTATTCACTCCAATTAACAGATATAATCATGTTACAACCTAAAAGAACCAGATACCGCCGTTCGCAAAAGGGCCGCATGAAAGGTGAGGCTCAGAGAGGCAATCAGCTCGCCTTCGGCTCGTTTGGCATCAAGACTTTGGAGTCGAAATGGATCACCGGCCGTCAGATCGAGGCCGCACGTATCGCCGTGACCCGCTACATGCAGCGTCAGGGTCAGATCTGGATCCGCATCTTCCCCGATAAGCCCATCACTAAGAAACCCGCTGAGGTCCGCATGGGTAAAGGTAAAGGTAACCCCGAAGGATTCGTTGCGCCCGTCACTCCCGGACGTATCCTTATCGAAGTCGAGGGCGTAAGCTATGACATCGCTAAGGAAGCACTTCGCCTGGCAGCTCAGAAACTTCCCGTCATCACGAAGTTTGTAGTGCGCCGCGATTATGATCCCAGCCAGAACGTTTAATCCGACAATCGCATAAACTCAGAAAAGCCCGGCAAGGAAGACAAAATCCTTATCGGGCTTTTCTTATGGATAGGGGAGTAGGGGTTTCTAAGGAGAAAAATCGTTAAAAATGCGGAAAATTCAGGGAAAACGGCAGAAAAGATGATGAAAATAGCTGATAATTAAAATATTTTCATTAATTTTGCGGTCGAATTGAATTTCTGTGCCTGTATGCTTGGCGTAGGGGCGCAGATTTCGCAATCCAAGAAAGTAAAAAACTACAAATGAAAAAGGAAGAAATCAAGGAATTAAGCATTCCGGAACTCCGCGCTCAGATCGAAGCTTCCGAGAAGGCTTATCGTGAATTGAAAGTAGCGCACGCGATATCTCCCATCGACAATCCCTCCAAGATCACAAAAGATCGCAAGGAGATTGCCCGACTGAAGACAGTGTTGCGCCAGAAGGAAATTGCTGAGGCAGCTTCCAAGTAATCACCCCCGAAAAGAATTTTTAAAAAATGGAAGAAAAGAGACATTTAAGAAAAGAGAGAATCGGGGTTGTTTCGAGCAACAAGTGCGACAAGACAATCACTGTCGAAATCAAGTGGAAAGAGAAGCACCCTATCTATGGTAAGTTTGTCAACAAGACAAAAAAGTATCATGCTCATGACGAGAACAACGAATGCTCGATCGGTGATACAGTTCGCCTGATGGAGACTCGCCCCTTGAGCAAGACCAAGAGATGGAGACTCGTAGAAATAATCGAAAAAGTTAAGTAACTATGATCCAGAGTGAATCACGTTTGACAGTTGCAGATAACAGTGGTGCGAAAGAAGCGCTCTGCATTCATGTTCTTGGCGGCACAGGCCGTCGCTACGCTTCGGTTGGCGACATAATCGTCGTTACAGTAAAGAGCACCATCCCTTCGTCTGACGTTAAGAAGGGCACAGTCAGCAAAGCGGTAGTTGTCCGCACGAAGAAGGAAATCCGCCGTCCCGACGGCTCCTACATCCGTTTCGACGACAACGCTTGCGTACTTCTCAACAATGCCGGCGAACTTCGCGGCACTCGTATCTTCGGCCCCGTTGCGCGTGAGCTTCGCGGCACTAATATGAAGATCGTGTCCCTCGCGCCGGAGGTACTTTAATAACGTCTTAAACTTATCAAGTCAACAATGGCAAAATTACATATCAAGAAGGGCGATACGGTCTACGTCAACTCTGGTGACGACAAGGGTAAGACCGGCCGTGTGCTCGAAGTGTTCCCCAAAAAGGAGCGCGCTATTGTAGAGGGCATCAATATCATCTCCAAGAGCATGAAGCCCAATGCAAAATATCCTCAGGGAGGAATCGTAAAAATGGAAGCCCCGCTTCACATATCCAAGCTTAATCCGCTCGATCCCAAGACCGGCAAGCCGACCCGCGTCGGCCGCAAGCTCAACGAAGCAGGCAAACTGGTAAGAATCGCTAAAAAATCTGGAGAGGAGATCAAATAATGAGCACGACACTTGGAAATGACTACAAGGAACGCATCGTTCCCGAACTTCAGAAGGAGTTCAACTATAGCACTGTAATGCAGGTGCCCCGTCTGGAAAAGATCGTGATCAACCAGGGCCTCGGCGCTGCAACCCAGGATAAGAAACTCATCGAGACTGCTCTCAACGAGCTTACTGCCATCACAGGTCAGAAAGCCGTGCCCACTCTCTCGAAGAAGGATATCTCCAACTTCAAGCTCCGTAAGAAAATGCCCATCGGCGCTATGGTCACACTCCGCAAGGACAAGATGTATGAATTCCTGGAGCGTCTCGTGAAGGTTGCTCTTCCCCGTATCCGCGACTTCAAGGGTATCAACTCCAAGCTCGATGGCCGCGGCAACTATACACTCGGCATTCAGGAGCAGATCATCTTCCCCGAGATCAACATCGACAGTGTTCCCAAACTGCAGGGTATGAACATCAC
This sequence comes from Muribaculaceae bacterium, assembly GCA_029057985.1. Lineage (GTDB taxonomy): Bacteria > Bacteroidota > Bacteroidia > Bacteroidales > Muribaculaceae > Lepagella. The sequence continues at coordinate 67,688 of JAIDYR010000004.1, read as the reverse complement.
GTTTGTTACTTCTGCTCCGACCGACGAAGAAGGCTTCGCACTTCTTAAGAAATTCGGTCTTCCGTTCAAACACGAAAATAAATAACCCTCGATAAAATATGGCAAAAGAATCAATGAAGGCGCGTGAGGTAAAGCGCCAGAAGATGGTGGCCAAATACGCTGAGAAGAAAGCTGCTCTCAAGAAGGCCGCTCTGGCCGACGCCGAGGGTAACATCGACTACGAAGCGCTCACCAAGCTTCAGAAACTCCCGAAGAATGCATCCAAGGTGCGTCTTCACAACCGTTGCACTCTTACCGGCCGTCCGAAAGGATATATGCGTCAGTTTGGCATTTCGCGTATCCAATTCCGTGAAATGGCATCCGCTGGTCTGATCCCCGGCGTTAAGAAAGCAAGCTGGTAAAATCCGACGTAAAATCAATCAAGATCATACGAAGCGTCATCCGGAATCCGGGTGGCGCTTTTTTTCGTTTTTACTCTTCCGCAGCACGAGGAATCCCCAAAAATTTGAAAAATAAGTGCCAAAACATTAATTTATAGGCGCAAAATTTTGATATATCGGAAATTCCGAGTATCTTTGCAAAGTTTTTGAGCTTATTGGCAAGGGCGACCTTGTCGGTAAGCCCATTGACACACGTGAGTATTAAATATTGTTCAGAAAATCTGAATCAATTTAACAATCCAAAAAAATGACTGATCCAATAGCAGATTATTTGACGAGATTGAGAAACGCCATCCATGCCGGACACCGCGTGGTGGAGGTTCCCTCATCAAAGATGAAAAGGGAGATCACTAAAATCCTTTTCGACCAAGGCTATATCCTGAACTATAAGTTCGAGGAGGGCCAGAATCCGCAGGGCACAATCAAGATCGCCCTCAAGTACGATCCGATCGACAAGATCAACGCGATCAAAGACCTCAAGCGCATTTCGCGTCCCGGTCTCCGTCAGTACACAGGCTACAAAGACATGCCCCGCGTGCTTAACGGCCTCGGAATCGCAATCCTTTCGACTTCGAAGGGTGTGATGACCAACAAGGAAGCTAAAGACCTCAAGGTCGGCGGCGAAGTATTATGTTACGTTTATTAATAGGAGGTATCAGAAATGTCAAGAATAGGTAAAGCCCCGATTGAGATACCTGCCGGCGTGACAGTCCAGGTAAATGGCAATGTAGTGACAGTTAAGGGCCCCAAGGGCGAGCTGTCGCAAGAGATCAACCCCGATATCCACGTAGCGGTAGAAGACGGCCACGTAGTAGTGACACGTCCCGACGATCAGCGCGAACACCGCGCTCAGCACGGTCTCTATCGTGCCCTCATCCACAACATGGTGGTAGGCGTATCGGAAGGTTATAAGAAAGAGATGGAACTCGTAGGCGTAGGTTACCGTGCAACATCCCAGGGCCAGGTGCTCGAACTCGCACTCGGTTTCTCCCACGCCATCTTCATCAAACTTCCTAAAGAGATCAAGGTAGAGGCAAAGTCCGAGCGCAACAAGAATCCTCTTATCATTCTTGAGAGCGCCGACAAGCAGCTTCTCGGCCAGGTATGCGCCAAGATCCGTTCGCTCCGCAAGCCCGAGCCCTATAAGGGTAAAGGTATCAAATTTGTGGGCGAGATCATTCGTCGCAAATCCGGCAAGTCCGCAAATGCTAAATAATAAAATTAGGAAGCAATGGTATCAAAAATCGCAAGAAGAAATAAAATCAAAACCCGCATTCGCGGTAAAATATCCGGCACTGCAGAGCGTCCGCGCATGAGCGTCTTCCGCTCCAACAAGGGCATCTATGTGCAGGTAATCGATGACCTTGCCGGCGCAACACTGGTCGCAGCTTCTTCCAAGGGTCTTGAAGGAGGCACGAAGTCGGAGGTGGCAGCCAAAGTAGGCGCAGAGATCGCAAAGAAAGCGCTCGAGAAAGGCATCACGACAGTCGTATTTGACCGTAACGGTTATCTTTTCCACGGCAGAGTAAAATCATTGGCCGACGCAGCGCGTGAGGCCGGTCTTAAATTCTAAAAGAAATCATGGCAAAGACAAATAGAGTAAAATCCACTAATGATCTCGATCTGAAGGACCGTCTCGTGGCCATCAACCGTGTGACCAAGGTTACAAAAGGCGGACGCGCTTTCAGTTTCGCAGCCATCGTCGTAGTCGGCAATGAAGACGGCGTAGTAGGCTGGGGCCTCGGCAAAGCCAATGAAGTGCAGGCCGCTATCGCCAAGGGCGTAGACGCAGCCAAGAAGAATCTTATCCGTGTGCCGGTTCACAAAGGCACAATTCCTCACGAACAGGCAGCGAAGTTCGGCGGTTCACGCGTCTTCCTGAAGCCTGCTTCCGAGGGTACCGGAGTAAAGGCCGGCGGCGCAATGCGTGCTGTGCTTGAAAGCGTAGGCATCACTGACGTGCTTGCAAAATCAAAGGGTTCTTCCAACCCCCACAACCTTGTAAAGGCCACTATCGAAGCACTTGGCGAACTTCGCTCGCCGGCGCAGGTTGCTGCAGTGCGCGGTATTCCGGTCGAAAAAGTGTTTAACGGCAAATAAGATCAAGATCCGAAATGGCACAGATAGCAATCAAACAGATCAAGAGCCGCATCAACTGCCCGGCTGTGCAGAAGCGCACACTGGACGCTCTCGGCCTTAAGAAGATGAATCAGACAGTAGTCCATGAGGACAATGCTTCAATTCGCGGCATGGTAAAGGCTGTAAGTCATCTTGTAGCAGTGACAACTCTCTAACAATCAGATCTAAAGTAAGCAAGAAAATGGAACTTCATAATCTTCAACCCGCTCCCGGCAGCAATAAGAAGAACAAACGCATAGGTCGCGGTCCCGGCTCCGGCTACGGTGGCACTTCGACCCGCGGTCACAAAGGTGCGAAATCCCGTTCGGGCTACAGTCGCAAAATCGGCTTCGAAGGTGGCCAGATGCCTCTTCAGCGCCGTGTCCCCAAATTCGGCTTCAAGAATATCAATCGCAAAGAGTACAAGGCTATTAACCTTGATGCTCTCGAAGCTCTTGCAGCAGCGCAGAATCTCGAAAAGATCGGCGTGGAGGAACTCCGCAACGCCGGCCTCGTGGCTAAGAATTGCCTCGTAAAGATTCTCGGCAACGGCGAGCTCACTCGTAAACTTGAAGTCGAAGCTGACGCGTTCTCCAAAAAGGCGGAAGAAGCCATCACGGCAGCCGGCGGAAGCGTGGTCAAAAAATAACTGACATAAAATGGGATTCTCTCAAACAATTAAAAATATCTGGAGCGTAGAAGATCTGCGTCACCGCATCGGCATCACTCTGCTGCTTGTGGTGATCTACCGCTTCGGTTGCTATGTAGTCCTTCCGGGCATCAACCCGGATTCACTCATGGCGCTGAAGAACTTCACTTCGGATGGCCTGATGCAGCTTCTCGATATGTTCTCGGGCGGCGCATTCTCCCAGGCTTCAATTTTCGCCCTCGGTATCATGCCCTATATTACGGCATCGATCGTAATTCAGTTGCTCGGCATGGTGCTTCCCGCATTCCAGAAGATGCAGCGTGAGGGTGAGAGCGGCCGAATGAAGCTCAACCAGTATACCCGTTATCTCACAGTTCTTATCCTGCTTCTTCAGGGTCCGGCGTATCTGATGAATCTGAAATATCAGGTGACAGCGGCCGGAGGCTACGTGGATATGGGCTTCTGGACGGTAGTCTTCATGACGATCGTGCTTGCAGCCGGATCGATGTTCATCATGTGGCTCGGCGAAAGAATCGACCAGAAGGGTGTCGGCAACGGTATCTCGTTCATCATCCTTATCGGTATCATCGCCCGTCTGCCGGAAGCTTTCTTCCAGGAATTCACTCAGCGTCTGATGAACTCAGCCGGTGGCGGCCTGGTAATCTTCCTGCTCGAGATCGTCATCCTGCTTGCAGTGATCGCAGGAGCAGTATTGCTCGTGCAGGGTACCCGCAAGGTGCCCGTGCAGTACGCAAAGCGTGTCGTAGGCAACAAGCAATACGGTGGTGCGCGCCAGTACATCCCCCTGAAAGTGAATGCGGCCGGCGTAATGCCGATCATCTTCGCTCAGGCAATCATGTTTATCCCTGTGACTGTAGCAGGCTTCTCCACAAGCCACACCGGCTTCTGGGGTTCGCTGACAAATATGTATAGCTGGACTTACAATATCATCTACTTCCTGATGATCGTAGCCTTCACATATTTCTACACTGCAATCACAGTGCGTCCGCAGCAGATGGCGGAAGACATGAAACGCAACAACGGCTTTATCCCCGGCATCAAGCCCGGCAAGCCGACTGTGGAATATCTCGATTCCATCATGTCGCGTATCACTCTTCCCGGATCTATCTTCCTCGGCATCGTGGCAATCCTGCCCTCGATCGCCTATGTCTGCGGTCTTAACAGAAGTTTCGCTCAATTCTTCGGTGGCACATCGCTGCTGATCCTTGTCGGCGTTATCCTTGATACATTGCGTATCATCGAGGGCCATCTGCTGATGCGTCACTATGACGGTCTTATGAAGGACGGACGCATCCAAGGCCGCACGACAGGTAAAGGCGTATTCTAATTGAAATAGATTGTAACAACGTTTTAAGGTAAGAGTATCATCCAAGACGATATGATATATCTCAAGACACCGGAAGAAATCGAATTGTCGCGCGCGGCCTGCGATCTCGTGAGCCGCACTCTTGGCGAAGTCGCCAAATGGATAGAGCCGGGAGTGACGACAATGCGGCTGGATACCATAGCACGCGAGTTTATCCTCGATAACGGGGGTAAGCCCGCTTGCTTGGGGTACGGCGGATTTCCCGGCACACTCTGCATCGAAGTCAATGAGACTGTAGTCCATGGATTCCCTTCCAATTACGCTCTTCGCGAGGGGGACATCATAGGCACAGACTGCGTAGTCGAACTCAACGGCATGCACGGCGACAGCTGCTATACATTCGCTGTCGGACAGATCGACGAGAAGACGGAGCGATTGCTTAAGGTCACCAAGGAATCCCTATACGTGGGAATCGAGGCGGCACGCGGCGGAAAGAGAGTAGGAGATATAGCCAACGCTGTCCAGACATATTGCGAGCGCGCAGGATATAGTGTGGTCCGTGAGATGTGTGGTCACGGCATCGGCCATAAGATGCATGAAGATCCGGAAGTGCCAAATTACGGACGTCGTGGCACAGGACCCGTGCTGAAGCCGAACATGGAGATCTGCATCGAGCCGATGATTAACATGGGAAGCAAAAATATCGTAATCGAAAGAGACGGCTGGCAATGTCGCACCCGCGACCGTAAACCTTCCGCGCACTTCGAGCATCAGATACTCATCACTCCCGAGGACCCGGAGATTCTGACGACTTTTAAATACGTTGAAGAAGTCCTGAGATCCAAAGGCCGCGAGTTCTGAACCGGATAATAACTCATACCAAGCTAATAATTCAAATATGGCAAAACAAGCTGCAATCGAAATTGATGGTGTAATTCTTGAAGCGCTTTCCAACGCTATGTTCAAGGTCGAGCTCGAGAACGGGCATGAGATCACAGCCCATATCTCAGGCAAGATGAGAATGCATTACATCAAGATCCTTCCCGGCGACAAGGTAAAGGTTGAAATGTCACCTTATGATCTCAGCAAGGGAAGAATCGCTTTCAGATACAAATAAACCACAACGACATCAAAATATATGAAAGTCAGAGCATCAATCAAAAAGCGCACTCCGGACAGTAAGATCGTACGCCGGAAAGGCCGCCTTTATGTAATCAACAAAAAGAACCCGAAGTTGAAACAACGTCAGGGCTAATCATCCAAAAAATCGAAGCATAGAAATATGGCAGTAAGAATTGTCGGCGTAGATTTGCCGCAGAACAAACGAGGCGAAATCGCCCTTACCTACATCTTCGGAATTGGCCGCAGCGCAGCCAATTCAATCCTTAGCAAGGCCGGAGTCGACAGAGACATCAAGGTCAAGGACTGGACTGACGCCCAGGCAGCCGCAGTGCGTGAAGTGATCCAGGCGGATCACAAAGTAGAGGGTGACCTCCGCACAGAAATCCAGCTCAACATCAAGCGCCTCATGGACATCGGCTGCTACCGTGGCATCCGCCATCGTATCGGTCTTCCCGTCCGTGGCCAGAGCACCAAGAACAATGCCCGCACACGTAAGGGCCGTAAGAAAACAGTCGCTAACAAGAAGAAAGCTACTAAATAATAAAGTAACATGGCAAAAAAGACAGCTGCAGCTAAGAAGCGTAACGTCAAGGTTGACGCAATGGGTCAGCTTCACGTTCACAGCTCCTTCAACAACATCATCGTATGTCTTGCCAACTCAGAGGGTCAGGTTATCTCCTGGTCATCCGCAGGCAAGATGGGCTTCCGTGGCTCAAAGAAGAATACTCCCTATGCCGCTCAGATGGCAGCGCAGGATTGCGCAAAGGTCGCTTACGATCTTGGCCTCCGCAAGGTTAAGGCGTATGTGAAAGGCCCGGGCAACGGCCGCGAATCCGCAATCCGCACCGTGCACGGCGCCGGCATCGAGGTAGTAGAAATCGTGGACGTAACTCCGCTTCCCCACAACGGATGTCGCCCCCCGAAGAGAAGAAGAGTTTAATAATCTCGAATTATCTTCAGAAATTCATAATAGACTCAATCATCTTCAATCAAAAAGGAATTGCTTCATTTGAGTATTCCCATAGGGCAGTAATAAGCCGATAATAAAGCGAATAGACCATCACAATAATGATGTCGACGCCTCAACCGAATAGTCTTTCTTCCGATCGCTCGTGAGAGAAAGAGGATGAGAGACGGGCGAAGCGAATCAGATGGTAACTTTCTCTCGATGGTCGCGGCTGCGCTTTGGCGGCTTGCAAAGTCAGATGGGCACGAATGAGTAAACTCCTCAAAAAGATAAAATTAAAATGGCAAGATACACAGGTCCCAAATCAAAAATCGCCCGTAAATTCGGCGAGGCCATCTATGGCGAGGATAAAGTTCTGGCAAAGAAGAACTATCCGCCGGGCCAGCACGGCGTCAATCGTCGTAAGAAAACTTCGGAGTATGGCATCCAGCTCCGTGAGAAGCAGAAAGCTAAATATACTTATGGAGTGTTGGAACGCCAGTTCCGCAACCTCTTTGAGAAAGCAGCCCGCACTAAGGGTATTACCGGTGAGGTGCTTCTTCAGCTTCTCGAAAGCCGCCTTGACAATGTAGTATATCGTCTGGGTATAGCTCCCAGCCGTCCGGCAGCCCGCCAGCTCGTGCTTCACAAGCACATCACAGTCAACGGCCATGTTGTCAACATCGCTTCTTATCAGGTTAAGCCCGGCGACGTAGTCGGTGTCCGCGAGAAATCCAAATCTCTCGAAGTGATCGCCGATGCACTTGCAGGCTTCAACCATAGCAAGTATCCCTGGATCGAATGGGACGAAAGCTCCAAGTCAGGACGCTTCCTCCACGTCCCCACACGTGAGGATATCCCCGAGACAATTAAGGAACAGTTAATTGTCGAGTTGTATTCTAAATAATAAACAATAGAGACCAATGGCAATTTTAGCATTTCAAAAGCCCGAGAAGGTCATCATGCTTGAGGCGGATAATTCATTCGGCAAGTTTGAATTCCGTCCTCTTGAACCCGGTTACGGCCAGACCATCGGCAACGCACTCCGACGCATCCTTCTGTCGTCGCTGAGCGGTTTCGCCATCAACTCCATCAAGATTGAAGGAGTAGCACACGAACTTGACACAATTCCGGGAGTAAAAGAGGATGTCATCAACATGATCCTTAACCTCAAGCAGGTACGCTTCAAGCAGCTGACTCTGGATATCGAAGCTGAAAAAGCCGAGGTGACAGTCTCCGGAACTGACGTTCTCAAGGCTGGCGATCTGGGTAAGGTGCTGACGGGCTTTGAAGTCCTCAATCCCGAACTCGTCATCTGCCATCTTGATCCCAACGCAAGTTTCAAGATGGAGTTCACAATCAATAAGGGTCGCGGTTGGGTCCCCGCTGATGAAAACCGCGAGATGATTGGCGATGCCGATCCTGCAGTCATAGCGATCGACTCAATCTACACTCCCATCAAGAATGTGAAATACTCCGTCGAGAACTATCGCGTCGAGCAGAAGACCGACTATGAGAAACTTCTCCTCGAAGTCACCACTGATGGCTCTATTCTTCCGAAGGATGCCCTTAAGGAAGCCGCCAAGATATTGATCCATCATTTCATGCTCTTCTCAGACGAGAAGATGACCATGGAGAATAAGCAGGATGAGGATCCGGAAGAATTTGATGAGGAGGTGCTCCATATGCGCCAACTTCTCAAGACCAAGCTTGCGGATATGGACCTCAGCGTCCGTGCCCTCAACTGCCTGAAGAGTGCAGAGGTAGAGACTCTGGGCGAACTTGTAGTCTTCAATAAGAATGATCTCTTGAAGTTCCGCAATTTCGGCCGCAAGTCACTCACTGAACTGGATGAGCTTCTTGCCAACCTTAACCTGACCTTCGGGATGGACATCTCCAAATATAAATTAGATAAAGAGTAACAAGCGATGAGACATAATAAAAAATTCAATCACCTCAGCCGTAAGAAAGGCCATCGCGAAGCGCTTCTGTCAAACATGGCCATCTCGCTGATCATGCACAAGCGCATCTTCACGACTGTAGCCAAGGCTAAAGCTCTGCGCATGTTTGCCGAGCCCATCATCACTCGCTCGAAGAAAGACGACATGGCTAATCGTCGTCTGGTCTTCAGCTATCTTCAGAACAAGGAAGCTGTCAAGGAACTTTTCGGTGTTATCGCCGATAAGGTTGCGGAGCGTCCGGGTGGATACCTTCGTATCCTCAAGACAGGTCATCGTCTCGGTGACAATGCAGAAATGTGCATGATCGAGTTCGTAGACTTCAACGAAGCAATGCTTGAAGCCGCTCCCAAGAAGAAAGCAACTCGCCGCAGCCGCAAGAAATCTGCAGCTGCTCCTGCCGCAGAAGCTCCCGCAGCAGAAGAAAAGACAGCAGAGTAATTCAGACTCAATCGATCCGGACTTCCCGGATCTGCGATACAAAAACCGCGATGGCATCCCCGTCGCGGTTTCCTTTTTACAATCAAATAGGTAGGAAAATTTTTGACTGATTTGGGATTATTAAATTATTTTTATAACTTTGCAATGCAAATCTCATCGCAGAAGCCCCTGCAGGGGATAAGTGGGGTGGGATATGCAAAATTGACAATCAAATGATTGTCTGATTTTTGTGATTAAAAGCGTTTATCCGCGCTGATTCTTGGCACTCTGAAATTCTCGCAAAATTTCATATCTATGTCAAGGGTTGAGCAACGGTAGATGCCCGTGGATATGTGATATCCGCTATCGGCCCGGTGTTCTCGTGAGAGAATTGGGTCGATACGATCATTGCATATACGAGCGTGGGCTTCTGCAGGTTGCCGTCCGACATAGATAGGGCAATGCGAGAAGCCTCAGAGTGTAGGACGGTTACTGATACAGATTCCTACGCTTTTTTTATTAATACCGCTCTGTCCGGGGAATCTGAAGAGCATTCAACCTAACTATAAAATGAAGTTAAGGATTTTGATTGCGTTATCAATGCTAATGCTCCTTCTTTCCAGTCTTCAGACTTTCGCCCGCAGTGGAGGATGCGGAGCCGAAGCTTACTGGACCTATTCATCCTCCGACTATACGCTTACAATCTCCGGAGAAGGCGCTATGACTAATTATGACTATCGTGTGGGTAATTATCCCGGATGGTATGATCTGAAGGATATGATCAAGCATGTCGTAATCGAACGAGGAATTACAACTGTCGGAAGCGATAGCTTTAGTGATTATATCAATATAGAAACAGTCTCATTACCGGAAGGGCTGATTGCTATAGAAAATAAAGCCTTCTATAACTGTCAAAGTATTAAGAATATAACTTTTCCTGAATCTTTAGAAAGAATTGGGGATAATGGGGGGTCAGAGTTAGGATGTGTTTTTTATTCTTGTTTCGGACTTGAAGAAATAACGCTACCCCGCAATCTGAAGTCTATTCAGGTCAATAGTTTCGGAGCATGTCGCAATATCAAGACACTTAATTGGAATGCTGTTGATTGCAAAGTTAATCCCTATAATCATTGGATTAATAATCAATATCGTGGAGTCTTTGTAGGCAGCGGAGTAGAGACTGTTAATTTTGGGTCGGAGGTGAAAATAGTGCCCGATGAGACGTTCATGTCTGTCTCATCTTTAATTAATATAACCACAAAAGGAAGCATTGAATATGTTGGTAACAAAGCCTTCGCAGGTACCGCATGGGTAGCGGAGCAACCGGTTGGGGAAGTGGTCTATATTGATAACGCAGCATATATGTATACTCCTGATAATTCCTTTGATGAGATTGTCATAGAATTTAAGCCCGGGACACGGGGAATAAGAGATTATATGTTTGAGGGTAATAACAGGCTTGAGAAAGTGGTGATTCCTGAGTCAGTATTTTATGTTGGGATGCGTGCTTTCTCCGGTTGCCAATCCTTAAACGAGGTAGTATGGAATGCAAAGGAGATAGAGACAATTCCGGAGAATTATAAGAGTAGCATGTTTTCATCTGCTCTAAGAAAGATTACATTCGGCGATAACGTCACCATGCTGCCGGGTTATTTTGTGTACGACTGTACTAATCTGAAAAATATAGATTTGCCGGAGTCTCTTATCTTGATCAATGAAAGTGCTTTTGAAAAATCCGGGATAAAGATTCTAAGTATCCCGGATAATGTAGAAATTATAGGATACAACGCTATATATAACTGTCCAAATCTCGAAGAACTTATCATAGGTGAAGGACTCAAGGAATTATATAGTTGGGAGTTATTCGCTTTATGCAGGAAACTAAAGATTTTGAGATGGAATGCTGAGAATGCAAATATCAAATTTATTTCCACACATTTTGATATAGGGTCAGCAATTGAGAATTGTATTTTCGGAAATAAAGTAAAAAGGATACCGGATAATTTATTTAAGAATAACAGTTCTTTGAAAAATGTAACCTTGGGTAATGCTATCGAGGAAATAGGAGGAAGTGCATTTATGGATTGCACATCTTTAGAGGAGATTTATTTTCCTTCTTCGCTTTCGGCAATTTGGATGGCTGCCTTTGAGAATACAGCGTTGGAATTTATAGTGATTCCTGAAAATGTCAAACTCTTGGAATGGAGAAGTTTTCATTCACCAACGCTTAAAGATATAGTCCTACTTCCATTAATGGCTCCTCAAAAGACATCGGCATTCTACTGGAGAGGCTCAGAATCTTTTTATGTACCTGACGTAGAAGAATATGCTGAATATAAAGAATATGGAGAAATTTTGCCTATGGCAATTCCCGATAATAAGGATTTCTTGGAGGGAACTACCTATCCTCAGGTAAATTTTGAGTGTAACATTCCTGATTATCAACTTGAAATAATAGATTTTCCTGCATTGGAGACGGAGGTCGGAATGCATAAGAGTCTTGTTACCGGACGCTTCACAGGCAGACAGAATTTCGATGCAAAGTTCGTTTTTGAATATGAGGTGCATCTCAACTCTGATATTTCGCTGGTTAATGAAGGAGCCGGATTAGTGGATATTTTCAATATAGATGGAATGATTATCCGTAGAAACGTTGAACGCGAATCAGTAGAATCGCTTCCTTCGGGATGCTATATTATCCGTCAGGGAGAAAATGTTGAAAAACTAATAGTAAAATAATAATATCATGAAAAGATTCCAAACTTTTTGGATTATGATGTTTAGCATCATGGTCCTTGTTCAAGTGAGTGCTTGCAGTAAAGATGATATGCCCGATGTCGGAGTCTCCGACATGGACGGACGAAGAGTGACATCGGTAGGAGAGTGTAAGATCCGTTACGATGAAAATGGCAGACCTTATAAATTTAAGGATTATGAGGGTGAAGAGGTAACTATAGATTATGACAAAAACAAGATGTATTTCGATGGAATCGAATACAATCTTAAATTCTCAAAAGGTCTTATCTCTGAAATGTCATTTTCAGTCATAGACGATTCAGATTCATATCAATCGAGAGATACCGGGAAATATACCTTTTCTTACGATAAGGATAATTGTCTGACCAAGATGACTGAAGATATTTCAGGCAGAATACAATACCATAATAAAGATCATGTGGAAACCATATCGCTTAAAACGGAGCAGAATTTTATATGGAGAAATGGCAATTTAAGACATATAGCATATAAGGGGGTTGAGGTTAATGATGGACAGGAATATGGTTTTTCTTCTGATATAGAGATTGAGTATGGAATTGAGGAAAATCGGTTTCGTCAGTTCCCTCTCGGATTCTTATACAATTTTGAAGATTTCTGTGATGTTCTGTTTGCAGTTGGACTATTTGGAAATGGTCCGGTATATCTTCCAGACGAAATGGTCATAAACTTATATGAAGATGATGAAGATGACTATGAGTTCAGCAGGCCCTTCTCCTTTACGTTGAATTATAATGGAACGATAAAGAGTGAGAAATTCAACGGATCGACCACTAACTATGGATATTCAACGATTACGCGTGCAGACGGATCAGCTGATTTACTTAGATTGAAGTTTAAACCTTGGAAGAGAATGGGCAGGCGAGCTATTGTAAAATAATAGAATAACATAACAAAATAAGAATTTAGAATATGAAAGAAATGATTAAAGCATTTCTTCTCCTGTCTGTCTTTCTTATGGCAGGAATGATGGTCACATCTTGTGGAGACGAACCAGAGGCAGAACCCGATAAGGATAAGCCATGGCATGACCAAGATACCGGTCAGAACCCAGGAAGTCAGGAACCAGGGGTTGAAGATCCGGATGAGGAAGATGAAAATGGGAACTTTCAGTTGACCCTGAATATGACATCTTTATCCATGAAGTATAAGAATGAGTTTCAACTCCAGACGGAAGAGAAAAACGTCGAATGGGAATCCATGAATCCTTTCGTGGCAAGTGTGGATAATAATGGTAAAGTTACTGCAAATCATGTTGGCGTTACTACGATCATTCTTAGGAAGGGAGAGAAGACAGCAACCTGCAAGGTGACCGTGACACCAAAGAATAAAAATTTCGATACAATCATCACATGGGGTGCCTCAAGATCTCAAATTAAAGCTGAGATGCCTCCACATTTAGATATAATGGTAGATGAAAATCAACAACTGCTATATACGCTTCCGGAGGAACAATTTCCCTGGTATGGTTTTTCCTTTAAAGACGGCGGACTTAATGGCTCGTCAATATATGTCACAGATGAATTGTATTATAACTATAATGCTCAAGAATACATAGATGAACGTTATGCCTTAATAGAGAGTGATTACTTTGATGGACATTTATATGCAAACGCTTACAATCTTCGTGATGCATCAATAGCTCTTTCCGTTTTCTCTGATGAAAATATTAATAATGAGAAACTTAAAATAATGGTATGCGAACCTGTCTATCATCTGAAATCGTCCATCGCTCGTGAGATGCTTAAAATGAAAAAGGATAAGTATAAAAAGATAAATAAAAGAAAATAAAGAAATGAAGGAAAAAGTAATGAAATACGTAGCTCTGATCGGAATTCTGATGCTGAGTCTGATTTCGGGATCGGGATATGCTAATGAGAAGAGGCTTGGAGGGCATGAAATCAAAGCCGCAATCCCGCGTAGAGTTGGAGTCGGAATAAATACATTGAGTGGATACGGAAATTCGTATTTCAACGGTGAGTGGCAACCCGGCAAAGTCGTGACCTATGGATGCGGAGTAAATGGTGAGAAAATATTGGAATCAACCGATACTTATAAATATACATCCGAAGGCTGGATAAAAGAATATATTATCGAGTCAGCGTATAGTAAGACTGTTAGTAAAGTAGTATATGAATATGATGAATTAGGAAGAGTCGAAAAAGCCAATCAATTCATCTTGAGTGAGAATGGTGAATTTATCCCTGGATTAATTTCGTTCAAAGAGTATGATGATATTCTCAAAGATTTAGTAGTGAAAAACTCTGTAAAGAATTTGATGACAGGAGAAGAATACGTAACTGATAAATTAGAAATAGATAGGGATTATGATGGGAATATCACAAGTTATAGTCATTTTGAAACAACTTTTGACGGTTCTTTCGCAAAGTGCTATCAGCTGATTATCAAATATGAAAATGGGGTTGCTATTGCCATTGATGAATATGCTCCTTCGTCGTATGGGGAAACAGACTTATCATTAAGATATAGATTTGATAATATCGAATGGTATGAGACAGACGGCCAGATAATAGATTTCAATTATGGTGATATCCGTTCCTCCATTTATCAGCCCGACAGCAGAAACAGAGTGAAGAGTTTTAAGGTGACGGATGATTATTATGGAGAAAGATGGGCATTTGCGAATTATAATGATAGAAATGTGGAATTAACACTTAGTGGTGAAAAATATACTATTAAATATCTTGACGATTTAGGAAGTTACTTCACCACTTCCAAACAAAACTACGTAAATGCAAACCTATATGGCGGGTATAAATTAATAGATAAGTTTGGCATTAATATAGAAGTTGTTGATGGAATTGCAGATCCAGACGGGGGATTTGCAGAAATATGGAATGATAGTCTAAACAGAGTTGCTTATGATGATATTGAGGGGTATCCTTTGACTTGTGAAGTATCTTTTTATACCAGTTGGGAAGAATCAGAGGGATACAAAAAGCGAGGAGATGTAGAATTTTCTGACTATCAAAGATTTTCTTCAGGCATAAGAAAAATAGAAAATGCAGCTGTCGAGGAAAATATTGAATACTATTCAATTGATGGCGTACGTCTGGACTCTCCCGGTCGAGGACTGACAATATGCAGGCAAGGCAATAGGGTGCGTAAAGTATTGCATTAGAGCAGATCCCGACGGATAGATACGAATTTAATTGGCTAAATCGAGATTATTTAGAGGTAGTTGACTAAAACGGGTTTTATTCTACAGTCTCAAAATTATCTCTAAATTATAGGAATCGGCGAAACATCCCTCATTGAGGGATGTTTTTGCCGATTTTTGTCCCTCAATGAGGGATTTTTTGTAAATAAGGGAAGTAAGAATAGTGTGGGGATATCTTTTATGATTGGAAAAATAGGGTATGATCGGTCAACTTCGCGATGATACCAATGGCATGAGAGGATAGGGTATTCCTCTTTACTTTTTGGGCTGACCTATTAGAGCTATTAGTGACTTCAGGATTTTATAAGACCCGCATCGGTATCCTAAGTCGGGATGTTGATGTGGGTCGGATGATTAGCCTTGGGTTGTGAAGGTGAGAATGAGAGAAGGAGAAAGAGGAGAAGAGGAGGAGAGGGGAAGAGTAGATGGGGTTGAGAGGATATGGTTATTGCGAGATGACGGTAAGGGATTTTACCTGACAGTTGGATAGGGTGAAGTCGGTGAATCGTGGAACTTCGATCGATAGGTCTGTGAAATCCTTTAGATTTACATCGAATCGATCCGATTTGAGTGTCTTCAGACCGTAGGACTTCGGGAGCAGAAGACACGCTACCTGTAAGTTGTCGTTCGGGATGAAGATATAGGAATAATTGTTGGATGCGGGTTTGTACGATTTCATATCGACGTCGATGTAAAGAGTCTCCTCCTCCACTTCAATAGTGACGTTTGAAGCCCAGGATTTGTCGATTATGATGCGCGGGGTAGTAATAGTGTCGGATTCTATGATCTCCAATGAGAGTTCTCGGGTATAGTCAGCCTGTTCGAGGTTAAAATGATTGTCGTTGATGCCGGTGCGGATCGCTGAGAAGCTCCCTTTAAGAGGGATTTCCACTGACTCTCCCGAGCGATTGAGAGTGAATTCCCGCTTGGATTGGGGATCATTCTTCATCAGGATGAAAGGAGCGATGAAGGCGAGAATTATCAGAGTTCCGATGCCCGCTATGAGGATTATTGATGATTTTTTCATGTCTGTTATTCTGAGGGGAGGGGTGTTAAAGTGATTCGAGATATTTTTCGTAGTACTCTTTGAGGAGTTCCGGGGAGACGTCGAGGAGATTAAGTCGCCGGAAGATATCGTTGATCTCCTTTCCAAGCAGTTCGTCGCGCTTCATCCGGCTTACGATATCGCGCGCTTTTTCACCGAGGAAATATCCGATACCGCGCGAGTTGAAGATTATATCGCGTGACGCCAGATATTCGTAGGATCGCATCATAGTGTTGGGGTTGACTTGCATCCTGGCAGCATATTCGCGGACAGAAGGCAGTCGCTCGCCGGCTGAAAGTTTACCGGCGAGAATCTCCTCACATATAAAATCTACGATCTGAAGATATATTGCTTTGCCGTTTTCGTTAAACATATTTAACTTAGTAGTTATTTGGTTATGTCGGCGCTATGGGCCGGGTTATTCAGTTATGGGATTTACCATCTATTGATTATTTCGGTCTGCTTGAAGCGGTAGTAGCTGAGAAGATAGCAGCATAGGGCACCGAAGAGCATAACAGCCGTAATAATATATTCCCGCTGCGGGAATGTATCGAAGATAGCGAAGCGGGGATCGGTATTTGCGTGCAATCCGAAGAAGACAAGATGTCCGAGCAGAGCCGCTACTCCGATCATCGTAGAAATTATTGAGCACGATATTGCCGTTTTAAGGAATGATAGCCGGGGGAATATCACGCTGCCAAGTGCAAATACTGAATTGATGAAAATCATCGCGCCATACGTAGTCATTGCATCATAAATGTCGGAAGGTTCAAGCACAAAGCCTCCTTCCAGAAGCATCACCCTATGGAATGGGATGATGTGGGCGTAGCTGCCGAAGTCAGTGAAGAGTTGGGTCCAGCAGACTCGTGTGATCTGCGCGGCATAGAAACTTATCCACATTGCTATAATTGCGACCGGAAGATAGACGGCAAACCATGTGAAGAACTTCACCGTATGCGAAGCCGGGACTTCCAAAGTGTTAAGTCGCGAACGCCTGTCGGACAATGCGCCGAACATCATCGACCCGGAAATAATGATGACTACAAAAGCGATAAAGGTCATTATGTCGCATTCGCTGCTCCAAAGAAGGTCGCGTGTGGCATTGATCGGGTCAGGTCCGGGATTTTGCTGTTCGTAGAAATAGCGCTCTGTCGCGTATAGGTTGAATATGAGTAAAAGAGTAGTTAATATATAAGTGATGCCCAGCATCATAAGGAGTTTTCGGGCGTTAGTGGCCAGAAATAGTTTGGGATATTTCATAACGTGGAGGATTGTAGGGTTATTCAACATTTGCTGGCGAAGGCATGTTGGATTATGTAAGATTAATGGCGTGAGATGAGATTGTTGATGACTTCCGGATGTTTCAGGGCGGCATCGAAGAGGACTTCGAGATTGATCTCCGTCTCGTCCATGTCGTCTTTAGCCGGGGAGATAGTGTCGAATCCATAGAGAGAAGGGATTGATGCGATGGCGTCTTCCGGCAATTCCCGCAGTCCATAGCTGAAGTGGAGCGCCCGCTGAATATCGGCGACAGATGCGTTTATTACAAATTGATTGTAATTCATAATGATAATATGGTCGAGTATTCTGTCGAGATCGCGCACCTGATGGGTTGAGATAAGAATGAGTCGGTCGTCGGTGGCATATCGGGCGATGAGTCGACGGAAGGCGGCTTTGCCGGGGATGTCGAGGCCGTTGGTCGGTTCGTCCATTAGTAATACGGGTGTGCGACATGCGAGTGCGAAACTCAGGATGACTTTCTTGCGCTGTCCCATGGAGAGCGCATCAAGTCGATTGACTTCCGGCATTTCAAACTCCTTAAGAGCATCCTTCATAATTTCCATAGAGAAATCGGGATAGAATCCTGCATAGAGTCTGATAAACTGATCGAGCGACATCCGGGGCAGTGAGGGTTCTTCCGGGACAAGATAGATTGATGCCAGAATTTGCGGTTTGCGCCGGGCGGTAGAGGTGCCGTCGAAAGTGACATTGCCGGAAGTAGGCATAAGAAGTCCCGACATAAGATAGAGGAGCGTAGACTTTCCGGCGCCATTAGGGCCGAGCAGCCCGCATACACCGCCCTGTTCGAATACGGCGTTGACGTCGTGTAGCACCGGCGGTTTCCTTCGGGAATAGCGAAAGGAAAGATGATTCAAAGCTAATTGCATGATATAATTGTATTTAGATTATAGATTATCAACTAAATAGTGTATTAGATAATTAATACACTGCAAAGGTAATATAAAAAATCTAATCTGCAAAGAAAAAATAATTATTTTTTTGTGGGCCGGGGCCTTATTGCTGACATTTCGAGTGTTGGTATTTTAGTAATCCCGGTATGCGAGGTCGGGATGCTCTTATCGATTAGAAGGAATTGTATAAGAGGAATAGTGTCGTCGACCGAGAAGTGAACAAAAGGGGGAATGAAGGCGTTAGATTGACAGATAAAACACACAATAGAATATTAATTATAAAAATGATACTACTATGAACGCACAGAATAATTCACTTGAAAAATTGTATCTTGTAAGTTTCGGACATTCCGATAAATATATCCTTCGCGACACAGAAGTCGGGGAAAAATCCAAGTTGACACGTATTGAAGCGGAATTAAACGAATATTTACGTAAGCAATTTGCCGATGAGACCTTCGCTTACTTCACTTCTCCGCGTGTAGATGATATCAGTGAGGAAGGAGCTGAGAAATATGCCGGCTATCCCAAACTGGATGCTGAGGCAGTTGAGGCTATTAAGAAGGTATTGGCCAAGGAGGTCAAGAATATGGAATTTCAGGATTCATTGGATTCCAATGCCCCATACTCCAATGTGAATCCGGCGGCAGCGGATATTCCGCATATATTATAATAAAGTATGGAAGCCGAGTGAGGAGTTTGGGGAAGGAGGAATGAATTTCGGCTCAAAATTGACATTATAAAATATTATTACCACGCGTAGATAGTTTCGCGTGGTTTACTTTTATAAAGGGGGTAAAGGTAAATAGAACGGCTACTTATTTCGGAGTCTCAGGGTGTCCCGGATATTGTCACAGGATGGGGGCGAAAAGGCGTACAAGGCTTTCGAGGGCTCGTTGTGGGAGTGGACGTGCTTTCCATTCGGAATATTTAAGTTTGCGGCACTTCTTCAGATCCGCAAAGAATATATCTCGAAATCGGGCATTGATTTCCCGGTCATATATGAGTAGGTTGGCTTCGAAGTTGTTTTCAAATGAGCGGAAGTCAAAGTTAGTGGATCCTGCTGTCGCAAAAGTATTATCTACCGTCATCGACTTGGCGTGGAGCATACCGGGAGTATAACTGTAGACCTTTATTCCGGCCTTGAGGCATCGGGTCACGTAGCTGTATGTGGCTAATTGCAAAAGCTTTGAATCTCCTTTTGCCGGAATCATTATGCGCACATCGACATTGGCAAGAGCGGCAGCTTCGAGGGCATTGAGCAGAGTATCGGTCGGAAGGAAGTAGGGTGTCTGAATATATATTGATTTTCCGGCCATGGATATGGCTTTCAAGAAGCAGAGCGACAGATTATTCCAGGGATCGACGGGGCCTGCAGTGATCAATTGCATTCCGCAATCATTGGATATTTCTGTAGAAGCGCCCTTCAGATTTAGTGAATAATCGGGATTCTTAAGGAAATACCAGTCAACAGCGAAACTGAAGATCAAGGATTGGACTATATCGCCCCGGAGTCGGAAGTGAGTGTCACGCCAGGCGGAGCCGTCTTTCATCCCTTTGACGTAGCGGTCTGCGATATTCATGCCTCCGATATATCCTATTCGATTGTCGATGATTACGAGTTTGCGGTGATTTCTCCAGTTGATTCTGTTGGCGAGTTGGGGAAACGTCACCCGGAAGAAAGGATGAGTGTCGACTCCTCTTTCTTTCATACGGCGAAAAAAAGAATTGGAAGCAGAGAAACTCCCGACGTGATCATATATGACATTGACCGCCACTCCTTCACCGGCTTTCTTTATCAGCAAGTCGGCGATACGGCATCCGAGTTCGTCGTCAAGGAAAATATAGTATTGGAGATAGATTGATTCGTGTGCGTTTTCCAGATCATTGATGAGACTCCTGAATTTATCATGGCCGGTAGTGAAGATGGTCATTTCATTATTCACCGTCAATGGGGAATGAGTAAGAGAGTGGGCAAGACGCACGAGCTGCTTCTCTTCGTCAGATATCCGGAGAGTTGAGAAGTCGGCGGATTTCCGGTTAAAGTTGTGCAGGATCTTACGCTTATTATGGCGATTGATGAGGTGATGCCCTTTCATGCTTCTGCCAAAGAAGAGATAGAAGATAAGACCTACGACCGGGAGAGCTACCAGAGCGATAAACCAAGCAAGGGAGCGGATCGGATTGCGATTTTCCGACAGCACGACCACAATGCAACTGACTACGACTATAGCGTAGACTATCAGCAATATTATTGAGAGCCAGTTGAGAGTCAGTAGCATTTTAAACTTCTTGGTTATATGATGATTTCGGCGCAAGCGCCTTTGCGGCTGACGGATTAACTATGAGTTAATTCGGATATATGGTTATTTCGGCGCAAGCGCCTTTGCGGCTGACGGATTAACTATGAGTTAATTCGGATATATGATGATTTCGGCGCAAGCGCCTTTGCGGCTGACGGATTAACTGTCAGTTAATTCGGTTGTATGGTTATAACGACGTGGTTGATAACTACGCGGTTATAGGGTAAAAAAATATGAGATAATTTCCCAATCATCTCATACTCAAGGCTTAACTAAATAAATTCTTACATGCTAGGTTCATAGACTTTTTTTACCTGCACAAAGGTACATCAAAACTTCGGAGTAAGAAACTCTTTTGTGTTAAAATATGTTAAAAGGGTTAAATTTTTTTATTTTCCGGGATTTTGGCGTAGATATTCCCGGGCAGTTGTCGCTAATTCGTCATACCATTCCTTGCCGAATCTCCGGATCAGGGGAGCTTCAAGGAATTCAAAAGCTCGTATCCCTTTAGCGCGTCCCATTACTTCGGCTCCCTTACATATTTTCCATCGATGGAAATTGACTGCCGTGAATGTGTCATATTCCTTAAGTCTGACCGGATATAGGGCGCAGCTTATAGGTTTGAAGAAATCTTTTTCTCCTTCGCGGCGCGCTTTCTCCAAAGCGCAGAGACATTTCCCGTCGGGGGCGAAAGTAGTGAAAATGCAGTTGGCTCCATCGACGAGTTGAGTAACCAGATCGCCGTCGCAGTCGATATAACTGACTCCTTCTTCTTCAGCTACTTTCTGAGCCTTTTCCGAGAGATAGGGGAGAATACGCGGCAGGAGTTGGGTGAGGCGTTCGGCCTCTTCCGGAAGAAGCGGAGCGCCTGCGTCGCCTTCGATGCAACATTCGCCGAGGCAATCGTCGAGGTTGCAGTGAAAGAAGCGTTCCACAAGATCGAGGGATACCAGAGTATTATCTTTTATCTGAAGCATAGGGGCAAAGTATTGTAAGAGTAGGGTTATGGATGGGCAATTATTGTTGTGGTGCCGATGAGGCGGTCGGCTCGTGAGCCTGGAGTACGGAGCCAGGCATAGACATTATATTCGTTTAGAGTCTCAAAGTGGTTCCCTTCAATGCGCGAAGGATTGGCAGGTGAATTCGCGGAGCGAGGTTTTACTACATATTGATAGTTATATGACCCTTGCTTAAGGGGAGTCGAGAGGATATACATTCCTCCTTCAGGCAGATATCTCATCCGGTTAATGTCGGAGTATCTTCTCTGAAAGAGGTCGCCCTCGACATATACATCAGCGTCGGGAATCTCATCCATTTCAAGTAAGAAATGAGTCATTATGTAATCTGCGCCCAGGTCGGGGTCAGTGGAATTATACTCATCTATCTTGTATCGTCCGCGTTGTGTGCTGTCGAAGGTATATTGACCATCCGCCCTTGGGGCATCTTTTTTAAGGACAGCGTGATACATAGGCTCGACAAATTCAGTCTTTTCAACTCCCATTCCGGGATAATTGTTGCGGACGGTCTCGAATCGTCGGTATTCATTGACTCCCGGGAAGATAAGGCCCGGCTGATGATCATAAATTATGGATGATCCTTGCATCCGGGATGGCGCGCGCAGTATACGCGAGGTTTCGGGGCGCGAGTTTTGCAGAATCTCTACGAAAAGATCGGAATAGGGATTATAAGAGGATGTTGTGCCGACAGGAGTCAGAGCCAACGACAGCTGCTGAAGATCTGCATTGAAGCTGCGGTCCGTACGTCCGTCGGCACTTCCGGCTATTGCGGCACCATTCTCCACTACGCGGAAACGTGTCTGCAGAAGGGTACGGTCGGGATCGTCGGAGTCATAGACCTGCAGAAGGTAATTGCCCGAGACAAGAGGTCGCAGACCATCCTGAGGTAAAGAAAATTTATAATTTACGTAGTGGACAAAAGTATTGGAAGAGTATCCGAAATCCTCTATATCCGACTGATTGAAACCTTCTACGTATTCCGGTTCGGAGAGTTGCGAAGGTTGCCAATCAGCATTGCAATGAATGAGCCGGGCGCGGAGGTAAGAGCGATCTTCTGTCAATTCGTCGAAGGATAGTATAAGTCCGGCTCCCGGATCATCAAGGCGAATCACCGGATCATGCATAATATTATCGTTAATGGTCAGCGTCACTGTTCGAAACTTTGGATCAAAGGTCATCGACTCAGTATTAAGGGCTGAGGCTGAGAGGAATGACGCGATAATCAAGGATGCTGACAGCAGAAGAACTCTCATTTTCAAGGGAATGTTGGGTAGGGTTTAGTCGGCAGGGTTTAGATATGGCTTTCCATTTACCATGTGATAGCGGTTTGGCCGCGGGATTCGAGCCATGCGTTGGCCTGCGAGAAATGATGGCGTCCGAAGAATCCGCGATGAGCAGATAGAGGGGATGGATGAGGAGCGGTCAGAATCAGATGTTTTGATGAGTCGATCAGATCCTTTTTGGATATGGCGTCGGATCCCCAGAGCATGAAGACCAGTCCCTCACGCTCCCGGCTAAGCCGGCTGATAGCTGCTGAAGTAAAAGTCTCCCATCCTTTTGCGGCGTGAGATTTAGGTTGGCCGGATCGGACTGTAAGGGTAGAGTTGAGGAGCAGAACTCCCTGCCTGGCCCATCGTGTCAGATCACCATCATGGGGATAGGGAGCGGCCACGTCGGAAGCCACCTCAGTAAAGATATTTCTTAGCGAGGGCGGGAACGGGATTCCCGGAGCTACGGAAAACGCAAGCCCGTTGGCCTGACCGGGGCCGTGGTAAGGATCCTGGCCGAGAATGACGACTTTGGTGTCTTCAAACGGGGAGGCATCGAAAGCGGCAAAGATTTTGGCAGCCGGAGGAAAGACACGGCCCGGAAAGGCGGCATATTCGCGTCTCACGAAATCCGCAAGCCGAACGAAATAATCTTTCTGAAACTCATCCGCCAGTGCCCTTTTCCAACCCTTCTCCAGACGGATATCCTTCATTTTTTTCAGATTAATTTTGCGGGATAGGAATTAAATTGCTAACTTTGCAAAGTGAATCCCATGATGCACCCATAGTTCAATGGATAGAATAATGGATTCCGGTTCCATCGATTGGGGTTCGACTCCCCATGGGTGTACTTTTAAGATAAAACGCCATCCCGTCTGAAATATTTTATTTCTTCGGGATGGCGTTTTTATTTTTTGATTTCGCTTGCGAAAGTCGATAGATTAAATTTTCGCAAGCGAAATTTATATTATTCCTGAGCGAGTATAAGTGCTGAATAGGGGGCAATCGTAGTCTTTCCACCCAAGGTTGCGCCGAGGTCGGCGTCCGGAGAAATCTTGCCGTCGATAGCCACAATCTTCCAGTTGCCTTTAGGAATAGTCACGTCCTGAGCTTTATCAGCGCCGTTGAAAACGACCTTTATCTCCTTCCAGGCGTCACCGTTGGCGTGGTTCTTAAGAGAATAAGAGATGAGGTTAGGATTCTTCTTGGAGTCAATCTTGTCGAATACGAGATTCTTGGCTATATCTTTTGCATTGGTCATGCGGAAAGCAGGATGAGCCTTGCGCAAGGCGATAAGACCCTGATAATATTCGAATAGGTCATGATTTTTAGCTTTCAGACTCCAGTCGATAGCGTTGATAGAATCCGGACTCTGATAAGAGTTGTGGACCCCCTTTTTATCGCGGAAGATTTCTTCACCGGCAAACATGAAAGGAGTGCCCTGAGAAGTGAAGATAATAGTCTGCGCGAGTTTGGCGGCTGCCTGGCGTATGGAGTCGCTTTCTTCCGGCATAGACTTGCGCAATTTATCGGTCAGACACATATCATCGTGGCAGGAGATATAATTTACGATCATTTCCGGGCTCTTGGCATAGGGGAATTTGGAATTTGCACCCTTCTTATAATCGACCTGTGGATGATCGGTTGCGGCGACGATGCCGATCTTTACGGTCTCCTCGACGCCGGGTTTACCTGTGGCGAAACCGCGGTCGGCTGCATTTGTATAGTGTCCTTTGATTGCGTCGCGGATGTCGTCGGAGAAGACAGCGATATCAGTCATTTTGCTGACATTCTCCTTCAGAGCGCGTTGATCGACCGGAAGCGGGGAATCGCCTGCGGTCCAGCCTTCGCCATAGACAAAGATTGAGGGATTGATCTTTTTCAATTCCGCAGCGACTTCATTCATTGTCTCTATGTCATGAATAGCCATAAGGTCGAAACGGAAGCCATCGATGTGATATTCATCAGCCCAGTATTTTACCGAATTGATGATATAGTCGCGCATCTGGGGAAGGTCGGAGGCTGTCTCGTTGCCGCAGCCGGAAGCGTCTGAGTATCGGCCATCGTCCCAATGTCGGTGGTAATATCCCGGAGCGGTGAGTTCGAAATTTGAGCCGTCGTTTTCTGCTGTGTGGTTATAGACGACGTCCATTATCACTCCGATTCCTGCGTCATGGAGAGCCTTTACCATCTGTTTCATCTCGTTGACGCGGGTAGCGGGATTGTTGGCATTAGTAGAGTAAGAACCTTCAGGAGCGTTATAGTTCTGCGGGTCGTACCCCCAGTTATACTGATTCAGCTGGGGATTGGTTTCGTCGACAGAATTGTAGTCGTAGGAGGGGAGAATATGGACGTGTGTGACGCCGAGTTCCTTAAGATGGTCGATGCCTGTGGCGAGTCCTTCGGGAGAAGTTGTGAAGGGTTCGGTCAGGGCGAGGAATTTACCTTTGTTGGCGATTCCGGAAGAGGGATGCTGCGAGAAGTCGCGGTGATGCATCTCATAGACGATCACGTCGGAGAAATTTTTGACTTCCGGGCCTTTGTCGGCGCTCCAGCCTTCCGGGTCGGTCTTGGCGAAGTCGATGATGGCGGCGCGCTTGCCGTTGACTCCGACGGCTTTAGCCCATACTCCGGGGGTCTCGTCGAGCCATTTGCCGTCGTAGAGCACTTTGAAAGTATAAAACTTACCATAGAGTTTTTCGGGGGAAGAGGCAGTCCAGGTGCCGTTGTCGGGATGGAAATCCATCTTGATGTTTTCTATGGGGATTCCTCCTTTGCCATTGTCATAAATCTGCACCACTACCTGCTGGGCCTTAGGACTCCAGAGACGGAAATGAGTGCCTGTCTCATTTACTGAGAGTTCGAGGTCGTCGCCTGAGTAGACGGGGTAATCGGCAAACTGCTGATCGTAGGCGGATCGGGCAAAAAGAGTTGCAGGAGCCAGAGCGGCGGCTGAAATCATAGCGATAGCCATAGCCGAAGTCAGAAATTTTTTCTTCATGTAAGAGGGTTATATTAGATGTAATATTTATGCAAATGTAGCGAAAATAATTGAAACTTCAATTACTAAAGTTCATAAAGATAGTTAAGAGCCTGTTTACTAAGAACTGTTAAAATATCATTTTGATAGAATATCAACGATAAAACGCCCATATTTTGGCCATTTTCGCTCTTTTCATCAGTCGCGATGCTCACATCGCTCCTTCTTCAAAAATCGAAATTGCCTCAAAATCTGTGCATTTTCTCGTTAACATTCTTTAGTAAACCGGCTCTAAGAATCGTAAGATAATCCAAATATATCAAAGAAATGACTCGATTCATTTAGATTGTAGTTAGATCTGTCTTGATTTGGGAGTCAGAAAGTTGCGGGAATGAAAAAAAATGATTAACTTTGCGTGCTTTTTGAAGAAAAGCCTTGTCCGGTTGGCTGAGAGAGCCGGCGTGACGATGGAGTAATCCGACTTTTTGATAAAGGCACAAAAAAATTTATTTATAAATCAATAAAATCTCTCAATTACCATGCATCTTTCAACTGAAGAAAAGAAAGAAATCTTTGCAAAGTACGGTAAGGGCGCTAACGACACAGGAAGCCCCGAAAGCCAGATCGCTCTGTTCTCCATCCGCATCAAGCACCTCACAGAGCATCTTAAGAGCAACCACAAGGACTACACTACTGCCCGCGCGCTTAAAGCACTCGTAGGTCAGCGCCGTAGCCTCCTTGACTATCTGATCCGCAAGGACATCAACCGTTACCGCGCAATCATCGCCCAGAAAGAACTCGGTATCCGCAAATAATTTTCGGCATATCGGTCCAACCCAAAAAGGGGTGCTGACGGAGATTCGTCAGCACCCTTTTACTTATCACACTTTATATAAAAGACATCCTTCCGGTAGAGAGATGTCTTTTTTTGTTGGGAAATAGCCGATAAATGTGAATTTTTGTGGATAAATGAAAAATCTTTTGTAATTTTGAAGATTAATTATTGAGTTATGGACGGATTGAAAAAAGTTACGTTTGCTGAACGCTTGCATGCGACCTTCCGTAGATGTCCCAAGTGGATTCTGACGATTGTCTGCTTAGGAGTTATTGGATGGTTGACTTTGGTGCCTCAACCGTTGGGCGAAGAGGAACTACCGCTCTTCCCGGGAGCCGATAAGGTAGCCCACGGAGTGATGTTTTTCAGTTTGGCATTGTGTCTTTTTTTCGATACCCTCAGAAGTCGCGGATGGCGTCCGCTGAGACTCCCGCTCGTAGCCGGGCTTACACTCATTGCGATGCTCGTAGGCATCGGGATTGAATGTGTGCAGCCTTCGGTCGGACGCGGTTTCGAATTCTGGGATATGGTCGCTGATGCGTTCGGGGCCGTATTGGCCGGGAGCCTTTGGACATTGATCGGGGGCGGACTCGGCATTACCGACGGCGAACGCCAACGACTCAAACCTACAGCAACCCATCCGGACTCTCCGGACTCTTCCATCAATAAGCATGACAACTAATGAATGACGATATAAAGAATCAATCGCCATCTTCTCCCGAAGGATCAAATCCGGTCAATACGGACACGGGAGAAGTAAAAGTAGCGTCGAATCAAGATAAGTCGGATGAAAAAGAGGCAGCCGGTCAGCCCGACGATAAATCGGACGGCAGGAAGAAGAGGAAGGTCAGCCGCTGGCTGACGATTCCGGCTAAGATTCTGATGTGTCTTATCATCCTTATAATCCTGATCCCTATTGCCCTCTATATTCCTCCGATACAGACTTGGGTCAAAGATATCGCTTGCTCCTATATAAAGAAATCTACAGGAATGGATGTGGAGATCGACCGCTTCCGGCTGAAATTTCCACTTGACGTAAGTCTGCAGGGGGTTAAAGTCATAGAGGCTACGGGTGACACAATGGTCGTAGCCCGCGAAGTCATAGCCGACGTCGCGATGCTCCCACTGATGCATCTGGATATTGACGTAGAGCGGCTCAGCCTGCTCGAGGGTTACTATAGGATGGTCTCTCCGGATTCCTCAATGATAATGAAGATCCGGGCCGGAAAACTCACTGTCGACCCCGGAAGCGTAGTTCAGATAAAGCAAAGCAATATTCTCTTGCGTAAGGCCTCCCTTGAGAATGGCGATGTTCAGCTTTACATGAATGTATGGAAGCAGCAATCGACTCCGCCTGACTCAACGTCAACTCCCTTCTATATTCAGCTTGGAGATCTGGATGTCAAGAATATTCGGTTCGCCATGTCGATGCTTCCGACGATCGATACTCTCGTTCTTAATGCCAAGACCCTTGAGCTCCGCAACGGCATCATTGACCTGCGGAAGAATATTATCAACGCCTCTCTGATGAAAATCGACGGGGGTGATGCTACCTATATTGCTCCGACTCCCGAATATGTTGCTGCGCATCCTGTGCCGGTAGATTCGACTGCTGTGCCTTCAGCTCCTATGACGATCACGGCCGACTCCATAGCTATCGACAACTTCGGAGCATTATATGCCATAAAAGGAGCAAAGCCATTACCGGGATTTGATGCCAATTATATTAAGGTCAGCGACGTAGCCATAGGGATGAGAGGATTCTTCAATCAGCAGGCCAATCTCCGACTTCCTATTACGCGTCTTAACGCCATCGAGCGCAGCGGACTTCAGATCACCCGCGGAGCCGGCGTAATCGCTCTGAACGAAGCCGGGATCAAAATAGAAGGGGTCGATATAGCTACTCCATATTCGGCAATATCGGCTACGGCTGATCTCCCTTTTGCCCTGATGGAACTTCAACCCTCGGCGCCGGTCAATGCCAACCTTTCGGCCTCCCTCGGCATGAAAGACATATTGGCTTTCATGCCCGACATGAAGGCTTATGTAACTCCCTTCTTGGGAAATGTAGTCAATGCCAAAGTTGATGCGCAAGGTACTCTGGCCGACGTAGCAATCAGGCAACTTGACGTGGCACTTCCCGGCATCCTGTCGCTTCGGGCCAGCGGGACGGCAAAGAATGCGCTTGACATAAAGAAACTCATAGCCCGCGTCAGATTCGACGGCGAGCTTCGTAACCCTGCTCCTATAGAAAAACTTGCCGGACCGATGCCATTCAAAGTGCCGGCTCTTACGCTCAGCGGCGTAGCCGGCGCCAACGGTCAGAATTATGATGCCGACTTCAGGTTGCTGACGGCCAAAGGAGACGTGGTCGGCAATGGTAAGGTCGGTCTTAACTCAGAGGTATATAACGCCGATATCAGCATCGGCAATCTCGACGTGGCCCACTTCGTGCCCGATCTCGGAGTAGGAAGCGTGACAGCGCGGATAAAGGCCAACGGGGCAGGGTTCAATCCTACTAAATCTGGAGCCCATACAGATCTTGCACTTGACGTAGCCCATATTGACTACAATAAGAAAGCGTTGCGTGATATCCGCCTTAAGGCTAATCTGGCCGGACATGATTTCAGTGTCTATCTCGACTCTCCTAATGCAGATGCCAATATGCATGCGGAAGTTTCCGGCACTCTTAAGCCCGATTACTATTGCGCCCAGGGCCTTCTGAGAATATATAATGCCGATCTTCAGGCATTTGGTCTTAGCAATGATGTGAATTACGGCGCTGCCGACCTCAGTTTCGATGTCACGGCGCAACCCGGCAAATGGCTGTATGATGCAACTGTAGATTGCTCCTCCGTCGCATGGCATCTCCCGACTCAGGACATAATCCTGCCGGAAGGGATTCATATCGACTTTATCGCCGATCCCGACGATGTAATAGCCAATTTAATGGCTAAGGGGACCGACGTGGAATTTCATTCTCCGACGAGTCTGAAGAATGTAGTCGAGGGAGTGACCAAGGCCATGACGATAGCCGAGAAGCAGATAAAAGCTCAGAATCTCGATTTCGAAGAGATGCAGGCTATTTTACCTACTTTTACGCTCGACGGAAGAGTATCCGGCCAAGGCCTGATATCCACATTCCTCCAGCCTTCCGGAATGGCAATCGATACTGTAGCCTTTAATCTACGCAACGATTCCCTGATTTCAGGCAATATCATGGCTCAGCGGCTTAACACAGGCTCCATGATACTCGATACATTGAACCTCGACCTTCTTGAGCGTGGCCAACTGATCGACTATAAATTCCATATGGGCAATAAGCCGGGAGGCACATTAGATGAATTTGCCCAGGTCAACCTCAACGGATATTTCGGCTCCAACCGCCTTTCGGCATATCTCACCCAACGTAACTCTGTAGGAGTGCAAGGATATAGATTCGGTTTCACGGCGGCAGTAGCCGACAGCGTCATGTCGCTTCACTTTACACCCCTTAAGGCCACAATCGCCTATCTCCCCTGGCAATTCAATGAAGACAACCATATAGACTATAATTTGCTGGATAGAAGACTAAATGCGAACCTGCAGGCCAGCAGCCGGGAGAGCAGTATCCTGCTGAAGACTGAAACGGCAGATAATGGTCAGGATAATCTTCATCTGAACATAAAGAATATTCATGTCGAAGATTTCCTGCGCATGTCGATGCTCGCGCCGCCTATTCAAGCCTCTGTGGATGGCGACGTAGTCATCAACTATGACGGCAAGACTCTCAACGGAAACGGCGACATCGCCGTGCATAATCTGATCTATGACAAGATGATGGTAGGCGACTTCGATCTCGGGCTTAAAGCCGGACTAAACTTCCAGGGCGAGACACAGGCCGAGGCTTTTCTCAAAGTCGACGGCCAGCCGGCGCTATCACTGTCTACAATCCTGGAGCAGAACGGAGATGCCGGACTCGAACCTAAGACTGTAGATCTCAATCTCACAGACTTCCCGCTCAAGGTCGCAAATGCTTTCCTGGGTCCGGATATTGCCAAGCTCAGCGGAGCATTGAATGGAAAACTCAATATGTCGGGCTCCATGTCTGCTCCTATGCTGAACGGAGATATCGAGTGTGACGATGTCAATGTTTTCATTCCGATGATCGGCAGCAATCTGAAATTCGACAGTCAGCCTATTACGGTAGCCGATAATCTCGTCAACTTCAATAATTTCCGTATCTTCGGCGCAAACGACAATCCTTTGACCTTGGCCGGAAATGTCGATGCCCGAAGTCTGTCGGACATAAAGTTTGATCTAAGCGCCAACGCTTCAAACTTTGCGCTTGTCAATAATACTGCCAAGGCCAACAGTGATCTTTACGGCAAACTCTTCCTCAATCTGAACGCCGGAGTAGTCGGGCCGATGAGTCATTTTGATGTAAATGCCGACCTGACAGTGCTCGGCACTTCGGATTTCACCTATCAGGTGCCCCTGACTACTGCCACACAGCTGACCAATACGACTACGCAAGACGTAGTAAAATTTGTCAACTTTGCGGATACTACTCATCTTGCGACCAAAGATACGGTGCAAAGTTCCATGGCTATGCGTGTACGCGCGACGGCCACCATTTCTCCGGGCACCGTTGTCAACGTCGTAATCCCGAGCAGTGCCTCGGGCGGAGGAAAGGCACAGCTTAACCCCTCCGGCACACTGACCTACTTCCAGAACTTCATGGGAGATATGACGCTCAACGGCGAATTGATGCTCGGCAATGGATATGTCAAGTATAAGGTGCCGGTCCTTGGCGAGAAAGACTTTGTCTTTAATCCCCAGAGTTCGGTAGCTTTCAACGGCAATATCATGAATCCGATTCTCAATATTCACGCGACAGAGAATGTGAGGGCATCTGTGGCCAATTCTTCAGGCAATAGTTCGATGGTCAACTTCCAGATAGGACTGAGTGTCACCAATAATCTCGAGAATCCGAAAGTAGTCTTTGATCTTTCTACAGATGACGACATGTCGCTTAAAAACGAACTCGAATCCATGACTCCCGACCAGCGCTCCACGCAGGCGATGAATCTGCTGATTACCGGGCGTTATCAGGGCGCAGGAATGAAGACTCTTCAAGGAAACGTCGGTGAGAATATGCTCTATAGCCTTGTAGAATCATCGTTGAATAGCCTTGCTTCCAAATATGTGAAAGGGGTAGATCTCTCTTTCGGCATCGATCAATATGATACTCTCAAGGATGGTCAGCAAGGCTCGACTACATCATATTCCTATCAGTTGTCGAAATCGCTCTTCAGCAATAAGTTTAAGATTGTCGTCGGGGGCAACTATTCGAGTGATGCTTCCGCCGACGAGAATCTCGCTCAGAACCTGATAAGCGATATCAGCTTCGAATATACTCTCAAGCAGACCAATTCGCTGACAATGCTCGTGCGCCTCTTCCGCCATGTAGGGTTTGAGAATGTCCTGGAAGGAGAGGTGACCGAGACCGGCGTCGGTTTCACTATGCGCCGTCGCATCTCCGATCTGCGCAAGCTCTTCAAGGTGAGATGGGGTAGACGCAAGCCGACTTCTCCTGCTCTGCCTGCGGATAGTCAGATCCCTTCAGATTCAGCCAACTTCGGAGGATCAGCCGCAGGAGATGATTTCCGGGAAGTTCGTAATGATAAAAACAGCAACGACAAGAGATGAAAATCCGTAAAGATATATTTTCGCGATTACTGCCTCCGGTAGCAGTCCTGTTTCTGATAGCCGTTATCGGATCATCCTGCTCCATGACCAAGCGTCTGGCTGAGGGGGAGACCCTCTATCGCGGTGTAAAGAAATTCGAAATCAATCCGACCGACGGAGAAAAACTTCCCGACGAAATGATCGCTGACATGAAGGCTGCCATTGATGTCGCGCCCAATGGTCCGATGCCTTTCATGTCGCCTTATATGACTCAGCCTTTCCCGATAGGACTCTGGATTTATAATGAGATGAATGACTCCGCCAAAGGTCTTAAAGGATGGATATATAGGAAATTTGCCCGCCAGCCGGTATTGATTTCCGAGGTAAAACCTGAGTTGCGTGCCAATCTCATCAAAAATATTCTTGACAACAACGGCTATTTCGCCTCGACTACGGGTTACGACATCGTCTACGACAAGAAGAACCCGAAGAAGGCAAAGATAGTCTATATCGCCAATGTCAGCGCTCCTTATAGGATCGATTCGATTCAATATCTCAATCGGCCGGAACCTCTTGCGAGGATGATTGACTCTGTGGCGAGGCGCAGTCTTTATATGCAGAAAGGCGCTATATATAGCGTTGATTCGCTTTCCAATGAAAGAATCAGGATCGCCAATTCCCTGCGCAACAAAGGCTTTTATTACTTCCGACCCGATTATATCGAATTCGAGGCGGATTCGCTGATTACTCCTCAGCGCATAGCCTTACGTCTGACTCTTAGCCCGGAGATGCCTCAGATGGCATATTACGCCTATCGCACCGGCAATATCCAGACCACGTTGCTAAGAAAATCCAAGCGCCATCCCGGCACTCCCGACACTCTCTTTACCCGCAAGGGAGAGGTCATCGTCATGCGTCCGCAGAGGCTTCGACCTAATCTGATACCGAGTTGTATCACGTTTCGTCCGGGACGTCTGTTTTCAGTCCGTAGTATGGATAATACCCAGAATCGCTTCTCGCGCCTCGGAATATTCAGCAACGTCCAGATTCAGCCCGTGCCGTCCGATACGTCGGCATCCAATCCGACAATGGACGTCTATATCACGGCCAGGTACGACAGTCCGATGGAAGCTTCTATAGAAGTCAACGCCACTTCAAAATCAAATTCTTATATCGGACCGGGCGTCATTTTAAGCCTGACTCATCATAACATATTCGGAGGAGCCGAAAAACTGAGTCTGCAATTGACCGGCAGCTATGAATGGCAAACCGGCAAAGGGCATAACCGCAGCATCTTCAACAGCTACGAATTCGGACTCAAGGCATCGTTGGCCTTCCCCCGACTGCTTGCTCCGAAGTTTATCCCCAGGAGAAATATCGATCTGAACTGGACCACTATCTCCTTAGGAGCCGACCTGCTCAATCGTCCGCACTTCTTCAAGATGGCAGAGTTCAATACTGCTATCTCCTACGACTGGAAGCCTACGCGCAACACCTATAACCAGCTTACCCTCTTCAAACTTGCATACACCAAACTTATTCATCGCACCCAGGAATTCGATTCCATAATGAATCTGAATCCTGCCGTTGCCTTGAGTTTCCAGAGTCAGTTTATTCCCCAGTTGAGTTATACTTATACTCTCGATAAATTTCTGGAGCGCGATAAGATGAACGGGATCAATTTCACCGCTACCTTTATAGAGGCAGGCAATCTATTCGATGCTATCTATAAAGCTTGCGGAGTGAAAGGGGAGAAGAAGCTCTTTGGCACTCCATTCTCGCAGTTCGTGAAGGGACAGGTGCAACTGGTCTATAACCGCAGGCTCATCCGCGGCAGCGATCAATGGCTTGTGAGCCGAATCCTTGTCGGAGCAGCCCATGCTTATGGTAATTCCCGCGAAGTACCCTACGCAGAGCAGTTCTATATCGGAGGAGCCAATTCAATCCGCGCCTTTACGGTCCGCTCGATAGGTCCGGGTAGCTATAAGCCTCCGTATGATCTTGAAAACGGATATTTCGACCAGACAGGTACTTTCAAACTTGAATTAAACACTGAGTATCGATTCCCGATCGTCAGCGTGCTTCACGGTGCGGCGTTTATCGATGCAGGCAATATCTGGCTTTTGAAAAACGATCCCCTGCGTCCCGGAGGGTTGCTTCAGGTAAAATCTTTCTTCAGGGATCTGGCTTTGGGGACGGGCGTCGGATTGCGTGTAGATATCGGAATGCTTGTCTTGCGCGGCGACTTGGGATATGGTCTGCATACTCCCTACAGTAACGGCACCGGCCACTACTTCAACGTAGACTTCAAGAAAGCCTTTGCGTTCCATCTGGCAATAGGCTATCCATTTTAGACTCTTGGGGCTTATGAAGGGATATTCTCCGCGAGAGCGATTCGGTCTGATTGTACTTATACTGGTAGTAATCGGGTTGTTTCTGACAGAGCGACTGATAGATTCTGCCGGTTGCGAGAGGGTCGACGACCAGCGGGAGACACCGGAGCAGAGAGCCGCGGCTAAGTCAGACAGTACTTCGGAATGGATGAGCCGTAAAGACAGGAGTGAGGCCCATCGCCGGAGTGATTCCATACGGAATCTTAAGAAAAGCCCAGGATACCGGAATGATGATGGCAAGAAAAAACGCATGAGTGGGAAATCACGAAAGAGAGATAAGAAATCTTCTCCGAAAAGCGCTCCCGTCCAACGATCACTGAGAGATGAACGCCTATGAACAATTTATACTGAGAAACGTTATATAAGTAAAAGATAAATTTTTAGGCAGCGGGTTAAAGCTCCCACAGCGCGAAGCAGTGTCAGTAGCCGGGCCCGAAGTAAGACTATAAAAAAGAATTTTCCTCCGACTTGATGGCCGGAGGAAAATTCTTTTTTGGGGGTATTATGCTTTTGAGGGCATGGGCGAGAATAATAGAATGCGCGTAGTGGAGAGATATTTTTATTAATCATACCAAATAAAAATAGGATTTTTATATTTTTATTTGGTATGATTAATAAAAAACTTTATATTTGCAGTGAGAAAATATTATAGATTCACGTATTAGAGATCATTGCATAGAATGAAAATAATTGCGCGTCAAAATTATGTTGATCATATCCTTAAATTTATCGATAAGGGAATGATTATTGCACTTACCGGTCAGCGAAGAGTCGGCAAGAGCTATATCATGCGTCAACTTGCAGTCGAGATAGAGGCTATCAATCCGGATGCAAATATTGTGTATATCAATAAGGAGAAAAAAAAGTTTGATAATATCAAGAATGATGATGACCTTGCAAACTATCTGGAGGATAAGATTATAGAAAGGAAGGATAATTATCTGCTTATTGATGAGGTGCAGGATATCGATGGATTTGAGAATGTGCTCAGAAGCCTGAATGCCGATGAAGAGTGTCAAATTATTATCACCGGTAGTAATGCCAAGATGTTTTCATCTGAGTTGTCGACCTATTTAGGCGGGCGATATATTGAGATCCATGTTCAGAGTCTTTCGTATAGAGAGTTTCTGACGTTTCATAATCTTGAAGATTCGGATAGTAGCCTTCAGAAATATCTTGAATTCGGAGGCCTGCCGCATCTTTATCGTTTAGGATTAGAAAATGAAGATATGGTATGGGAATATATTCGCAATATATATAATACTATCGTACTGAAAGATGTGGTGCAGAGGGAGGCTATCAGGAATGTGACGCTGTTTGAGAATCTGATGTCGTTTGTAAGCGACAATACCGGTCAGATCGTTTCGGCCACTTCCCTTTCAAAGTATCTTAAGGCTCAGCGGGTAGAACTCACGCCTTTGTCGACAATAAATTATTTGAAATCGGCTTCTAATGCATATATAGTCAATAAAGTATCACGCTATGACATACATGGCAAGCGATTGCTGGAGACAAACGACAAGTATTATTTCGAAGATATAGGGTTGAGAAATCTGCTTGCAGGTCCGAATCGCGCGGGAGATATAGAGAAGGTTATAGAGAATGTGGTATATTTGCACCTGAGGAATCTTGGTTATAAGATAAATGTAGGGACACTCCCGAATGGCGAAATTGACTTTGTTGCGGAAAAGTCGGGCAAGATAAAGTATTTCCAAGTAGCTTATCTAATATCCGATGATAGAACTATAGAGAGGGAGTTTGGAAATCTCTTGAAAATCCCGGATAATTATCCGAAGTATGTAATATCCATTAATCCGATGGTTAAGCCGGAAAATTATGCGGGAGTTATGCATATTAGTCTGCGGGAATTTCTATATTCGTTTTTAGAATAGTTTGTATATAGCAATGACGCGCTGCGGCGCGTCATTTTTTTTATGCTACGTGGACGCTGTGTATAGCGTCCTTACATTCGATTTTTATTACTTATCACTTATTACTTAATCAAAAAGCCCTCTAATTCGTTTGCGAATTAGAGGGCTTTTTGATTAGCGGTTGGCGCGTTTACGCTCGAGCTCGTCGAGGATTATCTTGCGGAGGCGGATGTGGTTAGGAGTTACCTCTACGTATTCGTCCTCTTTGATGTATTCGAGGGCCTCTTCAAGGGAGAAGATTACCGGGGGCACTATCTTCGCCTTGTCATCAGCTCCGGATGCACGCATATTGGTCAGCTTCTTGGATTTGGTCACGTTGACAACGATATCGTTATCCTTCGCGTTCTCACCTACAACCTGGCCGGCGTAGACCTCCTCCTGCGGGAAGATGAAGAATCGCCCGCGATCCTGAAGTTTATCGATTGCATAAGCGTATGCAGTGCCGGCTTCCATAGCAATGAGACTGCCGTTTGTGCGTCGTTCAATGTCTCCTTTCCAGGGTTGATATTCGAGGAAGCGATGAGCCATAATGGCTTCTCCGGCAGTAGCGGTCAGGACATTATTACGCAGTCCGATGATTCCTCGGGAGGGGATGCTGAATTCGATGTTTATACGGTCATTCTGTGTCTCCATACTAAGGATATCACCCTTGCGGCGTGTCACCATATCGATCACGCGCGACGAATACTCCTCAGGCACATTGATTGTCAGGGCTTCGACCGGTTCGCACTTGACGCCGTCGATCTCCTTGATGATTACCTGGGGCTGTCCGACCTGAAGTTCATAGCCTTCGCGACGCATAGTCTCTATGAGAATAGAGAGGTGAAGAACGCCACGTCCATAAACTATCCATTTGTCGTCATTCTCACCGCGTTCTACGCGCAGTGCCAGATTCCTGTCAAGTTCTTTCTCAAGACGTTCGGCTATATGGCGCGAGGTGACATATTTGCCATCTTTGCCGAAGAAAGGAGAGTCGTTGATGGTAAATGTCATCGACATTGTGGGTTCGTCGATGGCGATACGCGGGAGCGGCTCCGGATTCTCTACGGTAGAGATAGTGTCGCCGATTTCGAAATTGTCGAGTCCGACTATGGCGCATATGTCGCCCGAAGATACTTCCGCAACTTTTTTTCGGCCCATACCCTCAAAAGTATGCAGTTCCTTAATTCTTTGTTTGGTGACTGAGCCATCCTTTTTGCATAAGGAAACTTCCATTCCTTCGCGCAGGGTGCCGCGGTGGACGCGGCCTACGGCGATACGTCCGACATAGTTGCTGAAGTCAAGGCTCGTGATCAGCATCTGCGGGTCTCCTTCGATCTGAGTCGGAGCCGGAATATATTTGATGATTGCGTCAAGAAGGGGAGTGATGTTGTCGGAGGGAGTCTTCCAGTCTTCAGCCATCCAGTTCTGCTTAGCGGAGCCGTAGATAGTAGGGAAGTCGAGCTGATCTTCGGTTGCATTGAGGTTAAACATCAGATCAAAGACCATCTCATTGACTTCATCGGGGCGGCAGTTGGGTTTATCGACCTTATTGATCACGACTACCGGCTTAAGACCCATGGATATGGCTTTCTGCAGCACGAACCGGGTCTGGGGCATCGGGCCTTCGAAAGCATCGACGAGCAGCAGGCAGCCGTCGGCCATATTGAGGACGCGCTCTACTTCTCCGCCGAAGTCGGCGTGACCCGGAGTGTCGATGATGTTGATTTTGGTACCCTTATAATTTATGGATACATTCTTTGAGAGGATCGTTATGCCGCGTTCACGCTCAAGATCATTATTGTCGAGGATGAGTTCGCCGGCATTCTGATTGTCGCGGAATAGATGGCCGGCGAGTAGCATCTTGTCGACGAGGGTGGTTTTGCCGTGATCGACGTGGGCGATGATGGCAATATTTCTGATGTCTTGCATAGATAACTATATTTCAGACTGCAAAGTTACAAAAAATATGTTGAATAACATGATTATGAATAAAAAAATACAAAAACCTCCGAAGCCTGGAGGCTTCGGAGGTTTTTATATATTCAATTAATAAGAGTTATCAGAGGATGACTTTGACGGATTTGGAGGTTGCGCGGAGGATATAGATTCCGCGGGCGGGGAGGGTAAGGTTGCCCTTGATTCCCTGAGCGATTACACTGCCGTCGGCAGAGAAGACGTCGTAGGCCATATTCGGATCAGATACGATTACCTGCATGCCGTCGACGCGGAAGGATACGTTACCGATCGATTCAGCGGGCAGACTTTCTACTCCTGAGGGGGTCAGGTTTTCCGGACGGAAGAAAAGTTCATTAGACTTCGCTCCCCGTTCGTTGGCCTTTAGCGGATAGAGATATGCGATATAATCGCGTCCGTCTTCGAGACCGCGGACTTTGGCAAATTCCTGACCATATTCAATTTCAACGTCATCGACGGGAGTGTCGACATATCCGTCGTTGAATTCTACCTTGAGATCATCAAAGTAGCAGAAGAGATCAGTAGAGCGGAAGTTATAGACGAAGCGCACTCCATAGGTTTCGGCAGGCATCTCCAGATTGAAAAGTGCTTCATCATAAGAAACGCCGGAGAGAGGTATATTGTCGAGTGAGTAAGCGAGTGTCGAGTTGCCATTCTTGTCGAGCGCGTACACATCGAGTTCGCAAAGATTATCGCTATAGCGTTTGGTAGCCCAGAATGAAACCTTGCTGACGGGCTGCTCATAGACGGGAGATTCCAGGCTTGATCCGGGCTGCTGGAAGCTGAGCGACGGAGCGGCCAGGCCGTATTTACGGTTGTCATATTTATTGCCGGCAACAGTCCAACCCTTAGGAGCCGAGAGGCTTTCGAAGTCGTGATCCATCGACTCTGTAGCTGCGTTTTTCTTGCGGTCAACGAAGAGAAGTTCATATCCGTCGGCTCCTTCCACTGCGTCCCACTCAGCGATAGCGTATTCTTCGCCGGCGCCGATGCGGAGATTGGTAGAGGCCGCTGCGAAGTTATTGCCGTCTACTGTGGAAACGAAGACCGGTGATGTCATGCGCGAAGCGTTGAGGTCATTTGCTGCATAAACCATGACGCCGCATTTCGCATTGGCAGGCAGACCCTCTACCGTAAGAGAGCATAAGCCGTCTTCAACATTCACGTTGCCTACATTTTTGAAATACCATCCCGGCATATAGTCGCCGAAAGAGAGCTGAGTACCATTAAATTTATTGGCGTCAAATACGCTGACATAATATTCTTTTGCATTATCGACGGGAGTCCATACGAGTTCAAAAGAATCCGGACCGGCGGAAATAACTTTTGCAGAGGGAGCGGCGAGTTCGGCTGAGGAATCGATCTGCTTGTCGCCGGTAGCCACGAAAGATACGGTGCCGTCGAAATTCGAGCTGATCTCGCGAAGGTCATATCCCATGGGGGTGCCTGACCAATCCTTGAAAGAAGGGGAGACGCTCTTGGTGAATTCGCAGATACCGCTGACTCCGGGGAAGGGGTCACCGTTACGAGTGGATTCGTCAAACATGTTGTCGGCCTCGATCAGATCGATTCTCTGATGGGTGGAATTATTGTTGACCGTATTTGCGGTCCAGATTCCGAGGTCGAAATCTATGTGCCAAGCGAGCAGGCCATGGCCTTTAAGATGCTGGTCGAGGAAGGATTTGCCGCGAGCCTCAAGGA
This sequence comes from Muribaculaceae bacterium, assembly GCA_029057985.1. Lineage (GTDB taxonomy): Bacteria > Bacteroidota > Bacteroidia > Bacteroidales > Muribaculaceae > Lepagella. Next base: position 27,462 of record JAIDYR010000004.1, on the reverse strand, counting down.
GATAATATTCCTGAGGATTCTTCTGCGAGACGAGCTGATAAGCGAAGGGGCGTGCTTCGAGGGGAAGCAGAGTGTAGCGTCCGGTCCCGGAGAGACTGGCGGGCTTCATCCATTCCATAGCGTATTGCTCATAGGATGAGAAGAATGGAGGTGTATGCTCGGAGTTGTTGTAGTTTCCGGCGTCCATGTTTGAGTAAGAGCCGGGGGAGAAACACTTGGAGACTGTCCCGTTGTTATTCGCAGTGTCGTAATAGTCGGGCAGACCGAGCACGTGAGAGAATTCATGGCAGAATGTGCCGATTCCGCTAAGCTTGCGGTCGACACCAAGTTCGGAAGAAGTGCAATAGCGATTGACCTTTACTCCGTCTACCTCAACCGGACCGCCGATTGCGGCGTTAAGGGTGAATGCATGGGGCCAGATATGATGATATCGGTCGCCGCCTGTAGTCGCGCCCTGGCCGGCAAAGAAGAGATAGACGAAGTCTACGTATCCGTCATTGTCAGTGTCATACTTGGTGAAGTCGATCTGATCTTCGAGAGCTTTGACAGCCTCTTCGACCATTCGGCCGGCAGGATAGACGGTGACATTCTTTCCGGAAGCGGGATCTACGTAGAAGTCGTCGGGGTTGGAAGTCACGTACTCAACCTCTTTCTTGGAGATCTGGACCGGGCCGGCCACATCGAATTGAGGATTGAATTGGCCTCCGGATACGCGTTGGAAATAGTTGTTGACAGATCCTGTGGCATTCTGGAAAGTATATTCCGGAGAATTCAGCATCTGGGTTACGATTTCATGAGGATCGCCCCAGGAGCGCGTGAACTTAGAGTCGGTAAATTCCACGAGGATTACGAGGACCGGGAAATCTCCTGAAGTAGGGATTTCACGCAGATCATGACCGTCAGTGTTGTCAAACTTTGAGTTGCCGAGTTTGTCGATACGGAAAATCGGTCGGTTAGGCTTTTGGATTGCCGGCAGATAATTGATCTGATTCTGCGGCATCCCTTGGAAGCAGTAGAAGTCGCCTTCGCGCACGCTGGGCATGGCAACTTCGGCGGCTGCCGGAACAGCCATGGCTGCGGAGAGCGAAAAGACTGCCAATGAAGGTAAGAAACGTTTCATATATGGTAGAAAATATGTTGAAAAATCGGTAATCATATACTTTTTGGAGAGCATCCGGCATCCGCCGGAGATTATCTCGACGAAAAAGATTCACAAATATACGTAATTTAACGAGGATTACAAAAAAATATTGACCCTAAGGCTTGAGATTTATTATTTTTTAAGTAACTTCGCGAAGAAAATAACCTGTCGTATGGGAATAATGTTGCGCTGCGGTCGCGGCAATCTGATAGTAAGGGAGCGTCCGATGGTGATGGGGATCGTCAATGCTACTCCTGATTCGTTTTATTCGGGGAGCCGGACTCCGGATCTTCCTGATTTGATTGAGCGATCCCGAAGGATGATGGAGGAGGGGGCAGATTGTCTGGATGTTGGCGGATATTCCTCGCGTCCGGGCTGCGCTGATATTTCTGCCGATGTGGAATGGGCTCGCCTGGACGCCTCTCTGGGAGCGATCCGCGCCTGGATTGGGGATGACGTGCTGCTGTCGGTCGATACGTTCAGAGCCGACGTAGCGCGCCGATGCGTGGAGAAATATGGAGTGGGGATCATCAATGATATTTCGGGTGGTATGGGAGATCCGGAAATGTTTCCGACAGTAGCAGACCTGAAAGTCGGTTATGTCCTGATGCATATGCGCGGCACTCCGCAGACAATGACTTCAATGACGGAATATGACGACGTCACTGCTGAAGTCCTGCGAGATCTGGCTTTCAAACTAAGCGAGTTACGACAACTCGGAGTTGCCGACGTGATCATCGATCCCGGCTTTGGATTCGCAAAGACTACGGAGCAGAACTTCCGATTGCTTAAGGAACTGAAGGAATTCAAGGTCCTGGGATGCCCGATATTGGTCGGATTATCACGAAAGTCGATGATATGGCGTAGTTTGGGATCGACTCCCGAAGAGAGCCTCAATGGGACTACTGCCTTGAACATGGCTGCTCTGATGAATGGGGCCGATATCCTGAGGGTTCATGACGCCAGGGAGGCGAAAGAGACAATCTCACTTTTTGAATCGATGAAAAATGCTTAATTTCGGAATAAAGGACATAATAGATATATTATTGGTAGCTACGCTGCTATATTATATCTATCGGCTGATGAAGCGCTCCGGCTCGCTGAGCCTGTTTTATGGAGTGTTGTTTTTCACGGTCGTGTGGGTCATAGCCTCGGAAATCCTCGGGATGCGTCTGACCGGGACGATTCTCGACAAGTTTATGAGTATCGGGCTGATAGTGCTGGTCATTCTCTTTCAGGATCAGATCAAGCGCTTCCTGACCGATTTAGGCAGTCACAGGAAATGGTATAGACTGAGGCGCTTATTCCGTCATGGAAGTAATCAGGAGGATAATGCGCGGAATCATGCTGCCATAATGAGTGTGGTCTATGCATGCATGTCGATGTCCAAATCAAAGACCGGAGCATTGATTGTGTTTCAGCGCAAGATGCCGCTGACGGATTATGAGAAGACGGGAGATATAATTGATGCCGATATCAATACGCGCCTTATAGAGAATATCTTTTTCAAGAATTCACCGCTCCACGACGGAGCCATGATTATCGCTGATAAGAGGATAAAGTCGGTAGGATGTATTCTTCCGGTCAGCCATGATATGAATATTCCGAAGAATCTCGGTCTGCGTCATCGCGCGGCATTAGGCATGAGCCAGGTGACGGATGCCGTCTGCGTGATCGTCAGCGAGGAGACGGGCAATATCTCCGTAGCCAAAGACGGGGAGTTCTCCATCAAGGTCTCCGCGCTTGATCTTGAGCATATTCTTTCCGAGATAAGCAAGATCTAACCTTTCTAAGCCCAATACAATACCCGGGCAAGTATTACTTCAGGAACGCGATCTAAAAATAATAGAGGGTATGCAAAAAGGCATACCCTCTGATTATTTGTCAAAATAAGTCAGACGTCGGAATGAAAGTTACTTGATGGCGATCTTTCGGACATTGACCCCCTGACGCACGATGTAGATGCCCGGGGCGAGAGTCTCGATTGAATCTGCAACCTTCAGACCATTCAAGTTATAAACCTCTACGGGTGCATTCAGGTCGATCTCACCTGATGCGGGATCATTCACGATTATCTCGTCTATGCCGGTAGATGCGTCGGTGACTGTCACCTCCTTGATCGGTCCGTTAGCATAAAGAGACTGAGCAATGATCTTGCAGATGTGAGAATTGTCATCATCCCCTTCGGCAAGAGCCTTAATTTTATCCATGCCAGCATGTATGGTGACGAGGCCATTATTACCGACGGTGGCGATCTCCGGATTTGTCGAATGCCAGAAGATTTGTGGGAGAGTCACGTCAGCAGGTATAAGATTGGCGGTGAGCTGGAATGTGTCTCCCGGCTTACCGATAATTTTGCTGTCGCTCATCTGCATTTCTGTAGGCTCGATCATGGCGTATCCATCGAAGCGATCCCAGCAAGTATATGCATCGTAATATGCGTCGATAGTAGGTTGTCCTCCCTCAAGATAGAGCATTCCGGAGTAATTGCTGAACGTATTGTTCGGAGCTGCCGGCGGAGTCTGGGCTGTTATATAGATTGTCGATGCCGGGCAACCGTCAAACGCCTTTTCGCCGATGGTCTTCACGTTCGCGCCCATGACGATATTTGTCAGACGGCTATTGCCGGCGAAAGCTGAAGCACCGATAGACTCTACATTAACCGGAATGATCACCTCTTCAAGTGAAGTGCAATTTCTGAATGCTTCTTCGCCGATCTCTTTCAGACCGCTTCCGAGACTTAGCTTATTCATTCCGGAGTTATCCTTGAAGAAAGCCGGATCAATTCGGGTTACAAGATTGCCTACTGTAAGCTGGGTCAGATTATTGAACGAACTTATGGTAATAGATCCTTCTGCGACCCCTTTAATATTCTTAAATTGTTTCCACACACTTGCTGAAGAATATGAAGATATCGCGGATTCCGGAACATAGAGAGTTGCAGATGTGGTCGTTGTTCCCCATGTATTAACTGTAGGAGGGACCGGGTTAAGGCTTATGACTTCCTCAAGAGCCGTTAGACCTGTGAAAATATCTGCTCCGATTTTGCTGACGCTGCTCCCTAATTGTAATTTTACAAGCTTGGAACAAAACGCGAAGCTACCATCGCCTATTGAAGTTACAGAATTGGGTATAATGAGTTCGGTCAGAGCTGTTTCAATGAAGGCATTGCCTCCGATTGTGAGAATTGTCTCCGGCAATTTTATTGAGGTTATACCTGTTGATGAAAATGCTTCGTCCGATATAGACGTAACTGTATATACTGTGCCGTTATACTCAACTTGAGCCGGTATCAGAATTGATCCGGAAGCTGATGCGTTTGACGAGACTGAAACTGTATTGCTACTCAGAATCTTGTAGTTAATACCGTCCGAGGTAAAGGCTTGTGCAGTTATAGGACATACTGCTGCTAATGTCAGCAAGCATATTGCTGTTATAGAATTAATATTTGTCTTAATCATATTTATGTAGATGTCCAATGATTAATTAATCTCAATTTCTCTGCCCATATAGAGTTTACGGATTCTCGACAACCAGTCTCCTGACAGAGAAATAGGAGTCGTTCCGTCAGAGATTGTCAGCTCTTGCAAAGATTTGCAATCTTCAAACACTGATGACTCAATGTTCATAACTCGGTTGCCCAATTTAATCGAAGTAACACCGCTACATCCACTGAATGCACCTTTGCCGAATTCATTTACGGCAGGAATTTCAATGGATCTCAGTTCGGAGCAACCGGAGAATGCCCAATTGCCGATTGATTCTATAGAGTTTGGAATGGCGAGTTCTGTTATGTTTTCGTTGTTTACATATAAGTTTTTTGCCCAATAGAGGGGGTTGGAAGTCATATCAGAGAATTGAATTTTGCACAGAGATTCAATGCTCTCAAAATTAGCTATTTTCAGACCAATGCAATTGTCGAAAGCACTTTCTCCGATTGATACGACGGAATTAGGAATAGTCACCGAAATCAGTCCGCTGCAACTATAAAAAGCATATCGTCCGATTGATATTACTGAATTGGGTATAGTCACCGAAGTGAGGTTGCTGCCGTTAAAGAAAGCCGCGAAACCGATTGATTCTACTGTATTAGGTATTACAAGGTCGTGTATTTCCTCACCATTGATATATAAATTTTGAGCAAAAGTAAGCGGATTGGAATGGGAGTCGGCAAAATAAATCTTACATAGCTGTTCGATACTTGTAAATTCAGCCTTGTTTAGGTTGTCACATCCTTTGAATGCAGAGGCTCCAATATATTTAACAGAAGACCCTATTGAAACAGATTTCAAGCTACTGCAGTCAGATAAAGCATAAGCTCCAATAGACGTAACTTTATCGGGGATAATTAAGGATGGAAGCTTGCTGCATCCCGAGAAAGCATAATCTCCAATAGTAGTGACATTGTCAGGGATTGTTATTGAAGTAAGTCTGTAGCAACCCTGAAACGCGGAAGTATTGATAACTTCAACAGATGCGGGAATTGTTATGGAAGATATCCTGCAATTACTGAATGCCTCGGTGCCAATTGTTTTCAGATTGATTCGAGAGTTAAAATCAATCTTGCTGATTGAACTGTTACTAAAAGCTTTATAGCCAATCGCATCTACATAATAGCGGGAAGTTTGTCCATTCTCGTCAGTATATGAGAAACGCTCAGGAATAGAAATCTCTCCGTTATAATCTCCTTGAATAACTACTGCCTTATTTTCACCACCGTTAATTGAAGGGATAAGACGATATCTCAGGACATCATCAGAATAGGTCGTTAAAACATAGTCACATCCTAATGGGCGGATATTTTTAAATTGACCCCAGTTGGTCGAAAGATACGCAGAAATGAACTCTGTCGGAATATTTAACTCAACTTTATCATATGGGTCATAATATTGGTCGGACAAGAAAGCGTTGTCTGATAATGATGCAGGTTGCTCGCTTAACACTCTTATCGATGTTAAGTCTGTACATCCATAGAAAGCATAGTTCCCGATTGAGGTGACGGAGGTAGAGATAATTAACGATGTCAGCCCGCTGCAACCTTTGAAAGCATCTTGCCCGATTGAAGTCACATTTTCAGGAATAATAAATTGACCAGCGAGGTTATATGGAGCAAATAATATCTTTCTCTTTTCCGGACCATATATCCACCCGTCTTCAATAATCGCTCCTTCCGGGTTGTAGGCAACCCTGATACCATCCCCAAATGGATCATTCAGGTGATTGGGGTATGCTGATTTTATAAGACCGCTGCACTTATTGAAAGTATTCTTCCCGATTGACGAGACAGAGTTAGGGATAATCACCGATGTCAGACCGTTGCAAGATTCGAACGCACTATCACCGATTGAGGTGACGGAGTTATGGATAATCACTGAGGTCAGACCGCTGCAAGATTTGAATGCACTTTCCCTGATTGAGGTAACACTTTTAGGAATAATAAATTGACCTGTGAGATCATATGTAGCAAATAATATCTCTTTCTTTTCCGGCCCATATATAATGCCGTCTTCAATAATCGCTCCTTCGGGATTGTAGGCCATAATGATGCCATACCCAAATGGATTGTTCAGGTTGTTGGGATAAGCTGATTTTATCAGACCGCTGCATCGGTAAAAAGCATCCTCGCCGATTGAAGTGACGGAGTTAGGGATAATCACAGAGGTCAGCCCGCTACA
>JAIDYR010000004.1:0-20546 GCA_029057985.1 Muribaculaceae bacterium | reverse complement strand
CGATTGAGGTGACGGAGTTAGGGATAATCACTGAGGTCAGACCGCTGCAATCTTTGAAAGCGCCTGCACTGATTGAGGTGACAGAGTATACAGTATTTCCATCTTTAGCTTTTTCAGGGATTATAAGTTTTCCTGTTATACTCGCACCATACAACACCATAACCGTTTTGGCATCTTCGTCTATGACGGTGTAGCTAAGGGGTTGCCCTTCGTACTCATACCAGAAGTTGCGGGCGAGTGTCGGGAGTGCTATCAGCACTCCGAGCAACATGAAAAGTAGTCTTTTCTTCATGATTTTTTGGGGGATTAGTTATGTATTTGGTTTATTCTATCGTTTAGGGGTATTCATAAAATAGCGTAATGGATTGGTAGCCCTGGGGTTAAGGCCTACGATCAGGCCATCCTTAAATTTGGCGATCCATTCCGGGGAAGCAGGGCGCAAGCCGACAAAATGGCTTCTGTAATAGCCTTTCTTATCGGGCTGATTATCTCTTTCGACGTCTGAATATTCGAATACGCCTAAGATTTCACGAGAATAGTTGGAAGCATTGGGTAATTTCCGGGTAGCGAGGATAAGTTTTGCTCGCTTAAGATTCCGTGGGGAGGTCTTCCATGATTCTTTTGCGCATGCTTGCACTTTCTCCCCATTGAATGTATCATCCCGGGAAGAGTCTATATTCTGCAGGGCAACCGATATGGGAATGTTAAGCAACAGAATATCTATTCCTGCGTTGCGCAGATTCTGTTCGGAAAATTCTTTACGTTGGGATGTGGGATCCGGAGGTGTCATGATAATTAGTTCGGTCCGGCTCTCTCGGGTGATGTTAGGTGTGTATACATAAAAAGCGTGAGAGCCATACATCTTGCCCGTACCGCACTTGGAGGCCCTGGAACTGCCCTGTCAAACGGAACGGACAACAGTGCAGAGGCCTCACGCAGTTATTATATATCAACTCATCCGCTGCTCACGCAGCGGAGTAAACTGAGTTAAATACATAACCACATAAGACGCCTACATCTGCGTCCCTTTCTTGACTTGACAGAAATTTTCCAGGTTTCCAAGCATCAAGAATGAGCGTAGTGTAAACGCTAATATGTAGATGCGGCAGATTGAAGATGGATATTCAAGATATTCTCTTAGGGTCTGCCTTTCGGATGCAAATATAAGGATAAATCCTTAAACTGCAAAATATACTTCTGTTAAAAACAACATGTTTCGGAAGCCTCTGCACTGTCCGGACGCAAAGTTAAGAATCGAGGGGCTGACGTTGCAAGTCCTTTTCAATCCTTTTATGAGGTTTATGAAAATATTCTCCATAAGTATCGATTTTTTTTTGGTCGAAGCCGGAAAATATGTAATTTCGCGATATGAAAATAAATGAATCTGCAGAATCCGGTATCGTGGAGGAGGTTCCGATGTCAGCGGCGGTAGGCAGCAGTATGACTGACATAGAGATCCTTCGGGTGTCGCGCTATAATCTTATGGCGCGCGGCTCCCGGTATGGGCGGCACTGGTTTATCAAGTCTCTATCCCCGGATCTTAGAGACTCTTCATCCATGAAGAGGAGGCTGATGAAGGAATTCGAACTCCATTCGCGTCTGCATAATCCGGCGATTGTGAATGTAGTCAATATTGAGCCAATCGACGGCCTCGGGGAGTGCATTATAATGGAATGGATCAATGGCAGGACGCTGGCGCAGACGCTTGAAGAAAAGTCGCTTTCGCGCAGCGAGTGTCGGAGAATTATGCATGATATAATTGCGGCTGTCGCTTATCTGCATAGCGAAGGGATAGTGCATCGCGATCTGAAACCATCCAATATTATGCTCCGCAATAACGGGCGGAGCGTAGTGCTGATAGATTTCGGTCTGGCAGATGCCGATGACTACATGGAGATGAAGAATCCTGCCGGCACTCCCGGCTTTATCTCTCCCGAACAGTACGCGACCGGTGGCGCCCATGCTACCGATGATGTCTATAGCCTCGGAGTCATAATGAAGGAGTTATGTCCGGAGTATCGGAAGATTGCAACCCGCTGCACGGGTCCGGTTGCCCGTCGTCCGAAAGATGCGCAGGATTTATTGCGGCTGTTTGATCGCCGGATGCGTCGCCGGCGTAATGCCTGGATTGCGGTCGCGGCGGCTCTCGCTACAGTAATAATATTTGCCGGGATCTCAGCCTCTTCCCGGATGAAAGAACTCGGGCTCTCGGCAGAGCAGGCCAAGCAAATGGTGGAAACTCTTACTGTAAAAGACCGTCTCAACAGTCAGAAGATCGGTGAATTGAATGATTCGCTTGCTATAGTGACCGATAAAATGGTCAGCGCTGAAGCGGATCTTGCCAAAGCGCAGGATTATATGATGATGAAGGAGAAAGCGTTTGTATCGGGCTGCAGGGAAATCGACAATTTTATGAAGCGCAAGGATAAAATATTTGGGAAAATGACTCCTGACGAATCTGTAAACTACGAATTTCAGATTATGGGTTTAGCTTCGGAAGGCCAAAAAATAATTGATGATTACGTAGATAAATCAGTGACGAAGAAGTTGACTTCCCCCGATAGGGAAACGCTGAGGCTTGAACTGACCAATTATTTCGGTAATAAAATAGGAGAATATCAGAAGAAATGGACGAAAAAGATTTACCCGGATATGATTCTTCCCTGAGTGCGCTCTGCCGCAGGGTCGAGGAGACTGCGGGGCTGAGGCCGACTACTCCTCTTGAATTCGATGAGATGACCTCTGCCATATTGCGTCGCACCGGAGAGCGACTGAGTCCGACCACGCTCAAGCGCCTCTGGGGCTACCTCAATGAGCCGGTCAATCCTCGCGAAAAAACGCTCGACATTCTGGCTCAATGCTGCGGATGGATTAGTTATCAGGATTTCAGGCGGGGCGAATCTCCGGAGATAGAGAGCGGAGCTGTCGGAACTCCCGTAATCAACGCTCGCTCCGACATGAAGAGAGGGGAGCGACTGCTCCTTATGTGGCCTCCGGGGCGAGTCTGCGAGATAGAATATGAAGGGGATGCGAGATGGAGGGTGATCGCTTCCGAAGGGACCCGGATCAGCGCCGGCGACACGTTTGTATGCTCGATGATAGTAAGAGGCCAACCGATGTATCTCGACGATCTCCGACGACCGGATGCCAAACCCTGTGTCTACGTCTGCGGACGCAAATCCGGAGTGAAGTTTGAAAGAATCGGCATGGTAGGATCAGGTGCGTGATGAGGAGCGGTATTTGTCGGATCCTGCGGCTTCCAAGGTCTCTTCGAGTATTGAGAGATAGGAGGCGTAGCGGCTTTGGGCGATGCGGGATTCTTCTACGGCCGGGATTACGGCGCAGCCGGGTTCGCCGACATGCTTGCAGTCGGAATATTTGCAGTCGAGGCCGGTCTTGAAGATTTCGGGGAAAAAATGCGATACTTCCTCCGGCGCGAAATCAATCACTCCGAAGCCCTTGACTCCCGGGACGTCGATGAGTTCGCCTCCATAGGGGAGATCGACCATTTCGGAGAAGGTAGTAGTGTGCATGCCGGTATGATGCTGATTGGAGATCTCTCCGGTGCGCAGTTGAGCGTCGGGGGCAAGGACGTTGATAAGTGATGACTTGCCGACTCCGGAATTGCCGGCCATGAGAGAAATCTTGTCGCGTGTCAGATCGCGAAGTTGATCGATTCCTCTTCCGTCGATGGCAGAGACGATGATGACCGGATAGCCCAATTGACGATATAGCAGAGCGATGGCTTCAGCGAGCGCGGCGTCATCTTCATCCCATAGATCCGCTTTGTTGATGACAAGGGAGGCCGGAATGTTGTAAGCTTCGGCCGTAGCAAGGAAGCGGTCGATAAAAGTGGTCGGAGTCGCGGGATTTACGATCGACACAACAAGGAGAGCCTGATCGAGGTTAGAGGCCAGGATATGGCTCTCTTTAGAGAGGTTGGATGCGCGGCGGATTATGTAATTCTTGCGGGGGAGGATGGAGGTAATATATTGAGTGTCGGCATCGCGCAGGGAAATTTCAACGTGGTCGCCGACGGCTACCGGATTGGTGGTGCGCATCCCGAGGATGCGGAAGCTCCCTTTCGCCCGACAGGACACAAGTTCGCCCGAATCGTCAAGTCTGACCAGATATGCGCTTCCAAGATTCTTGATGACCAGTCCGCGCTCGGGATTTATCTTTTCAAGTGCGGATTTCGCACGTTGCTTTTTTGCCATTACAAAATATTTAATTCAGCCTCGCTTTGCTTAACTGATGGATTATGGGGTTATAATTGCTCAAATAATCGAAATATCAAAAATCAATACGCAAAATTAACAAATTATTCCGTTGAATTGTTAATAAAATAGGTTGACAGAATAAGAAAACTTAAAAAACTTACGTTTATATAAGAAAGACAAAGGCCGGATAATGCTCCCGTCCGCGATTTTTAGTCAATCCGGGACTCTATCCATATCCTTTTATCTTCCGCTAAAGTCAACTCACTTAAGGGGTATCGATCCCAAAAACAGGAACATAGACAATTCATTAATTATTTATTTAACACAAAACAGACTATGACTATCGAAACAATCGGCACATATGCCGGAGAAGTCTACAAGGCTCTCGAGACTGAAGACACTCACATGCTTGGTCTTAAACAACTCAAGAAAGTAACGAAACTGAAAAAAGACGAACTCATGTCGGCTCTCGGCTGGCTCGGTCGTGAAGGCAAGATCGTTCTGACGGAAAATGATGAAGATCTCGTTGTAGCACTCGTCTGAATTCTATGGCAGGGATTGCCGGAGGAATCCTCCATATGGAAAAATCCCTGATAAAAGCAATAAGGCGCCAGGAATTTAATTCCGTGGCGCCTTGTTGTATCTCGCAGAATGCTTGTTGTATCTCGCAGAATGCTTGTTGTATATCGCGGATTATCAATATTTTGATTACCGGCGGAAAGGGATGCTCCTGATTACCCGGACCGGGACGGGGCGCCCGTCGACCTTACCCGGGATCCACGAAGGCATTAGGGAGAGAATTCTGACTGCTTCGCGATTAAGCGATTCTTCTACACTTTTCAATACCTTTATATGGCTTATGGCGCCGTTAGCGTTGACTACGAATGAGCACGTCACGCGTCCTTGCACGCCATTCTTATAAGCTTTCTCGGGATAACGACGGGTGGAGTTGATAAATTCCATCAGCTGGCAGTCGCCACCGGGGTAGCATGGTTTGTCGTGGACGTAATCATATTCATATACCTCCATGTAGGCGCAATGTCCGGATGAGGTAGTCCCTAACGAAACCCGGCAGGTCTGGGCGCCGGCTACTGATGAGAGCGACAGGAGAATAAATGCCGCGCCGGCAAGAGCAGCGGATCGTCGGAGTATGGTTGGAATCAGATTTGATGGTCGTAGTAATAGCATAGTGGATATTATGAAAAGTTTTGCAGGCGGCGCTCTCGTGATGAGCAATTGTCGGATCCCTTATATCAAGCCCTGATATCAGCCCCGGATTCAGCCTTTGAACTTTACTGCAAATTTAAGAAGTTAGATTGAGCTTTCCAACCTTTTGCTCCCTATTTTGTAGCGATTTAAGTTTGTTTAAACTTTTTTTACATTTGAGCCCGGTGCCCGTAGCAATTCAGCGCCGGCACTTTGCAATAGTTTGGTGGCCTTATAATAGATTTAGGAATTTTGCGTTTAGTTAAATAGGACTTTTATTTTTCCTCCCATCCATATTCTATATTCAGTTTATCTCGGAGGGATCGGGTCCTGACTTTATAATATGGCGTTAAAGTTTCATCATATATCTTCATCTTTCATGGCAAAGGGGAAATTAGCAGGATTTAAATTGATCTTAGCATTTTTTTCCTTAACTTTCGGACTGAATCCATCAGACGCTCATGCTGAGACCGGCTCTACATCCTATGAGTTTCTGAATATCCCCACGTCGGCGCATGCCTATGCATTGGGCGGCACTGCGCCTGCGCTGATACAGGATGATGTGGCTCTTGCGGATCAGAATCCGGCTTTGCTCGGTCCGGAGATAGAGTCGCAACTGAATTTCAGTTATATGCGTTATATGGGCTCAGGTAATTTCGCGGGGGTGCGCTTCGGCCATGGTATAGGCGACAACAGCGCGTGGGCCGCCGGAATCCGCTATCTAAATTATGGGTCAATGACTGAATATGATGAAGGCGGAATGGCCGGCGGGCGCTTTTCTCCTACTGATATAGTATTTGAAGGGAGTTATTCCCGTGACATCACCGAGCGCTGGCGAGGCGGGGTGAATCTCAACATGATATATAGCCACTATCATGTCTATTCTGCATTTGCCATTGCAGTCGATTTAGGAGTCAATTATTATGATGATGAGCATGATCTGTCGCTGTCGTTTGTGATGAAAAATGCAGGCGGTCAGGTCAAGCGTTTTCATGAAGCCTATAATGCTCTTCCTTTCGATATTCAGGTCGGATATATGCAGGGCCTTGGAAGTTCGCCATTCTCCTTGGCGATCACAGCGAGAAATCTTACGAAATGGAAACTTCCCTATTATACCCATCCGAAAGATTCGGATGGAGATACACAAGTATTGAAATCAACATTTTTCGGTAATTTTTTCCGCCACTTGACCTTCGGCCTTCAATACGCTCCGAGTGATAAATTCTATATAGCCCTGGGATATGATTATAAGACGCGGACCGATATGTCGTCGTATGCGCGGAATTTCCTCAGCGGCTTTTCATTGGGAGCGGGCATAAAGGTGAAATCCTTCGGTTTTGATGTTGCTTATGCAATGCCGCATAAGAGCGCCTCGACCATAATGCTTAACCTAAACTGCAACTTTGCCGAACTGCTGCATTAATGTAAGTAAGGCTAAGCCCCCATTTTATGAAGCCAATTTGCCTCCGGATCGGATTAGCGGAACGCAACCAAAATTCACCGCCTTCGCAGCGAGTCGCGGATACCTGCTGCGTCGCGGCCTACGCTCTCGCTTAGGCTTCGTCCGGGAATAACTTCACGTCCGCGGCTGCGTATGAGATATTTATAGAAAAGAATCCGACGGCAGCGGTCGCGGATCACACTTGCCGGCAAGTCGCCGGCGCGCACTGCATAAATCATCTCCTGAATTTCGTGCCGAGTGTCGGTCGGGGCTATGACCATATCAGCTCCGGCGGCTATCGCCTGCCAGGCCCTTACGCCAAGAGCCCCTTCCATATTCAGAGCGTCAGTGATGACAAGCCCATGGAACCCCAGGTCATTTCGTAGCAGATCTTTCATGATTACGGGGGAAATGACAGCCGGGCGTCGGATAGTGTCAAGCGCGGTAAATGCGAGATGGCCTATCATCACGCCGGATAAGCCTTCCTCTACATATCGCCGGAAGGGATAGAGATCGACACTATCTACATATTCACGTGTCGATTCTATTTCCCCAAGCGATCTGTGAGTGTCGACACGCGATGAGCCATGACCGGGAAAATGCTTGGCTACAGAGATGACATTCCCGTCTTCCAGCCCGCGGGAATAGGCTATTGCAAGTTCGGCGACTCGCTTCGGATCGCTTCCGAAGGAGCGCTTGCGCATCAATCCGTCGCTTCCGCTTCCGGGGACCACATCCATTACCGGGCCGAGAACCATATTGATCCCGACGAGCCGACATTCCCTTGCTATCTCGCGCCCGAATTCATACATTATCTGATTATCCGACAAGCGGCCCAATTCTTTATTCCATGGAAATTCAGGAGCGTCGGCAAAGCGCATCTTAAGGCCGTTTTCTGCATCGACAGCAAGAAATGGCATGGTCCCTGCGGATGAAGCCAAGGTATCAGCAATTATTGCCGCTGATTCGAGATCCCCTTTAAGCAATACGATTCCTCCCACGCCGAGACTGTCGGTATAATGAAGAATATGCCTGATATTATGGTCGTCGGCACGTGAGAATGCCGCAGGCATGAGCAACATTGCGACTTGGCGTTCCAATGGCATGGTGGCCAAAATAGAGTCGGCGTAAGCGTAAGCTTTGGTGGTCAGATCATTTTCGGCACGTGCTTCCGCCGCTATACTGTCAGCCCGGCGGACTGAATCATGGTAAATCCTGTCACGCTCCGATTGTGACTGTCCACATCCTCCTGCCATTAAAATTGACAGCAGTATAACATATATATGAATATGGAGGATTCGGAGCATTAAAAAGTTAATGGTTAATGTTTATAGGTATGAGGCTATAATTTTACGATGGGTATGAACCGGGCTCGCGGATCACCATCTATAGGAAGGCCGGCATCGCTCAATACTTTGAGATAGCGGAGCAGAGGGGCACACATCTCCGGCACGTCGCTCCAGATTATTTCTCCATTTGCGAGCGGGACGAAATCGTCGTTGCCCCAGGCGAGATAATCGCTGGTAGAGAGATAATAATCTTTTTCCGGATCGAGAGGTTGTCCTGATATCAGGATTGACTCAACGTTGCCCTTGCCATCTGTCAGCACCCGGACTTCATCGCTTATCGACTCTCCACCTTTGCGCGCTGCGATAGCCATGGCGTCGGCAAAGTCCTTGCCTTTTATCTTGACGATGACCATCCTGTTGGAGAAAGGGAATGTAGAAAGCATCAGACCTTCCGAAACGTCACCCCGGGGCATCGAATGGCGTATGCCGCCTACATTCATCATGGCCATATCTATAGCCGGAATATCCATTCCCGCGCTGCGAAGACTATCGGCTTTCAGATCGCCATACCATTTAGCGAAGTCTGCGCTCCAGTTGACATAGCGGCCTGTGCGCGCGTTGGCATCCATTTCTGCTTCAGAGCGTCCGATGATATGATGGTTGATTTTGTCGATAAATTCGCGATAAGGGGATATGAATTTATCCATCTTCTGGTCAAGAGCATCTTTAGGGAAGCGATCCGTCACGGGAATAAGACGATATTCGAAATCCTCCGCTGCGTCATCTTCATCCTGATCTTCGAGGTCAATCTTAATGTATCCGAGATTCTTGCCGTAGCGTCCGGTCTGAGTGACGAGTACCGGGCGGCCGTCGGCATTCTTGACAAGAGAAGGATAACCCGACGTCTGATTTTCAGGGAGAATGACGGTATGCGAATGGCCTCCGATGATAATGTCGATATCCCGGGAAGCGGCTGCAAGTTCGTAATCAGTAGGTTTGTCGTTTTCTTTCTTTGCTCCTATATGGGTGACCGCAACGACGAGGTCGGCTTTCTCTTCCTTCTTAAGTCGGGCCGCCAGATCATTGGCAGTAGCTATAGGATCGGAGAATTTCATGCCGACATAATTATGGTTTGAAATAAGACTGCCCGGATCGATATTGATGCCGATAAATGCTATCTTCTTGTCGCCTACCTTTTTGATTGAATAAGGTTTCATTATTCCGGCCATCGGAGTTCCCGAAAAGTCGTAGTTAGCTGAGAGGCGATCAGCTTTAAGCTTTTTATAATATTTGGCAAGATCGTCGAGGCCGTTGTCGAATTCATGATTCCCGAGAATCTGAATGTCGTAGCCCATCATGTCCATCAGTGGAAATTCCACTTCTCCCTTAAAGAATTTAAAATAGAGAGTGCCTTGCACGCAATCTCCTGCATCGACGAGAAGCACGTTTTTTTCCGCTTTCCGGATAGAATCAATAAGGAATTTGCGTTGCAGCACGCCGCCTTCCCCTTTTTCATCGGGGTCGATGAGGGAATGAGTGTCGTTTGTGTGTAGGATTACGAGTTCGTTGGATTTTTCTTTGGCTGAAGCAAAGCTTATTGCTCCTGCTGAGAGCAGGATAGCTGAAGCTGAGAATATTAGATTTCGGATTTTCATGGCAGGAGTGTAAATGCGATGGATGCGGGTAAAAGAGCAAGCGCCCCGCCCCAACATCGGGACGGGGCACTTAGATTGAGAATCAGTTGATTAGTCGTTGATAAGGTTGTCGCCTGTCATCTCGGCCGGAGGATTAAGCCCCATGAGGTGGAGCAGAGAGGGAGCAACGTCGGCAAGTTTGCCGTCTTTAAGTCTGGCGTTCTTGTCTGAGCCTACGTAGATGAAGGGGACAGGGTTGAGAGAGTGGGCTGTATTGGGAGTGCCATCTTCATTTATAGCATGGTCAGCATTTCCGTGGTCGGCGATGATGATGCTTTCGTAGCCATGTGCGAGAGCAGCGGTTATTACTTTTTCGACGCATTTGTCGAGAGTCTCGACTGCCTTCTGGATAGCGGGATATACTCCGGTATGACCTACCATATCGCCGTTAGCGAAGTTGACTACGATGAAATCGAATTTTTCGGAGTCGATAGCCTCGACGAGTTTGTCGGTCACTTCAGGGGCTGACATCTCAGGCTGGAGATCATAAGTCGCTACTTTGGGAGATGCTACGAGTATTCTCTCTTCTCCTGTGAAAGGCTCTTCGCGACCGCCGTTGAAGAAGAATGTGACATGAGCATATTTCTCCGTCTCTGCGATATGAAGCTGAGTCTTATTATTCTTGGAGAGGAATTCCGCCAATGTCTCGGTGACGTCGGCCTTGGGGAAGATGATGTGGACTCCCTTGAATGAATCATCGTAAGGAGTCATGCAATAGAATTGCAGATCCGGGATGGGATTCATGCCGTCTTCGCTGTGTTGGGTGAGGACGGTGGTCAATTCTTTAGCGCGGTCGTTGCGATAGTTGAAGAAGATGACTACATGGCCGGCGCCGATTCTGCCGTCGACAGTGTCGTTGACGATTGGCTTGAGGAATTCGTCGGTGACATCCTGCTTATAGCTTTCTTCTACGGCCTCGATTACGTCGGAGGTCTGCTGTCCTTCTCCGTAGACGAGGAGGTTATAGGCTTCTTTAAGGCGCTCCCAGCGGTGGTCGCGGTCCATAGCGTAATAGCGTCCGATTACGGAAGCTATCTTGCCGGCTGATTTTTCGCAGTGGGCTTTTACGTCGCGAAGGAATCCGGCGCCGGAGCGTGGGTCAGTGTCGCGGCCGTCCATGAAGCAATGTATGAACGCCTTGTCAAGGCCGTAAGCTTTGGCTGTATCGCAGAGGGCGTAAAGGTGGTCGAGTGAGGAGTGAACTCCGCCGGTGGAGCAGAGACCCATGAAATGGATGGGGACATTATGCTCTTTGGCGTATGAGAATGCGGATTTGATTTCGGGGTTTTCAGCGAAAGTCCCGTCGGCTATAGCCCGGTTGATCTTTACGAGATCCTGATATACGACGCGACCTGCGCCGATGTTGAGGTGGCCTACTTCGGAATTACCCATCTGGCCGTCGGGCAGTCCGACATATTCTCCGGAAGCCTGAAGTTTGGAGTGAGGATAGCCTGCTACGAGGCTGTCGATAAAGGGAGTGGGAGTATTGAAGATGGCGTCGTCTTTGCCGTGGTCGCCGATTCCATACCCGTCGAGGATAATCAATAAAGCTTTCTTTGACATGATTATATGCTATTTTTTCTCTTTCAATGCAAAATTAATAAAAAATGCCCAATTTTTCAATGAAGTCGTCTAAACTTTTTCTTTTTCTGTCTTATTATAATATTCTGTCAATATTATGTAATCAAGGCAGTCGATGTATAAACAATAAAAAAGACTTTATGGTCAAAAGCGGATGACCATAAAGTCTTTTTTATCCTGGAAAATCCGGAGAGGATCAAGCCTCTTTGGATTTCTTTACGCGACGCTCTTTGATGCGGGCTTTCTTACCTGTGAGACCACGGAGGTAGTAAAGTTTTGCGCGGCGTACTTTACCGAGCTTGTTGACGGTGATAGATTCGATGAAGGGAGATTCGATGGGGAAGATTCTCTCTACGCCGATGCCGTCGGAGATTTTGCGTACAGTGAAACGCTTCTTGTCGCCGTGGCCGGAGATGCGGATTACGACGCCGCGGTACTGCTGGATACGCTCTTTGTTACCCTCTTTGATACGGTAAGCGACTGTGATGGTGTCGCCGGGTACGAATGAATCGAATTCTTTCTTGGGAGTTGCGAATGCTTCCTCCACAATCTTGATGAAATCCATTGGTGGTAAAAATCAATTTATATGATGGAATGCAATATGGCAGAGTTTCATTTAAGAGGCCACTCTTCGGCTTCACCTCACCAGAGATTGCAAACGTGGCGCAAAGTTACTAATTTTTTCTGAGTTACGCAAATTTTCTTTCTTTCCCGAGTCTTTTCCCAAGTCTTTCCCGCTGACTTTCCCGGGCCTTCCCCCGAGTCTTTTTTTATAGTCGTCCTTCGTCGGCGTAGGAGTAGTAGCCGATGCCTGTCACTATCAGATGGTCGAGCATACGGATATTCATAGTGGCGGCGGCATTCTTTAGCGTGCGGGTGATGGCATCGTCCTGAGGTGATGGACGCAGATTGCCGGAAGGATGGTTATGAGCCAAGACTATCCCTTCGGCTTCGTCAAGCAGAGCCTTCTTAAGTATAAGTTTTGGATCGAAGACACTTGCAGTTGCCGATCCGCGGGTAATAGCATGGCGACCAATTACGCTGTTGCGGCGGTTGAGCGACAGCATCCATATCTCTTCCTGGGTCTTGTTGCCGATTTCGTATTTCAGAATCTCGTAGATATCTTTTGAGCATTGGATCACGTTGGGGCGCGATTTGATTTGCTCTTCTGAAAAACGCCTTACGAGTTCCATTATCGCCAGAATTTGCTGAGCTTTCACATCTCCGATGCCGGGAATCAGAGTTAATTCCTTATGTGACTTCCGCATAAGGCGACTGAAAGAATTGTCGACCGAGTCGAAGAGTTGTCGGCAGATATCGGTGATGGAGCATTGGATTGTCCCGGTCCGGAGAATTAGGGCGAGGAGTTCAGAGTTGGTAAGGGCGCCGAAGCCATGCTTCATGGCTTTTTCGCGCGGGCGCTCCTCGGGATTAATGTCGCGCAAGAGGCGACCGGCCGGGGTGTCGGACATGGGGAATTCAAAGTTATTGGGTTATTTTCCTTTCCGGAGAGCGATTTCCTGGGCTTCGTCGCGGCCGTGGCGAAGGATAATTTTCCAGACTTAGGCTCGGATGTAGCCGGAGCCGTAGCCGAGAAGTTGCACGAGTGAGGCTGCGACCGCCATTGATCCTATCTTCAGGCTCTTTGTAGATATGATTGCGGAGATCCATAGAGCAAGCAGGTAGAAGCCGAGAGGAATGAGCCAGAGAGGGGAGAGGATAATTCCAAGGAGAATGAGCAGGGCTGAGCCGATTGTGAAGAGAGCGGGGAGCCAATGCACGAGCTTCATCGAACCCGGATAGAGCAACTGTAGCGTAATCCTCGACATTCCGAATATATGGACCTGGCGCCAGAATTTGCTCAGGTTGCCGCGGCGCTTATGGAATACTATGACTTCCCGGAAGAGTTGGGGGGCGAATCCGGCATTGCGGATGCGTGTCGACATGTCGATGTCTTCGCTAAACATTTCTCTGAATCCGCCGGTCTTTTCCCAAACCTCGCGGGAGAACCCCATATTGAATGTGCGGGGTACAAATTTTTCCATCTGCACCTTTCCTCCGCGGATCCCACCGGTAGTCAGGAAGGCCGTCATTGCGAAGTTGATTGCTTTCTGAGTGTCGGTAAAGGATTCGTGGGCCGAGTCGGGACCTCCGAAGCAGTCGGCGTAACTTTCAATGAGCTTCTTTCTAAGATTACTGAAATAGTCGGGGGGAAGAATGCAGTCGGAGTCTACGAAGACAAAGTAGTCACCCGATGCGCTCTTCATGCCATAATTGCGTGCGATGCTGCGCCCTTCATTTTCCTTATAGAAATATCTGATAGGGAATTTACCGGCGTATTTTTCCGTAATATCGCGGCATGGTATCGTCGAGCCGTCTTCGACCAAGACGAGTTCGAAGCCCTTGTCGGATTGCCGGGCAAGGCTTTCGAGAAGATCTGCGATTTCGTCGGGGCGGTTATAGACGGGCACTATCAGGGAAAATTTCAGAGAGTTCATGTCATCACGCTTTTAAGAATCCGACCGCTGATCCATCCATTATTAAGGAGGAATCAGCGGTCGTCGGCATTTCTAAATATAAGATCTTAGGCTTTTACGCGGCTCACGTAAGAACCGTCGCGAGTGTCGACCTCGATAAATTCGCCTTCATTGACGAAGAGAGGCACACGCACTGTAGCGCCTGTCTCAACTGTGGCGGGCTTGAGAGTATTGGTGGCAGTGTCGCCTTTGAGTCCGGGTTCGGTATAAGTGATCTTGAGGACTGTCTTCATCGGCATTTCAGCGTAGAGGACAGTGTTGGTGGAAGCGTCGCTGACAACTTCTACAACGTCACCTTCCTTCATGAAAGCGGCGCCGGTCACGAGATCCTTGCTGATGGGCACCTGATCGAAAGTCTCCTGATTCATGAAGATATCGTCGCCGCCGTCAGCGTAGAGATATTGATAGGGACGGCGCTCAACGCGCACGTCTTCGAGCTTTTCGCCGATGTTGAAGCGGCGTTCGATCACGCGGCCGTCAACGACGTCTTTAAGTTTGGTGCGCATGAAAGTGTTGCCTTTACCGGGCTTCACGTGGAGAAATTCGATGCAGAAATAGAGACGGCCGTCGAGGCGGATGCATGTGCCGTTCTTAATGTCTTGGGCGTTCATCATAACTTTAAAAGTAGTGATATGTAATTTTATGATTAATGTCGTTATCAGAGTATCGCGGGGCAGCAAAGCGAGTCGATAGGATTGGCTTCGGGCTGCCGTAGCGACTGCAAAATTAATGAAAATCTGCTAAATGACGAAAAGAGATTGAAAATAATTGAAAAAAATGGCCTAAAATGAGTGAAAATCACGATGAATTGGGGCGCAAAGAGGTCGAAAAGCGTGAAAATGTTAAAAAAAGGGATAAGAAGTTTGGTGGAATCGGCAAGATTTTATAATTTTGCACTCCGAATGTGAATTCGAAATAATATAAAGCTTTATACACAATGAAAAGAACGTTTCAACCCTCAAATCGTCGCAGAGTCAACAAGCATGGCTTCCGCGAAAGAATGGCAACCAAGGACGGCCGCAAGGTTCTTGCCCGTCGCCGTGCAAAAGGGCGTGCTTCCCTGACAGTATCCGACTCGATTGCAAGCAAGTAAGCCGCTCTGCTCCGACGAGGAGTCAAAAATATTCCCCGATGATTCGAAAGAATCGCCGGGGAATGTTTTTTATGACAGTTTATGGCTACGCAGGGCACCATAACTATTTACTAATTTCCATTGAAGAATCCGAAGGTGTCTTCAATTGTGCCGATGGCAAAGAGCCAGTAGAGGAGTACGAGAATCAGAATGATCGTTCCGATCCATATCCAGACTTTTCTATTCATCAGTCAAAAAAAAGTTGCAAGTCAAATATTAGTGATGTATCAGATTCGGGGAGTGGCGATCATCAGCCATTGAATACTCCGAGCATATCCTCGAATGTGCCTACGGCGAAGAGCCAATATAGAAGGATGAATACCAGCACAATGATGCCGAGCCACATCCAAAGGCGATTGGTCTTTACGGTCTGCTTGTTTTTCTGAGTCTTTCCTTCCGCGGGCATGCTGCCTGCGATCTGGTCGGGAGTCTCATATTTATGATTCTCTCTGACGTGTTTTTCCTTCTGGTTCATAATATCGTGTTTTTATAATTATCAAATGTTTTGATATGTTAACGGATTTTAGAGGGAAAGTGTTCACGTCCGTGGAGAATATATATATTCATGAAAGGCGCCGGCCTCAGAAAGGCACGGGCGTCTCGTCCGGACCGGGGGTGAGATCGGTCAGAGGATCGCCCAAGGGTCCGCCGAAGGTGAACTCCGTAGCGTCGGCATTGTCGAAAGGATTCGGACCTCCTTGCTGTTCGCGGCGAATGCTGTCGTTCATCTTGGAGCCTATGGGTTGCTTTGCGAGGGTCTCCTGCACTATGTTGTAGCCTTCTTCCCAGTTTTCGAATCGGGCGTAGCGATGGACGAAACGCAATTTGACATCTCCGACAGCACCTGAACGATGCTTTGCCACTATCAATTCCGCCAGTCCGCGGATATCGTTGCCCTGGGCGTCTTCGGTAGATTTTGTATAGTATTCGGGTCGATGGATGAAGCAGACGATATCCGCGTCCTGCTCTATGGCTCCGGATTCGCGCAGGTCGGAGAGTACAGGTCGCTTGTCTTCGCGCGTCTCAGTGCTTCGGTTGAGCTGAGAAAGGGCGATGATGGGGATATTGAGTTCCTTGGCGAGTCCTTTCAGGGATCGGGAGATGGTGCTGACCTCCTGTTCTCGCGAGCCGAGTTTCAATCCGGCGGCCGTCATCAGCTGCAGGTAGTCGATCATAATCATCTTCACCCCGCGCTCTCTTACGAGCCGGCGGGCTTTCGTCCTCAATTCCGTAATAGATAATCCGGGAGTCTCGTCAAGATAGAGGGGGGCTCCGTAGACTCCGCGCAGTGTTGTGTTAAGGCGGTCCCATTCCTCTGAGGAGAGCTGCCCGCTCTTTATCTTCTCGCCTTCCAGATTGGCGACATTGGATATCAGACGCTTTACGAGCTGCACATTGGCCATCTCAAGCGTAAAGATGCCGATAGGGATATTATAGTCTACTGCCATGTTCTTAGCCATGGAGAGCACGAATGCGGTCTTACCCATGGCCGGACGGGCGGCGATGATTATTAGGTCGGAACTTTGCCATCCGGAAGTCATTTTGTCGAGATCCCGATAACCCGTCTGCAGGCCGGAGAGGCCGGTCTTTGTATTGGCGGCGGTCTGGATCTGTTCGAGTGCGAGATTAAGAACCGGATCTACCTGCATTACCTCGCGCTTGAGCTGATTCTGGGATATGTCGAAGAGTTTTCCTTCGGCGCGCTGAAGAAGCTCTTCGACGTCGTTGCTTTCATCGAAAGCATCGGTCTCGATTTCCGAGGCGAAGGTAATAAGGCGGCGCGCAAGGGATTTCTGAGCGATTATCTTGGCGTGAAACTCAATGTTGGCAGCCGAGAAGACGCGGGCTGTCAGCTCGGTAATATGGATCGCTCCTCCGACATCCTTGAGGGTGCCGTTCTGGCGCAACTGCTCAGTGACGGTCATCATGTCGATAGGTCGCTGATTCAGACCTAAGGTGCAGATTGCGTCATATATCTTCTGGTTGATGGGATCGTAGAAACTGTCGGGGGTGAGGATATCGCATACATTCATGTAGGCGTCCTTTTCGAGCATGAGGGCGCCGAGGACTACCTCTTCGAGATCCGTGTCGCGCGGAGGGAGTTTGCCTACGGGTTCGGCAGAGCGTGGAGTGTTACCCCTCCGGGTGTTGGAGTTGCCGTAGGATGATCGGAAGTTGTTGTGAGATTCCATACCGCGAAGTTACTAAATTTTTCCGAGAAAGCCAGAATTATGATTTATTAATCATGAATCATAAAACCCTATTTAAGTAATTTTAATCACTGATATGGTCTAAGTTCCGGAACGTAATTATGAGTGTATCAATATGAAGACGATGCTTTCAAGAAGCAGAAGCAGGGAGGCTTTAAGAAGCACTATGCCGGTGCGTCGAAGAAGATCGTTGAGGGCTTTCCCTTCGCTTGATTTAAGGAGACGCCAGTTCTTGACAGCACTGGGAATCATGACGGCAGGCAAAATGTATTCCCATCCGAATATGCATGCCGGAGTGCAGAGCAGCAGGCATCCGATGATTGCAGAAATCAGATATGCGCCCGACATTGTCCGGCGTCCGAAGATGACCACCGTAGTCTTTTTCCCTACGGTCCGGTCGCTTTCGTAATCGCGGTAGTTATTGACTATTAATATATTGACGGCAAGCAAGCCTATGCCGATACCGACGGGTATGGTGATGATCAGCATCGATGAAGAATGGTTTTGCAACCATGCGGTCAGGATGACGGGGACGAGGCCGAAGAAAATGAGAACGGCAATATCACCCAATCCCTTCCTGGATAACGGATAGGGTCCGGTGCTATAGGCCAGGGCGAAGATAGCAATTATTATTCCTATGGGAATCATCTGCCATCCGCCCCATATTACAAGCGCGCATCCGGGTATGGCGGAAATAATCAGGGTAATGATTACCGCGCGCAACATTGCGGCGGGTGAAATGTCGCCTTCCGTCACTCCTCTTCGAAAACCTTCACGCCCTTTCTTATCGATTCCGTTGCGGAAGTCGAAGTATTCGTTGGCGAAGTTGGCGGCTATCTGGGCTCCTAACGCGAAGAGCATGCAGCAAAGGGCCGGAAGCCATTTGAAGGAATCGTAGAAAATAGCGCAGGCTGATCCTCCGATTACTCCGGCAATGCTCGCGGGGAGAGTGCGCAACCGAATGGCTTCAATCCAGGGATTCATCTTTTCATCTTTTGCTTGCGGCGACTTATTTGGCTGCCGCCAGAATTACGGGTACGAGTCGATCTGCGGCATTTTCTACATTCACGGAGCCGCGTATTCCCTCGATGAGATGAGAAGGAAGAGCGTCAAAACCGTGTTTCAGTCCCAATAGAGCGCCGCATAGGGCTCCTATAGAATTGGCATCTCCTCCTTGGGAAATAATGTTGTAGAGTCCATCTGCGGGATTCTCGTGATGCCATAAGGTCCAGAGGGCCGCTGATAGGGCTTTGGCGGATGAGTCGAAGGATTCTTCATCGTCAAGTTCGAGTTCCTCAAGAGTGCCGTCGCGGGCTATGTCGATGAATGGGACCACTCCCTTTGCATATTTTTCAGCCAGCGCGTAGATAGTCTCTATGTCAGTCTCGCAATCATGCCATAGCAGATCGTTGGCCATCTTTGCGATGATGATGGAGCAGGCTATAGTTATGGGATGGGAGTGGGTAAGCAATATATTGTCGAGGATGGTCTCTTCATTAAAATTGGGCCAGATACCCAGCATGACGGCACGTCCGAGGCTGTCGTTGCGCGAAATGACGCTGTGATGCTGCTCGAAGACCATTCTTGCCGTCTGATGGGGATGCTCTTCATAGCCCGGCGCACTGAGCACCCAGCGGAGATTGGTCGTGATATCCATCGGAGCGGTCTCGTCAAACCATTTCTTGAGTCTGACGCAGAAGTCGAGGTGATCGCAGCGGCCGCGGTCGGTGATGCTTTCAGCCATGAGGAGAAATAGGAAGGTGTCGTTGGTGTATTCTCCGCGATTCCATTGGCTGCGGTGGGCGTCTTGGATAATGCGGTCGTAGGTGGTCAGCCCGTCGGGGTATCTTACCGCGACTTCGGGGCGGCTCATAAATTCGGTGCCGAGTCCGAGGGCGTCGCCTATGGCGTAGCCGTAGAGGCAACCTTTGAGTCTATTGGTTTGCATCCTGGGGAAAGAGTTGCTGTTTCAGGTTAGATTAGTTGAAGCGGAGGAGAGAAGGAAAGAATCTGCAAGTTTCGGAATTTCAACAAAATCAATATGGAGTATTCCGTTACCTTGAATGATAAGCTTGATAATGATTCAGCGCAAAGTTAGAAAAAAAATGTTAAATTTCCAATTTTTATGAAATTTTTCTTTTTTTCAATATTCTGAAATATTTTTCAGGGTCTTAAACGTTTATAAATTCAGATACTCAATTATATAAGCATATTAATATATGCATTCGCAAAACTTTACTGTATAAATACGTAATAATGAAAAGAATCTCACGTATGGTGGCAAGCCTGATGATGGCGCTTGCCGTAGCGGTCCCTTCGATGCAGGCGTCCGCGCAATCTTTGCTCGGCGACGCGCTCGGCAATATGCTTCAGGGTGTATTCTCGAAGTCTGATCTCTCGGTCTATGATATCTGCGGGCAGTGGACGTCCAAAGGCTCGGCGGTCAGTTTCCAGAGCGATAATTTTCTTCAGAAGGCAGGCGGCACGGCGGCTGCCGGAGTTATTGAAAGCAAAATCAACCCCTATTTTGAGAAGCTTGGTCTGAATAACGCGGTCCTTACTATCGAGGCAGACAGCACGTTTACGTTAAAGGCAAAAAAGTTTACTCTTAACGGATCGATAAAATCAAATGGAGACGGCACTTTTGATTTCACCTTCAAGGCTTTGAAGTCAATTAAGTTAGGCACTGTAAAGACTTACGTATCGAAATCAGGCAACAATATGGATGTCATGTTTGATGCCAAGAAACTTAAGAATCTGATTTCGGGAATAGCGAAATTCACAGGTATCAGCATTGCGAAGACGGCAGCGTCAGTGCTGGATAGCTATGACGGACTTTGTGTCGGATTCAGTATGGCCAAGACGGGCGATGTTAAGATGCCTGAAGGCTACAACAATAATTCGGGTTCCGGAATAGGCGGTCTGCTCGAGGGAGTTCTCGGCGGCGGAAAATCTTCCTCATCTTCCTCCCCGACTGAAGGCGCGACTACCACGCAGGAATCCAACTCTACATCCGGTTCAAAGTCGGGACTCGGAGGTCTGCTTGAGGGAATCCTCGGCGGAGGCAAGTCTTCTTCCGGCTCTTCAGTCAATGAAGAATCCACTCGCTCAAATGAAAATTCCGAATCTGCCCCTTCCGATCTCGAACAGAAATACAATACCATTGGAGGCGGCATGCTCAAAGGCGAAACTTCAAAGTAAATTTCAGATTAAAATATAGCGCATCAATACAGAAT
>JAIDYR010000039.1 GCA_029057985.1 Muribaculaceae bacterium | reverse complement strand
TCAGAAGGATAAATCGGGGGCTAACCTTATGTTTGATCAGAAGGCTTTTGACGCCGGCAAATCGGCAAATCGCCCCGAACCGAAACTCGCCAAAGACGCGACCCCCACGCCGGCTCCCCTCCCCCCGGCCCCGGAGACAGCTCATGGCGACCGACTTACGATCTCTCTGGCTTTCGAACCCTCAAATCTCAAGAAGCTTCAGGAGTCATCTTTCAATGCAGTGCTTGTCAATGACTCAAACTATACCCTGCAATTCTTCCTGGCCGGACGCGCGCCGGAAAGCGCTGACTGGAGCATAATTTATCAAGGAGATGTCCAACCCAATGAGCTCATCGATCTGGCTCAATTCTCCCATTCTACACTTGGCCGGATCGAACGGGTCGTCTTTCAGGCGATCGCATTCAAGCAAGATAAGGAATTCGAAATCAAGGATCCCATTGCGGTCATGCGCAAACTTGACCTGACGAAATTCTTCAAACTCCACTGCTTCCGACCGGGCCGATTCTTCGACTCCCCCGTGCTGGAATTCCCACTCATCAACTCCGACCGCTTCCAAAAGCAGCAATCCTGAATCCATAATGGCTAAACCTTCTCAGATATTCTGGACCTACCCGGCCGAAACTGAATCAGGAAAGACCCTGATCATCACCGGCCGCGATGATATAGACTCATTCCGCCAATCGGGGAAGTATATTTTCCGGCTTAATGTCTATTGGGACTATGACCCTCTGCCTGACGGGATGCCGCATGAAGAGGCGGCACGGCTGATGGAAGAAGCTACAGAACGCTTCCTTACGGAGACCAAGAAAGATACTGCGGCGATTCTGACCGGAATCTATACCGGCGACGGCCGTCGCGACTGGGTCTTCTATACAAGATCTCTCCATATCTTCCGCAATATCCTGAATCGGGCGCTCGCCGACCTCCCTCAACTCCCTATCGCCGTCGACGCCTGCGAAGATCCGGAATGGGAAGAATATTCTCAGATGCGGGAAGCGACTTATATTCCACCGGAAGATTAAACATATTCAATAAGACCCATCTGACCGGATTTATAAGAAACATAATTAACCAATTAATTCATATCATGCTAAAATTCAAACTACTATCCCTTTGCGTCCTGATCGCTACAGCACTCGGGCTCAAAGCGCAGGTCGTCACTTACGAACCCGACCCGCTATATGACAACAGTGAGAATGTTGTCATCTACTTCCATGCCGATCAAGGTAATAAGGGGCTTGCCAATCAGGCTGAGTCAGTAAAGATCTATGCTCATACCGGGCTTATCACTTCCTCTTCAAAGGATGATTCCGACTGGAAATATGCTTCCGAATGGAAAGATAATGCCGCCAAGTACGAACTGACCTACGTCTCCCCCAATCTCTACAAACTCGAGATCGGCAATATCAAGACCTACTACGGCGTCAAGTCTACTTCCGAAGTAATCAAGAAGCTCGTCTTCGTCTTCCGCAACGCCGCCGGCACCAAGGAGGGCAAGGGCGTCAATGGCGCCGACATCACTGTCCCCGTCATCTCTACTGCCCTGCAGCTCGAATTTACGTCTGACGCTCCCTCCACTACTATCTCCGCGGATAACGCTACAGTCAACTTTGATTTCAAGTCGAATCAGGTAGCTGACCGCATGTGGATCGCAGTCAACGGCGTGCCAATCGCTGAAGGCAACAATATAAGCGCTCTGAAGGCTTCATATACATTCACAGAGCCCGGATCCTATAATGTCTACGGCAACGTGACCATCAACGGCAAGAACTCTTCCAAAGGCTTCAAGATGACTTACGTCAATGCTTCAGAGAAAAGAGATTATCCCGGCGGAAAACCGAAGATGGGAGCCGTGCGCCAGGCTAACGGCGACGTCCTCTTCTGCCTCGCCGCTCCGCAGAAGCTTTCATGCCAACTCATAGGCTCATGGAATGACTACGCTTCCGAACCCAACCAGAAAATGTATTATCAGGACTATGACGGGCAGCGTTATTTCTGGACCTCCGTCAGCGGACTGGACAATACTACCATGTATTTCTACTACTATAATGTCGATGAAGGCACCAAGGTAGGCGACCCCTACGCAAAACTCGTGCTTGATCCCGCCAATGATAAGTATATCCCTGCCTCCGTATATCCCAACCTTCCCGAATATCCTTCTACAAAAGTGACCGGCAACGTGCCTTTGGCTGTCTATCAGGAGAATCTCAACGATTACGCCTGGACCGACAAAGACTTCAAACCCGTCAGCAAGAAAGATCTCGTCATCTATGAGCTCCTCTTCCGCGACTTCACCGGCACTGAAGGCAAGGCTCAGGGTAACGGCACCGTCAAAAAGGCTCTTGAAAAACTCCCCTATCTCAAGGAACTCGGCGTAAACGCTATCGAACTCCTGCCTATCAATGAATTCAACGGCAATATCTCATGGGGTTATAATCCTAACTTCTACTTCGCTCCCGATAAGGCTTACGGCACACCGGACGACTATAAGGAATTCATCAATACATGCCATGAAAACGGCATCGCCGTAATCCTCGACATGGTATTCAACCAGACTGACTGGCTCCATCCCTGGTATCGCATGTATCCCGTAGGATCCAACCCAATGTATAACGCCGACGCTCCCCACGCTTACAGCGTACTTAACGACGTCAATCAGGGCCATCCCCTTATCCGCCAGCAATGGAAGGATGTAGTGAAATACTGGATGGAGGAATATCACGTAGACGGCTATCGTTTCGACCTCGTCAAGGGACTCGGTGACAACAACTCATATCCCAATGCAGGGGATTCAGGCACAAACGCATATAACGCTTCCCGCGTAGCCAACATGCACGCTATTCAGGAAGCCATGAACGAAATCAACCCCGACGCATTCTTTATCAACGAAAACCTCGCCGGCGCCAAAGAAGAAAATGAGATGGCCGCTTACGGCATGCTCAACTGGGCAAATATCAATACTGAAGGTTGCCAATACGCAATGGGCTTCTCCAGCAATTCCGGATTGCAGAGAATGTGGGCCGTCAAGGATGCGCGCACTGCATATTCAACCGTGGCTTATCTCGAATCCCACGACGAGGAACGCCTCGCCTACAAGCAGCTCAAATTCGGCAACTCCGCAATCAAGAATAATCATGAAGCCGCATGCCGTCGTCTCGGTTCGGCAGCCGCTCAGATGATCCTCGTGCCGGGCGCCCACATGATATGGATGTTCTCAGAAATGGGTAACGCTCAGACCACCAAGAACTCTGACGGAGGCAACAACGTAGACCCGAAGATCGTCAACTGGGCTCTGCTGGATGATCCCGACAACTATGGTCTCTACCGCAACTATTGCGAACTTATCGATATCCGCACAGCCAATCCCGAGCTCTTCGGCGACAACGCATCCTATACGGCCGCAGTCAGCGCATCAGACTGGGCGAAGGGCCGCACGATCCTGACCAATGCCGGAGGCAAGGAGCTTATCTGCGCTATCAACCCCGGAATGTCGGCTCCTCTGACAATCAACGTGCCTTTCTCTTCGACCAAGCAGGGAGATTACCGCATCGCATCGAAGTCTTACGCTACCGAGCCTGTCTTCGACGTGACTGCCGGCACAGTGACAGTCCCCGCCAACTCCTACGTCGTACTTGTCAACAATAAGGTTCTTGACGTCGAAGGAATCGAGGCTGCTGCCGATCATCTATCTGTCTATGGCGGTGAAGGCGTGCTGAATGTAGCAAACGCTCCCGCAGGAGTCGAAGTCTACAGCCTCGACGGCATGCTTCGCTACGCAAGCTCAGCTTCCGAAGCCCGCATCGAGCTCCCCGCAGGACTCTACATTGTCCGCAGCGGCTCCGAAGCCCTGAAGACAGTGATCCGCTAATCCCCTATCATCCATAAATACAAAAGGAGTCAGCCCATCGGGGGCCGACTCCTTTTTGTATATAGCCTGCCATTGGCATTGTCTCAGCCGTCAGGGTGCGGAGTGGACGAGGGTTGAGTATCTTTAACTTTTATATACTAATATTTACATGCATGGCGGCGTTTTCATATTACTCAACCAAAGAGACGGACATTCGGTCCTGAATCTTCTGGTAGCCTTAAGAGATACCCCCGGCAGGGCCTTTTCAGGCTTGCCGCGACGGCATCCCTGCCTGTCTGTGGAGATTCTATCCCCGCAGACTGCCGGACGGAAAACATGAATTGTCTAAATTTTGGGTTATATACATTAGTAATTTCTATCAACGGGAGATATCCGACGGAGCAACTAAAAGGGAAACGGAAGTCCTTGCTCCTGAAAGCTATCTCCGGAGCAGCCGGACGTCGCGACGACGCCCGGCTTCTTCTTTTCCACCCATCAATTACGACTAATCTTTGCCAAATCGCGATTTTTTTGTAAATTCGCATTTGTGAAAGAGTTTCTCGACATATCTCCCCGACTTTCGGACCCCTCTGCCGACGAGCGCCTTATCGATGAGGCTTTCCGTGATCTGCTGGATACTTATCTGGCAAGCAATCACCGTCGCAAGGTAGAAATCATACGCAAAGCTTTCCGCTTCGCCAAACGCGCCCACGAAGGTGCGCGCCGGAGAAGCGGCGAGCCGTATATACTCCACCCTATAGCAGTAGCCGGAATCGTCGTAAGAGAACTCGGTCTTGGGTCGACTTCAATCTGCGCAGCCCTGCTGCATGATGTCGTTGAAGACACTGAATACACTCACGACGATATTCTCGCTGCTTTCGGCCCGAAGATTGCATCCATAGTAGAAGGCCTTACGAAAATCTCCGGCGGGATACTGGGCCGGCAGGCCTCGGTTCATGCCGAAAATTTCCGCAAACTCCTGCTCTCAATGTCGACCGACGTCAGAGTCATCCTCATCAAAATGGCCGACCGACTCCACAATATGCGGACTCTTGATGCTCTGCGGCCGGAAAAACAGATGGCAATAGCCGACGAGACCCTTTACGTCTACGCTCCTCTCGCCCATCGACTCGGGCTATTCAAAATAAAGACCGAACTCGAAGAACTGGCCTTCCGATATCAGCATCCGGCAATTTACAATGAAATCCGCTCTAAAGTCATCGAAAGCGAGGCCGACCGACACAGGATAGTAGAGGAATTCGTAGGGCCCGTAAGGAAGAAACTCGATGAGGCCGGCTTCAAATATGAAATAAAGGCAAGAGTAAAGAGCGCTTATTCTATCTTCAATAAGATGCAGAAGAAAGGAGTCCCTTTCGAAGAGGTCTATGATATTTATGCCGTCCGAGTCATTTTCGAAAATGATGACGACGCTCTTGAGAAAATCCGTTGCTGGCAAATCTATACTTTCTTCACGGCCGATCATGTCTGCCATCCCGACCGCCTCCGCGACTGGACCACCAATCCCAAGGCCAACGGCTACCGCGCCCTGCATCTGACTGCTATGGGACCGGAAGGAAAATGGATTG
This sequence comes from Muribaculaceae bacterium, assembly GCA_029057985.1. GTDB lineage: Bacteria > Bacteroidota > Bacteroidia > Bacteroidales > Muribaculaceae > Lepagella. The sequence goes on along the minus strand of JAIDYR010000039.1, from coordinate 15,109 downwards.
AAGTGCAGATCCGCTCCAGGAAAATGGATGATATAGCAGAACTCGGCTATGCAGCCCATTGGAAATACAAGACCGACGATGCCTCCAAAGAGAGCGAACTCGACACCTGGATGAATACAATCAAGGATATCCTCGCTCATCCCGAACCAAACGCCATAGACTTCCTCGACACTATAAAACTCTCCCTCTATTCCCACGAAATCTACGTCTTCACACCCTCCGGAGAACTCATAACTCTCCCGGCCGGAGCTACCGTCCTCGACCTGGCTTTCGAAATCCATAGCCAGCTCGGACTGCATTGCGTAGCCGGAAAGATAAATCACAGGCTCCTCCCGATCAGCCATCCACTGGAATCAGGCGATCAGGTAGAGATTATCACTTCCAAAACCCAGAATCCACTGCCGGAATGGCTCAACTACTGTAATACTGCAAAAGCCCACAACCGACTGCGGACATGGCTCCGACGCCATAACCGGGTCATGGATGACTTGCCGGATTCCGGTGACTGCGGGACATCGTCAGCCCGGCCGGAATTGGATCAATCCGCCACATGGCTGCTCCATATAGAAGGACATGACCGCCATGCAATGCTCGAAGATATCGTCAAAGTCGCCACCCGCAACTCTAAAGTCAGCATCAAAGCCCTAACGATCGATACCCGCGACGCTGTCTTTGACTGCCGCATGACTGTCCGCTCAGCCTCTTCCCACGCAATGCGCCGACTATGTCAGGCGATACGTAAAATTCCCGACGTCACCAAAGCCGTCAAATTCCCTCAGCCCGAATGATGAAAAAAATATTTTCAAAAATCAATCTCATCCGTATCGCCTTGCTCATAGGAGCTACGGCCATCATCCTCGCTCTCGTCCCCAGGGCCGACCGCCAAAGTTATAACTATGAACTCAACCAACCTTGGAAATATCCTCTGCTGACGGCTGACTTCGACATGCCTATACTGCGCGATTCGACTTCCGCACGCCAGATAAAAGACAGCATCGAAGCCAATTTCATCCCTTTCGCCAAAATAAATTCCGATATCGCCGACAATAATATTAATCTATTCCGGCGGCATCTTTCCGAGGAGGACGCAACATCGGCATCCGAAATTAATCTTCTCACCAAACTGCTCGGAGAAGTATATTCGCAGGGCATCGTAGCTAAAGATCTCTACACTTATATCATCAACGGCAATAATACCAAATATCGCGCGATCAACTCATCACGCAACGGCGACGACGTCGTTCATACCTACGAAGGACTCGACCTTCTGACCCAGAAGACGGCCTTCGACCGAATCGACTCCCTATATGCCCTCGCTACAGGGAAGCCACGCAATCAACTCCCCAACGAAGTGGCCCGCGCGCTGAATGTAGCCCTCGTGCCCGACATAGTCCTTGACACACTGACCGACCGCAAATTCCGCGGCCAGGAATACCTGGCTGCTACCGGAGCCCTCGGAGTAATCAAGAAAGGACAGAGAATTGTAGACCGCGGAGAAATCATAACTCCTCAGATCTTCACCAATCTCAACACTTATCAGGAGATGCAGATCTCCAATCAGAACAATACGACGGCCCATACCTACTATTATATCGGGCAGGGGCTCTACATTCTCCTATGCTGGATTCTGCTCTATATATTCCTTGCCCTTTACCGCAAGCGTTTCTACGCCAATCTGAGGCAGATGACGTTCCTGGTAGTCTTCATCACTCTCTTCGTCGCAATCGCCACCCTCGTGCTGGAATATAACCCGACGATGATCTATATCATGCCGTTTGCGGCTATTCCGGTCATAATCATGGTCTTCTTCGATTCGCGGACAGCTCTCTTCTCTCTGCTGATATCCGTCATGCTAATGGCGCTGATCGCTACCTATCAATTCCAATTCATAGTAATGGAACTCGCCGCCGGACTCGCGGCGACATTCTCCATCAATCATCTCTCCAAACGCAGCCAGCTCCTGCGCACGGCCGGCATCACTCTGCTCGTCTATATCATCTCCTACGCGACTCTCTGCCTGGCTACAGACGGCAACCTCAACCTCTTCTCCCCCCACATGCTCCTAATCTTCCTATTCAACTCCCTCATCCTCTCATTCGCCTATATTCTGATTCTTATCGTAGAGAAACTCTTCGGATTCACTTCGATGGTGACCCTCGTTGAACTCTCCGACATCAATCATCCCCTGCTCCGCCGCCTTGCGGAAGAAGCCCCGGGGACTTTCCAACACGTCATGCAGGTATCTACGCTCGCCGCAGAAGCTGCCCGGGCTATAGACGCCAACACGCAGCTCGTCAGGACCGGAGCCCTTTATCACGACATTGGCAAGATGGAAAGCCCGGTTTTCTTCACCGAAAACCAGCACGGCGTCAACCCCCATGCCGGACTCGATCCGGAGACCTCCGCCCGCAAGATAATTTCCCACGTGACCGACGGCCTCTCGCTTGCCAACAAAGCGAAACTCCCTGAGGTCATCAAAGACTTCATATCCCAGCATCACGGCGCCGGAATCACGAAATACTTCTACAATACGGCCGTCAATGAAAGCAATGGCCAACCGGTCGATCCCGATAAATTCCGCTATCCCGGTCCGAATCCCCAATCAAAAGAGACTGCCATAATGATGATGGCCGATGCCGTAGAGGCAGCCTCGCGCAGTCTGAAGGAATACTCCCAGGAGAAAATCGACAATCTTGTCGATAAAATTATCGACTCCCAGATTGCCGACGGATTACTCAAGGAGTCACCCCTCTCTTTCTCCGACGTCGAGAAGATAAAGGCCACTTTCAAGAAGCGCCTCGCAAATATCTATCATACCCGCATAGCCTATCCCGAAATCAAAAAGAAGACATCCGGATCCGAAAGTACCTCAGATTCCAAATAGTTTTTAAGTTTTTTTTAGAGAATTTGGCAAATAACCCCTCTTTTCGCGGCGTTATTAATATAGACAGAGTCATGCCCGACGCTGTCCGTAGATAACCCGATAACCAAGAAGTTATGATATTCCTGATTATACTGAGTTGCCTGATATGGCTTGCAGCTTTCCTGCTGCTACCGAAGCGCATACTGATCGCTCCGGGACTATCTTACTGTGCATTGGTACTCCTGAGTTTCGTCAAGAAATCCGGCTATCCGATTATGCCCCTCTCGGGTGCGATGCTCATGTCATGGCTCATCATAACTTTCATCGTAATGATGATCGTGATTCTTCAGAACCCGGCAGTACGCCAACAGAGCCGCGGAGTCAACTATATGACTCTCGGCGGAATCGCCGGGCTCGCCGTAGGCCTTCTCGGATTCTCCTTTTCTACCTCGCTCAATCTCCTCTACGCACTGATGATTCTGGGAGTCATAGCAGGCATTTTCTGCGGATTCCTCCTCTTTACCAATACTCCCAAAGGACGCGACGTCAGCCTCCCGACAGGCAGATTCTTTAAATATCTTCTGGCTAAGGGATTTCCTGTACTCGTCACTGTAGCGCAGGCCGGCATCCCCGCCGTGATTCTCATTGCGGCGTCTATGATGGGATAAGCCTCCCCTTCTAACGGAATAATATAACCCTAATTAGCAATGACATTTAAGAAATTACATATCAACAGACTTTTTGGATGCTTCGCCTTAGCGGCCTTCCTGATATTCGGAGCCTTCAACATGACTGCCGAACCCGCCGCTTCGCGCCAGGCCAATTCAAAGAAAATAAAGGTCGAGAAACCGGACTTCGCCAAAATCTCAAAGGATACCCAGAATCCCAAAAGCGAATACTACTATCCGAAACTCCTGAAGATATTCCTGAAGAACGACACCTCCATGACCCACGATCAATATCGGAATCTCTATCTGGGTTATTTCTTTCAGGAAGACTATGACCCCTACCGGACATCTCCATATAATGCCACCTCAGATTCTATCCTCGGAATCGTAAAGGCGCAGAAGGAGCGGATCACAAAAGTGACGGACTCACTCAATAAACTTATTAAAGCCAACAAAATATCAGGCCACGAGGCTGAAATCCAGAAAAAGCATCTTACTGATATCTATAAGCGTACCCTGCGCGAACTCGCTACTGCCACTGAACTCTCCCTTAAGGATAATCCTTTTGATCTCAGGCAGATGTCAGTGCTTGTCCATGCTTCCCGGGAGATGGGCAATACCATGAAAGCAAAGATTTGGGAATATCGGCTGGAGCACATACTCGGAGCCATAAAGTCGACTGGCAGCGGAGAGACGCAGGATAATGCATTTTACGTGATCTATCCGATGCACGAATATAACATGATTCAGTTGCTCGGCTACGAACCCGTCTCGGTAGATTTTCCGGCCGATGGGTTTGACTATATCGCCGTGCGTCCGGATGCGGATTCAAAGCGCAAGGGGACACGCTCAGCCAAAGGCTTCTACTTCAACGTTGGCCCGATGACAGAGCAATACGAACTTAAGCATCCCGACTCTACGGAAAATCCCGACGGAAGCCTCTTCAACAATGCCGAAGACTTCGACGATGACTCGGAAGCGACCGAAGACCCCGATGATATCCCGGCCGAATGAACCCGATAATTACGAAGTTAAATAACCTCTATAACACCAATAACCACGAAATTAAAGTTACAAGATATGGAAAATAAGCAGACAGTAGGTCCGGGCAAATATGTCAAGTATGCCTACAAACTCTATAACGAGCCGGATGGAGAGCTTCTCTTTGAAGCGAAGACAGAGGCTCCGGATGAAATGGTCTATGGCGTAAGCCATGAAGTTGTGCCCGGCCTGATCGCCGCTCTCAAGGATCTCAGTGCGGGCGACAAGTTTGAAGTTGTACTTCCCCCGCAGGCCGCCTTCGGCGAACGCTATGATGAAAACGTAGTGACTCTCGAGAAGGAAATCTTCGAACGCGATGGCAAACTCGCCGAAGAGGTAAAGGTCGGAGCTGAGCTCCCCATGATGACAGCTGAAGGATTCCGCATCCTTGGCAAAGTTCTCGAGATTGGCGATAAAGAGATCAAGATGGATTTCAACCATCCCTTCGCCGGAAAGACCGTGAAATATCAGGGAGAAGTCGTAGAAGTACGCGACGCAACTCCCGATGAACTTCAGCCGGCCTCAGGCTGCGGCTGCGGAGGCTGCGGCTCCCACAACGACTGCGGAGAATGCAGCGATGGTTGCGGAGAATGCAACGACGGAGGATGCGGCTGCCATAATGGTTAATATTTTTTAATCATTATCCATTAACTGATTGAGTTTCGCTTACGAAACTTAAATCCTCCCTCTATTCATCATATAAGTTTGAATCAAGGCTTTAAGTCTCTTCTCCATAGGCTCTGCGATGCGCAGGGCCTTTTTTCTTTCTTCAGGCGAGCCCGTAAGTAGATTGTGCTTCTGCAAGTGGTCGGAGATCTCAAAGAGCGCCACGCTCCTCTCTCCGTCGAACTGCAGAATATAAGCTCCTTCCACGTATTGGTATTGATTATTGATATAGCTGACGGCCTGCCCTTTCGCACCGCGTCGCGACATATCCATGCCATAAGCAGAGTAGTCTTCCGGATAATTCAGCAATCCCAGAATTGTAGGCATCACGTCGATCTGAGAAATAATGCCGTCGCGCAATTCTGACCCGACAATTTCACCTGAAGGATCAAATATCAGCAGCGGGCCATAGAAGACCCCTATGTCGCTGCGATATTCGGGATAGGCGCGCTGGTTGGTATGATCGTTGGTGATGACGAAGATAGTATTCTTATACCAGTCGGTCTTCTCTGCCGTTTCAAAGAAGCGACGCAGAGCCAGATCCGTATAACCAATACATTGATGGATAGGAAGCGTACCTTTCGGGAATTTTCCGGCATACTTTGCCGGGACGTGAAAGGGATGATGAGAGGTAGCTGAGAATATAGCCGTCATAAATGGCTGGGGCAGCTCGCTCATGACGGTGGCATAATACTGAAAGAAAGGTTCATCCCAGATAGCCCAGTAGCCGTCGAATTCCTCCGCTCCGCCGCAACGCCCGTAGGCTTCGAAATCCTCGCGTCCGTAATATCGGTCAAACCCGACAAGTCGCGCGAATCCGTCGAAGCCCATGCTCCCGGTCCTTGCTCCGTGGAAAAAAGCTGTCGAATAGCCTTGCCGGCCCAGAAGCGCCGGGAGTCCCGGAATCGGCTCGACGGCTGAGGAGGTCAATATAAAAGGTCGGGCGAAACGCGGAATAGAAGCTAAGACAGAGGGCATTGCATCGATGCTCTTGCTGCCGTTGTCGTAAGAATGGGTAAAACGCAGGCTCTTAGACGCCAGGGAATCCATAAAAGGGGCGTAGCCGGGAGAGTCCGCACCCAGCGCTCTGTCATTCAGAGCATCTATATATTCTTCTCCGAAACTTTCAAGAATAATGACGACAACGTTTTTCTTTATCATATCTCCGCTCATATTTCTTGCAGAATCAGTCGCGACAAGCGCAGGCGCCTTATGAAGCGTTGAATATAAGCTGCGCATCTCATCGGCATCCGTAAAGTATTGCGTGACGGGGAAGGGATTGCTGCTGATAGTCCGGAGCAACGAGAACGGAGTGTTGAGAATAAGCGCGGTCTCAGATGGATGGCGGGCATAGGCGTTGGCATTGGAAAGGGCGATCGGGCGGATGTCGCGATGGCGCCAGCCCCCTATCGGTGCCATAACAAGAAGAGCCACGGCCGCGCCTGTCAATCCTATAGTCAGATTTCGATGCGAATTTCTCAATCTCCATGCTGCATAAAGGCATGGCAATGCAAGGATATAATTCTGCCAATGGCAGAGCCAGCCTCCACGGATACCCCCTACACATATCGGAGCGGCTATCGCCATCGATGCCAACATCACGGCGTAGTAGCGCCAGCCTCCCTGTGATGAGCCCGGAGGACTTACATAAATCTTCCACATTCCCCATATCAGCAGAATCGCAAGTAGAACGACCCACCAGTTATGCCACATCTCTACCCCGACAACAGCCGCCGCATTGGATTCATTGGAAAATTCCGAGAGTATATCCCAAGCCGTACGCCTCATAGTGAAAGGATAATAGACGGAGTCGGCCAGATTGGCTATCAATCCGAGCGAATTCAAGATGATAAAAATCCATTTGCAAGCCAGGTAATATCCGTGACGCTCCTTAATATGGAGCGGTAAGAGCATCAGAAAGATATAAGGGAGGTTGAGATATAGAATTCCCGGGGTATCGAACCGGATTCCTGCCAATGCCACTCGAATAAAATCACCGAGACTCCGGATTGAGGGGAAAAATTCATAGTTCTTTACGAAGAATTCCGCCCTTGCGATAAACGCTACGACGAAGAGCACCGCGACATTAAACGTAGCAGCCATCAAGGGGGCCCAAAGGGAATCCTCGCAATTAATATTTTTAAGGATCCGATTCATTATTACAGGTTTTAGAGAATAATTTACCGGGATGGAATTGATTTTTTGGGGGTCGGGAAGAGGTAGCCGGGAGGAGGGAATGAGGGGAGATTTTAGCAATATGAAAAAGGCGTATCCTCACGGATACGCCCCTCCTATGTTGTTATTATTGTTCGAAGTGGGCGAAGATGGATTCGAACCACCGAAGGTATAAACCAGCAGATTTACAGTCTGCCCCATTTGGCCACTCTGGTATTCGCCCGAGTTTGTCGGCAGGAGTTTCTCCCTTTTGACTCTGCAAAGTTAGGAATAATTTTGGGAATCCGCAACTTTTTACGTGATTTTTTCGTAAAAAGTTGCGGATTCATATCTTTTATTTCTTTTCCACTTCGCCGGACAGATCAGATACTGAGACGACGAAGAGTTCCGAGAAGTTCCTGATTGATAGGCTTATCGTTCTTGATTGCTTTAGTAAATGGGACGTATACGATCTCATCATTCTTTATGCCGATCATGACGTTGCGCTGGTCATCCTGAAGAGCATCGATCGCGGCTGCCCCCATGCGGGAAGCGAGAATGCGGTCGTGGGCCGTCGGACTTCCGCCGCGCTGCAGATGTCCGAGAATTGAAACGCGCACGTCATAACCGGGGTATTCCTCCTCTACGCGCTTTGCAAGACCCATGGCTCCGCCGGTGATCGGACTTTCAGCTACGAGTACTATCGAGGAATTCTTCGATTTGCGGAATCCGTTTTGGATAAGTTCTGCAAGCTGGTCGACCTGAGTGGAGATTTCCGGAATGATGGCTGCTTCAGCTCCCGAAGCTATCGCTCCGTTGAGAGCAAGGAAGCCGGCATCGCGTCCCATGACCTCGATGAAGAAGAGACGCTCATGAGACGTAGCTGTATCGCGAATCTTGTCGACGCAATCCATTATGGTATTAAGCGCTGTGTCATAGCCGATGGTGGAGTCTGTGCCGTAAAGATCGTTGTCGATAGTGCCGGGAAGGCCTATGATCGGGAAGTTGAATTCATTGGCGAATATACGCGCACCCGTCAGCGAACCGTCGCCGCCGATCACTACAAGAGCATCGATCTCATGACGACGCAGCACGTCGTAAGCACATTGACGACCCTCGGGAGTCTGAAACTCCTTGCAGCGCGCCGTCTTCAGGATAGTGCCTCCGCGCTGGATAATATTGGAGACGTTCTGAGTGGAAAACTCCTGAATCTCATCAGTAATCAGACCGCGATAACCGCGGTAGATACCGTAGACCTTATAGCCCGCATAGATGGCTGCGCGGGTGACGGCGCGGATGGCCGCATTCATGCCGGGAGCATCACCCCCGGAGGTCAGAATACCTATGGATTTGATCTTCTGCATAACTTCTTTTTCTTTTTCAGACTGCAAATATAACTATTTTTAGGTTTTTTGACAAAAAAATTGTACCTTTGAAGTAATTTTTATCTCCATTCGGCCTTGACAAGCCGGATCGCTGTCCTGCCTTGTCCATTTCCAGACGGCTCAATGCTAAAAGGACGCATTCCTTTCCGCTTGGATTAGTTTGATTATCAACATGAAAGACCTATATTCAAATTCCCTACCGAATCTCTCCGATTCTCTTCCGGGTCTCTCCTCACCTGAAAAAATCAAGAATATTATCTTCGACCTCGGCGGAGTCGTCATCGACCTTCGCCGTGAAGACGCTGTCGAGGCTCTGGAAAAGATCGGCCTTAAGGATGCCGACTCCATGCTCGGCCTGTACCGTCAGGAAGAGCCCTTCCTCGGACTGGAGACCGGACGCCTGACTGCCGGCGAGTTTTTCGAGACTATCCGGTCGATGTGTCATGGTGCTACTGATACAGAGATTACGGATGCTTTCAATCGTTTTCTTATCGATATCCCGGAAGAGCGCCTCGTCAGGCTGCGTAAGCTCCGCGAAAAGGGTTATCGTCTCTTCGTGCTCTCCAACACCAATCCTGTAATGTATAACTCCCGGATAGGCATGTTATTCCGCAAGGAGGGGCTGACTGTCAATGACTACTTCGACGGCATCGTCGCCTCTTTCCAGGAATTGACCTGCAAGCCTGACCCGGAGATATTCTCCACCGTCGTCAGAAGATACCGTCTTAATCCCGAAGAAACCCTTATGCTCGACGACTCCCCGGCCAACTGCGAAGCGGCCCGAAGCATAGGCCTTAACGCCCTGCAGGTAGGACGACGACCGGACGACGACATGATGGCCCTGACTCAACAATTCCTCTGACTTAGAATAGCTCCCAATATGAATGGTGATTCCTCCATAAAGCGTGTCGCTGCTACCGTCGGCACATTCGACGGAGTCCATCTCGGGCATCGCTTGGTGCTTGATACTCTGCGCCTGGCTGCTGAAGAGCGCGATCTGACTCCGATAGCTATCACATTCGATGCCCATCCGCTTTCGGTCATAGCCCCGGACAGGACCCCTCCGGCAATAATGTCACCCCAAAGAAAGTTGCAGGAATTGCAACGTCTGGGTTTCGCCACTCATGTCTTGGACTTCACTCCCTCTACGGCGCGCCTCTCGGCCGCCGACTGGATGCGCAATCTTCATGCCTACCATGCTATCGATGCAATCATCATCGGCTACGACAATACATTCGGTCATGACGGCCGGTCGCTGTCTCCCGACAATTATATCCGTCTGGGGGAAGAGATCGGTCTCGAAGTCATAATCGCACCCCGGCTGGAGGGAGTTTCATCCTCCGCTATACGCCGCCTGATAGCAGCCGGAAATATTAAGGAGGCCGACGCCATGCTTGGCCAACCTTTCATCCTCGACGGCGTCGTCGAAGAAGGTGACCGGATCGGACGCAAAATCGGGTTCCCGACTGCCAACCTCCGGCTCAACCATGCCGAAGGCAGACTCCTCCCGGCTTTCGGAGTCTATGCCGCTGAAGTCATGATGCCCGACGGAAGCGTAATGAACGGAGTCTCCAATATCGGCCTTCGGCCGAGCGTCAGCGATATCGCCGCCACTCCTTACCCAAGAATCGAAACCCATATCCCCGGCTACAATGGCAAGGATTTCTACGGCCAACCTCTCGAAGTCCGCCTGCTCGATTTCATACGCCCGGAAAAGAAATTCGATTCCCTCGAAGATCTGAAGAAGCAGCTTCAGCTCGATTGCCTCTCTCTAAACCCTGATTATCATAAATCTATATAATATGGAAATTATCAATTTTGCAGACCACGATTCCATCGTCAGCCGCTATATGATGGAGCTTCGCGATGTCAACATACAGCATGATCCTATGCGCTTCCGCGCCAATCTCGAGCGCATCGGTGAGATTATGGCTTACGAAATCTCCCGCCGCCTGGAATATAAGGATGAAGAGATCCGTACGCCACTGGGACCTTGTGTATGCCGCACTCCGGCCGATCAGGTCGTACTGGCCACTATACTTCGCGCCGGGCTACCCTTCCATCAGGGTTTCCTCAATTACTTCGACCGCGCGGAAAACGCTTTTGTCAGCGCTTACCGCAAATATAAGGAGAAGGGCGACAGCTTCGATGTCCTCATAGAATATATGGCCTCTCCCCGCATTGACGACAAAGTCCTGATTCTTGTCGATCCGATGCTCGCTACCGGCTCCAGCATGGAACTCGCCTACAAGGCTCTGCTGACCAAAGGGACTCCTGCCCGTATTCATGTCGCCTCCGTCATAGCTTCACGCCAGAGCATCGATTACGTCAAAGCCCACTTCCCGGAGTCGACAACCGTATGGGTAGGCGCCATCGATGACGAAGTCAATGCCCACAGCTATATCGTCCCCGGACTGGGCGATGCCGGCGACCTCGCTTTCGGCGAAAAAGACTGATCGAGTCTTACTCCGCTAATAGAATCCGGCCGATTAATGCGGATTTCCGGACCAATCATATCCATTCTATACCGAAGACCATGATTCTCAACAATATCGACATTCTCGACTTCAAGAATATTCATGAAGCCCGCCTTGAATTTTCTCCCGGAGTCAATTGCCTTGTCGGACTCAACGGCATGGGAAAGAGCAATCTCCTGGAGGCGATCCATCTTATGTGTCTGGCCCGCGGCATGTCGTCGATGCCCGAATCGGCCCTCATCCGCCACGGCGCCGACATGCTCTCCGTCAAAGGAGATTTCACTTCCGATGCGGAGGTCGAGGAAAAGATAAGCGTCGGAATCGTCAGAGGCAAAGGGAAATCCCTGAAGCGCAACGGCAAGGAATACCCGAAAATCTCGCGGCATTTCGGAGCCTTTCCTCTTGTCAGCGTGACGCCCGGCGACACGCAGCTCGTCAGCGGAAGCGCCGAGGAACGACGCAAACTTATGGATATGGTCATCTCTCAAGCCGATTCAGCCTATCTCTCACATCTTATAGGTTATACCCGGGCCCTTGAGAGCCGCAACCGCCTTCTGCGGGCCGAAGTGCGCGACGCCCTGCTCTATGAATCAGTAGAAAACTCAATGGCAGCAGCCGCCGGGGCTATCCATAAGGCGCGTACAGATTGGGTAATGAATATCGCTCCGAGACTCTCCCGCTACTACTCCATTATCGCCGGCAATGACGAAAAGGCTACCCTGACTTATTCAAGTGTACTCAACGACGCCTCATTCAACGATGTACTTGCCGAATCACGCCAGAAGGATATAGCGCTCGGCTTCACATCAAAGGGAGTCCATCGCGACGACCTGCTGACCCGACTCGGCAGTTACTCCATGCGACGTCTGGGAAGTCAGGGGCAGGTAAAGTCTTTTACCCTGGCTCTTCGTCTCGCCATATTCGACTATCTGAAGGAAGCGGGAGGGAAAGTTCCCATCCTGCTACTTGATGATATTTTCGACAAACTCGATGCCCGCCGCGTGGAGCATATTCTGGAGATGGTAAGCAATTCCGACGACTTCGGTCAGATATTCATCACCGATACCAACCGCGAGCATATCGACTCCATTCTCAGCCACCTTGACGGCAATCCCAAGCTATTTGAAGTTAAGGATGGCGAATTTACAGAAGTGGTCGGTATCAGAGGTCGGAATTAAGTTAAATACTACCGGAATTAAGTTAAATAGTAATGGAAAGGAGCGATATTAAAAGTATCGGCGACGTCTTGCGCCAGGCGATTGAGGAAACCAACATGCAGGGGCGTCTCGACGAACTGCGCGCTGCCGACCTCTGGCCTCGCGTCGTAGGCGCCGATATAGCCTCCCGTACGATGAAACCTCTCGTTCGCTCCGGGGCTATGACCATCCGCGTCATCGACGCATCGCTGCGCCATGAACTGACTATGCATCGCACGCTTATCCTTCGGGAAATCAACAGGTTGATGCAGAAAGAGGTCATAACCTCAATCCGATTCATCGGTTAAGCCCCTACGCCTGAGATATCCTTCTGCCTAATTCCTCGACTTGACAAAATCTCTCCACCGATAAAACTAAAAATCGAAATATCCCAATATGAGACCGGAAGAAATAGAACTCCAGGAATTTTCTCACGTAACTCCCGTGCAACTACGCTTCAACGATGTCGACATACTCGGACATGTCAACAATATTGTCTATTTTGCTCTTTACGACCTGGCAAAGGCCCGCTACATGGAGGCCATCATGAAAGGCCGGGTTGACTGGCAAAAGGTAGAGTCTGTCATCGCCAATATCAACTGCTCCTATATCAAGCAGATAAAATTCGGCGAAGAGATGGAAGTGAAGACCCGTTGCATCCATATCGGCGACCGCAGTTTCACCCTGCGCCAATGTCTGGTAGAGGTCCCGACTCAGGAGATACGCTCCATCTGCGACACAGTCATGGTCTGCTTCGACCCCTCTACCGGCCGCTCCGCCCCTATGAAACCGGCCTTCCGAAAAGCAATCGAAGACTTCGAGGCCTGAGAGCTTCAGGTAATAGGCAAAATTCTATAACCGAATGGCCACGAAGCCCACACCCGAATATCCACATAACCGAATAACCGCTAAGTTAATAAATGGAAGCCCTTCGCCAAATACTCCTTGCAGAGGCTGACGCTGTCAGCAACATACCCATCGGACCTGAATATCAGCAGGCCGTCGATCTGATTGTAGAGCGAGTCAACCGCAGCGGCGGAAAGCTCGTCGTAAGCGGCATGGGGAAAGCCGGACAGATTGGTATGAATATAGCCACTACTTTCTGCTCTACCGGCACTCCCGCCGTCTTTCTCCATCCCGCTGAGGCCCAACACGGTGACCTCGGAATCATCCAGCCCAACGACCTCCTCCTTCTCATATCCAACTCCGGCAAAACCAAAGAGATCCTCGAACTCATCGATCTTGCAAAAATTCTGAACCCCTCACTCCCTCTGATTGTTATTACAGGTAACGACAAGAGTCCGCTCGCAGAGATGGCCGATATCACTCTCTTCACCGGCGGACGCCCCGAAGTATGCCCCTTCGGACTGACTCCTACGGTCTCTACCACGACCATGACCGTCATCGGCGATCTGCTCGTAGTCTCTACCATGAAAGCTATCGGCTTCACCGTCCGGGAATATGCAATGCGCCATCACGGCGGTTATCTCGGACAAAAGTCGGCGGAAGCGGGCAAGATTTAGCGCGACACAAGTCGCACCCGACCTTACAGATTAATGACAATCAGATAGATATGAACCAGATAACCCTACCCCTCAATCTCAAGGACTTCGATAAGAAATCCGAAGAGTTCAAAATCCTTTCCAACGCTGAAAAGAACCGTGCGACTATCGCCGCCCTCCTCGAAGAAGAGAGATACCTCGATGCTATGGAGCGAACGGTCAGCACCATGCGCGAACTTCGCGATTTCCCCGATATCGAACATATCGAATTCCGGACCATCTTCTCGGCCATTCTCTTCGACCTCGCTGAGATCCATTTTAATCTGAAGGATTACCATCGGAGCGAAAAGGAACTCGAAACTCTTTTCAAACTCCTTTCCCGCTTGGTCAAGGAAGATCCCGAGCGTTTCGGTGAATTCCATATCTTGGCTATGGAACTCGCCGCCCGCATCATCCGCTCGCGCAAAAAGGCTATCGAGATGCTCAACAAGCAGAAGGAGACGGCCGACGCTCTCTATGAAAAAGTAAATTCAGGAGTAGCCAACGCCACTGATCGCCTCGCCGAAGCATTGCGCAAGGTCGGAGAATTGATGGCTGCTGCCGGCGACACACGCGAAGCTCTCCGATTTTATTCAGAAGCAATCAAATTCTCCAAGAAGCGCTCCGGCCGGGTAGGACGCAAGGAGATAAAAATGACCATCGAAATGGCGGAAATCATGAGTCGTACGCGCCAGATGCGAGAGCGTGCCAAGCGACTCCTCGCAGCAGTGTTGCCTCACGCTATCGCTCTCGAAACGCTCGAACTCGAAGAAGATATCATCGCCCTGATGGAGACAATCGAGACAATGGAATCGCAGCCGACACGCTGGAAAGCCTTTACCCACGCCCTTTCCCGCCAGATGCAGAAAGCAGCCCAATACGCAAAGCGCGCAGCATCCCGGATCCAATCGGCCGAAGCGGAACTCGAAGCAGATGCTGAAGAAATCAAATCGGAAGCTGAGGATATCAAATCAGAAATAGAAGAGGCTGACAAGGAGTAATATTACGACAAGGAGTAATATTATTTGTCACTTATTACTTTTAAGAGCCGGTTTACTAAAGAATGTTAACGAGAAAATGCACAGATTTTGAGGCAGTTTCGATTTTTGAAGAAGGAG
>JAIDYR010000038.1 GCA_029057985.1 Muribaculaceae bacterium | reverse complement strand
TCGCTCCTTCTTCAACTTGCGAAATGTCCTCTAAAATACGCCGCCCGGACTTTTGCTTTTTTTATAAAACGGGGTCTAAGTTTCGCAAGCGAAACTTAAGGATTATAGAGTAATACCGTTCAACTTTCGCTTCTGAGGGTTGAATAATGTAAAATTAGTCCAAAATATCGAGTCGCGCAAAAAATATGACAGGATTTTTATTGAGAAACATAACTTTTTCCCCATATTCTTGTTATAACTTCATAAGGCGCGAAATTCGCACGCGCATTTTATTAAGATGCGAGTAAATTCCGACTATAAACTCCCTTGCAATATGGACACATCAAGAGTTGCTATTCTTAACGTGAATCCGGCCGAGGCAACGCTGGGTTCGCTTCATCCCGAAGCTGCAATCAATCGCCTGCGCCGTAGAGTTGACATCGAGGGAGATAATATCGCTCGTCGGAAATCAGGCGCTTTGCTCCGCGCTCTTTTCGGAGCTACATCCACCCCCTCGACCGCAAGCCTGCTTCTCCTTGGAGCCCGGATTCTTGGAAGCCTGGGAATGGCCTGGATTGCTTACGATGCATTCATAGACTCTAACCTTTGGCTGGCTATCGTCAGCGCGACATTGACAGTCGTATTATTCCTTGGAACAGCGACAAGATTCTGCCTTACGGCTTCCGCCGCTCTCTTCGGAATACTCTCCGGCCTCGCACTTGACGCAGGACAAGTACCCGTTCTTTACGGCTTTATCGCAGTCTCTTGCGCATTGCTCGCTTACGCAGGTCCCGGCAGATATTCAATTGACGCGATTCTCAAACGCAAAATATTCCGCTCCATACGCCGATATGAGACCCATAAACTTATGGAGCGAAGATTCTCTTATAAGGCTTATCAGTACTCTCACATCGTATGATGACACGTTCCTATTGGACGCGCGACCGCATCGTATGGACCATCGTCGGCATTGCCGTCGTCATTGGCCTCTTCTGGCTTCTCGACCGCTTGTCGGGTGTCCTGCTCCCTTTCTTTGCGGCCTGCCTTTTCGCTTATCTTCTTAATCCCGTAGTCATTTTTTTTCAGACAAAAGTCAAGATCCGCAATCGTCTGCTTGCCGTCATAGTCACTTTGCTGCTCGTCTGCGGAGTGATGACCGGGATCGGATGGCTCTGTGCGCCAATGATAGCCTCTGAAATCGACACTCTCTCCAACATGATCGAACGCTATTCGCATCATGTCTACACCCTTAAATTCCTGCCGGTGGAGATCCGGGAATATATCCGTGCTATCGACCTCTCGGAGTTCAAAGGTCTCCTGAGTAGCGACAATCTGATGAAGGTCTTCTCAAAAGGCACAGATCTGGTAAGTCGCTCGCTCGACTCCCTCTTTCATATTCTGGAGTGGGCCTTGATGTTTATCTATATAGTCTTTGTGCTTATAGATTATGACGAAATGGTCAGAGGCTTTAAAAAGATTTTCCCGGCTTCCATCCGTCCGAAAGCCATGGAGATAGCGGGAGATGTAGAGAAGGCTATGAACAGTTATTTCCGTGGTCAGGGATTGGTGGCGCTTTGTGCATGCGTTATGTATTGCATCGGATTTTCTCTCGTAGGTCTCCCTCTCGCTCTGGTAATGGGCCTGCTGGTCGGCATTCTATACATGATACCCTATTTTCAGTATATCACTCTTATACCCGTAGGATTGATATGCTTCATTACGTCGCTTGGAGGCCCGGAGACTTTCTGGGCTATGATGGGGAAGTGTCTGCTGGTCTATCTCGTAGTGCAATCAGTATGCGATTACATCCTTACTCCTCATATCATGGGGAAGGAAATGGGATTGAATCCGGCGGTAATCCTTTTGGCCTTATCTGTCTGGGGGAGCCTTTTGGGCATCCTCGGAATGATCATCGCTCTTCCGGCTACAGCCCTTATTATTGCCTACTACGAACGCTATATCTCCAACCGAGGATTAACAAAAACAGAAAAACATAGTTTGGGAAAGCCGGATTGAATATAATTTGATATAAGACCGGCGATAATGATGACAATGAAATTTACCGTGATGAATTCACAACGGAGAAAAGAGAAGTCGTGGCGAAACGATTCCTCTTTCTTTTTTTTTGACATACGCGGGATTTTTTGTAACTTTGTGACATAAATATATTTGCTGACTGACCTATGCGCTGCAAGAACTGTGGATGGCAGAATCCCGATACCGCCCCGGTCTGCGAAAAATGCCATTCGAAACTTAACAATACATATAATCCGAATCGCCCGAGAGCCGCCCGGCCGGGAGATGAGCGCGACCTCGGTCGCACTCCTACGGTCATGGGGAAGGCAAATCCCTTTGCCGCCTCGCCGGATACTCCACACGATAGGCCGAGCCCCTCGACATATCATAATCAAGCCAACTTCTCGTCAAAACCGGCATCTCAGGGCACTTCGCAAAGGCCTGCGATATGCCCGGACTGCGGCTACCCGCTCAGCGACCGCTCTGACTCTTGCCCCAACTGCGGTAAGCAAATCGAGATTCATGATCCTATGCAAAATGCCGGCGAAGAGAAGAATTCTCCGGACTCATACGGGCCCCTGAAAGGCACTATCCTCAGTTCGAATCCTTTTCTCTTCCCCGAAGCGACGGCAAATGACAATATTTCTCAAGGAGATTATTCTCTTCAGCCGGTAGACGAAAATGGGCAGCCCTACGATGAGCCTATGCTTATCAATGAAGGCGACACAATCGTGATAGGCAACGAAAGATTCCTCTTCACAAAAATCCGGAGATAAAAATCCGGATCAGAGTGAAATGAGAGGATTTAACTGATCAATTTATGGCATCTGGAGCTTTACCTTGCGATTTCAATACCGGTGATATCATCGACTCCCGGCTCGTTGTCGACTCCCGACTCGGCGAAGGGTCGTTTGGCATGGTCTATCGGGTCCATGACCGATACGACTTTACTCCTTACGCCCTCAAGCTTCTGAAACTTTGGACAATTCCGGCTCATGAAACTCAAAAACTGCTTGCCCGATTCGAACAGGAGTATGAGACCGGCCTTATCGACTCTCCATTTCTTGTAAAGGCCTCGGGCTATGGCTCGGTCAACGGCAATCCATATATCTTGATGGAGTATTGCCCGGGCGGTGACATTCTTCAGGGAGTACGTCGCGGATTCATCGATCTTCCTTCGGCGGCCGAAGAGATCCTGCTCGGACTGAAAGCACTTCACGTCAATGGAAAGGTGCATCGCGACCTGAAGCCGGAGAACGTACTGATAAAAGCCGACGGAATCGCAGCTCTGACTGATTTCGGTATAGCCGGAGACCGCAACAAGCGTATGACCGAACTGGGCGTCAACGGCATACCGACCGAACAGATGGGGACTTATGCCTTCATGCCCCCCGAGCAGATCAATCCTCGGCGCGGCGACGCCACGGTCTTGCCAACGACCGACCTTTTTGCTTTCGGAGTTGTCATCTATCAACTTCTTACCGGAAAGTATCCTTTCGGCACAGTCGACAGTCAAAGCGAGCTCTATCATTACGTGATGCGCAGCAAAAACGGCGAATGGGATCGAGAGGCTCTGAAGGGAGTAGCCGGAGGAACTCAGTGGGAGCGGCTCATAGAAGAGTGTCTGCAGCCTGATTTCACACGCCGGGTGCAGTCGGCCGATGATGCAATAGGACTTATCCCCGCTTCGGCATCGCGGCAAAACCGTCGTCAGGAAAACGATTATGCCGTCCCCGCTGTCAATCCGGTGGTCAACGGAGTGGCATTGAGAGTTATGCAGGGAGAGGAATATGGGAAAGTCTACCACCTGACCGATATCATCCGCTCTACGGGCCGACGTATTCTGACAGTTGGTAGGCAAGATCCGGATGTCAACAATATCGTCTCCCTCAAGGAGGATCAAAGTAATTATATCTCGCGGAAGCATTGCACTCTTGAATATTATCCGGAATCGGATTCTTGGATTATCCGCGACGGCCAATGGGATCTCGGAGGGACGTCGCGCTGGCGGATATCAACCAACGGCACCTACGTAGGAGCCAGAGAAGTGCCGGTCAGCGGCATGCCGCTCGCCTTGGGCGACATTATCTCCGTCGGAGATGCCAAACTCCGCATGGAAGGATATTAAGTGAGAGATAACAAGTAATTGAAATATGAAGAATCTGACTTTCAGATTAGTGGCCGTAACGGAAGCGGCCGGGAAATATAGGCAGGGAGCCGTACGCGACGGAAATGAGGATGCATTATATGCAGATCTCGACCTGGCCGGGACAGCCAATGCAAGCACTGTCCCGGATTCAAATGTCAGCCCCGGGAATGCCGGCGCGCTATTTGTAGTAGCCGACGGAATGGGCGGTATGAACGCGGGCGAAGTAGCTTCGCAGATCGCTGTCGATACCGTCCGCGCTGCCTTTCAGTCACAGTATCTGACAGAAAATATCATCAGCTCTCCGGAATCTCGCGCCCAATATATGGAGGATACTATCCGGAGGGCCAACGACAACATCATCAGGGAAGCTGCCGCCAATCCGGAACGCTCCGGAATGGGATCGACCCTTATTATGGCCTGGTTGATGCCCGACGGACAACTGACCATCTCATGGATCGGCGATTCCCGAGCCTACGTGTTTAACAAGAAGATAGGAATCCATAGCCTGTCGGAGGATCATTCGCTCGTGCAGCAACTCGTGCGCAACGGACTTATCACCTATGAGCAGAGTTTTGATCATCCTCAGAACAACGTCATCCTGCGCTCGCTGGGCGACGCCAGTCAACCGTGCCAGCCGGAGACACGACAGTATCATGTCGGCAAAGGAGATATCCTGCTGCTTTGCAGCGACGGCCTGTCGGGCGTGCTTCGGGATCGCCCCGGAAAAGATCCGGCTACCGGAAAGTCTTATCCTGAGCAAAATATTCAGAATATCTTATCGGCCTATTCGGATTCGATGACTGAGTGTAAGAATGCTCTCTGGAGAGCGGCGGAACTCGGAGGATGGTATGACAACGTGACAACTATCCTTTGCAGTATCGTCGACGGACCTGCAAGCCAAGTCGGCAAGGAAACAGCCCTGTATGAAAAGGAGCTCGCTTCAGCCATACGCGACGCCAAGGGCACAACTCAATCATCGGGCGGAGGATCGAAGAAATGGATATATATAGCTATACTTGCAATTCTCGCAGTAGCGGCTATAGCCTCTTTCTTCATTATGCCGGACTCAGAAGAGAATAAGATGCCTGAGGAGACTCCGAAAGCAGCTGCTTCAGGAGCCGTCAGCTCGGAAGATGTAGCTGAAGAGCCTCAGGCCTCTCCTATCAATCAGCCGGTAGCCCCGACCCGCGAACCCTCAAGCACTCCGAAACCGTCAGAACAGAAACAGGCTCAACCGGCATCCGCCAAGCCTAAGGAGGTGAAGGATGCACAGAGCGCGGCTAATGCAGTCGAAAAATCACAGGGATCCTCGACTATCGGGGATAACCAAAAGTTGAAACCGAATGTGGATCCCAATCCGGACAAACGTTCTTTAAGAGAACAAGCAAATGAAGGGCAGTCACAGGACCCTTAACCGACAGAATAACTCAATATCTCCCCTCTTTAATATTACACTAATAATTCTAAACTTTTCTTCCAAATGGCAGAATTGACTCAAGGCACTATCGTCAACGATAGATATCAACTCCTCGAATATAAGGGCCGCGGCAGCTTCGGCGAAGTCTGGCTCGCTCATGACAATGTCATCGGCATTGACGTTGCCCTCAAGATTTATATATCTCTCGACCAGCGTGGAGTAGATGAATTCAAATCCGAATATAAGACTACGCTCGGGTTGTCGCATCCCCAGCTTCTGACGGCATCCTTCTTCGATGTCTGGGACTCGCGTCCGTATCTGGTAATGAAATTCTGTGAACGCGGTTCGTCGGCGAGCCTCGTCGGTAAGGCTACGGAATTGGAGGTCTGGCAGTTTATCCATGACGTAGCAGCAGGACTGGAATATCTACATAGCCAACCCGAACCGATCATTCATCAGGATATAAAGCCTGATAATATTCTGGTCAACAGCGACGGGAATTTCCTCATCACTGATTTCGGCATCTCGAAGCGTGTCAGATCTACAATGCGTAAGCAATCTAAGCGTGCTGTAGGCGCCGGGGCTACGGCCTATATGGGACCGGAGCGTTTCGGTGAAGACCCCAATCCGGTAATGGCGTCGGATATCTGGAGCCTTGGTGTATCTGCCTACGAACTCGCTACCGGCGAACTCCCTTTCTCGGGACTCGGAGGCGGAATGCAGCGCAACGGAGCAGTTCTTCCCTCGTTGCCACAAGGCTGGAACCCCAATCTCAACGACCTTATCCAAAGAATGATCGCGCTCGAGCCCTGGGATCGCCCGACAGCCAAGCAGATTGCAGATTACACTGCCGCAGTGCTCGAAGGCGAGAACATCTCTTATGGCGATTGGGCCAATCCCCCTCAAGCCGCACCCTCCAAGAAGAAACTCATTATCGGCATAGCTGCAGGTGTGATCGTTGTGATCGGCGCCGTTGTGGCGATTCTGTTCGCTACAGGCAATAAGGTTGAAGTTAAGGATTCCGGAGATGATCTCAGAGATGAATATACCCATCTTCTCGCAATGACTGAGAATAACGTCAATATCGGATCTGCACAGAATTACGAAGCCCTTCTTGCGGCACGCGCAATGATGGATTCTCTCAGTATGATGCAAGAAGATCTATCGAGTTATTCCGACGAGGACGAAGAGGCTTATGAGACCCTCAAAAATAATCTTGACAACAAATTGACTGAGGCGCAGAAAGCATGGGCTGAGCAAGGTGACGCTCAACTCAACGTAGCCCATGAATATGAATATGCTCTTGAGCCATATCAGACGGCTGCCCGACTGAAGGTGACACCGGATGTCAAGAGCGCTCTGCAGAAAATCGCATCTGCGACCGGATGCAAGGGAGCCCTGATGATAGTTACGTCAGCCGGCGTCGAGGACAACATATTACGGATCAAGTATGATTGCCTGAGTGAAGATGCAATCCGGGGAGTCGTATTGAAGTACACGGTAGAAAATGCGTCCGGGAATAAGCAGGAGGCGCAAGCCACTGTCGAACTCGAGCCCGGGAATAACAAGACTCTCGCCATTAGTCTTAAGGACGATGCTCCATCATCGATCAATCATCTGACCCTCACTAACTCCGGTCTAACAATATTTAACGGTCCGGTCAACTGATTAAGTTATCTCGATCCGTTTATATTATGATATGAGCTTAATCCATAACCTCGCTCCACCAGGGTGTGAATGAAAGCTCTTCATCACATTATCTGTCACTCTGATTCAAACTACTAAATAACATGAATAAATTCATACTTGCAAGTTGCTCTCTCCTATTTGCATGCGCGTCGGCTTTGGCCGTCAACAGCACATTGAGCCGCGCCCACGGCATTCTTAACAATGCTCAGACAATAGCTGATTATCAGAAAGCTCTCGGACAATTCCAGGCTGCCAAGAAGGATGTAGGCTACACTCCGAAAGACCAATCTGCGATCAATAACGGCATCAAGCTTTGCAATCAGAAAATCAACGCACTCAAGGGCGCATCCACTCCAAAGCCTGCTCCCAGGACGGACAAGGTCGACAATACTCCCAAACAGCAACGTGAGACCTCTACTCTGCTTATCAACGGCTCCACCTCTCCGTCGATTTCTCTTTCAAGCGATGGCGGATATAAGTATGTCTCCCTTACGACCAATCAGGGATGGCCTGAAATATATAATCTGCCCAACTGGCTCGTTGCTGAATATGACGGCGACGGAGAACTCGAACTGAGCTGGGACCCTAACAATTCTCGCGAAAGCCGCACAGCTACGTTTCGTGTAGCCGCCGGCTCAAAGACTGTCAATGTCTCTGTGCGTCAGGATCCGGGAGATTATAAACTTGAGCTGACAGGCATCCGATACGCCAATACATGTTCCGGTGAAACCCTCACTGACTATGGCAAACCGCTTTACGCAGATGAGATGCGATTCCTTGCTCCGGAAATCCTTTATCTCGGCGGAAAGCAGGATGAAGAACACACTGTGCAGGTAAAGATTTTCAATCCTAACGGGCTTCTTCGTCAGGCATCCAATTCTCCGGAAAACTATACTTCAGCAAAGGATATCTATTTCCTTAAGAAGCAGAGTGAGAGTGATTATCTGAAAGCTCTGGGCAATTCAAAGGCATCTACATTTGAAGCAGGACAATATCGAGTTGAAGTCTATCTTGACCATGAACTGGCTCTGGTCGACCATCTCTATATTAACTCCCGAGGAGGATACGCGTCATATCTTACCGTCGATAACAACAACTATGTGGAATCCCTTTTCGACTCTACCGGTGAAAGCCATGACTATAAGATCCGCACTGATGGGACTTGGTCAATGGCCGAAGTGCCGACATGGTGTCGTGCTCAGATGGATGGAGACATACTCCGCGTCTACGCTACACCCAATGAAGATTATTCGCCCCGCTACGGCACAATGAGCGTTAAATCGGGCGACAAAATCGTCAACATACGCCTTCACCAGACCGGTAAATAATCTTCCTCCTCCTGATCCCATCCTAAAACCTATCCAAAATAATGAGGCTGTGTCGTAATAAATACCACACAGCCTCTACTGCATAGCGACCTCTGATCTTCTTCATAGCGGCTTCAAATCAAATTTTTTCTCGCCCTTTTGCCTCAGCAACCTTAAT
This sequence comes from Muribaculaceae bacterium, assembly GCA_029057985.1. Classification (GTDB taxonomy): domain Bacteria; phylum Bacteroidota; class Bacteroidia; order Bacteroidales; family Muribaculaceae; genus Lepagella. The sequence continues at coordinate 3,010 of JAIDYR010000038.1, read as the reverse complement.
GAAGTAATAGACATATCAAAGTAAATCCATGCCATAGACGCGAGGGGATGCAGGAATAAGAAGTAGTCAATTTTACCTCAAGTGAGGTACATTTTTCTGTACTCTTCAACCCGGTTGCAAAATAACGTGTTTAGAGCCAGTTTACTAAAGAATGTTAACGAGAAAATGTACAGATTTTGAGGCAGTTTCGATTTTTGAAGAAGGAGCGATGCGGGCATCGTGACTGATGAAAAGATCGAAAATGGCTAAAATATGGGCGTTTTATCGTTGATATTCGATCAAAATGAAATTTTAACAGTTCTTAGTAAACGGGCTCTTAGATAAAAAAGTATAGAATTATGAAAATTACGGAAATAATAGAAAAGAGAGTATCGGTCAGGACTTTTGATGAGTCCCGCGAATTGGACGCTAATGTTGTTGAGGATATCAAGCAATCCATCAGCAACGCTTCCACCCCATTTGGAGATGGCTTTACCATTGACTTTAAGAAGTTCGATCTTAAAGGTCCGCAGACTCCCAGTACATACGGCACGATTTCGGGCGCGAGCTGGTATCTGCTTATGGGTATTCAAGACGATGAGATGGCATCTCTGGCTGCCGGATATGGGATGGAGAAGGTAGTGCTGAAAGCTACTGAATTAGGCCTCGGGACCTGCTGGATGGCTCTGACATTCAAAGGGGCAGACTTTATGAGAGCTACGCAAATGCCCGCTGATGAGCCTTTGCGCATAATATCACCTGTCGGATATCCCGCTAAAAAAAGAAAGATGCTGGAATCGATTACGCGAATGACCCTCGGAAGTGCAAAACGTAAGCCTATGGATGATTTATTCTCTGATGGTGAATTTGGGAGTCCGGTCAAGGAGGATAATAAATTCTATGAAGCCCTGGCGATGATGCGTCTTGCCCCCTCGGCAAAAAATACACAACCCTGGAGAGCCTTGGTAAGCGGTAATGTAGTCTGGTTTTACTACGAGCAGAAGTCCGAAGCATCGGTGCTTGATCTTGGAATCAGTCTCTGTCATTTTGACCTCACTCTTAAGGAGGAAGGACGTGAAGGCGTCTGGGAAAAGAGCGTTAATGCACCCGAGAAGAAAGGACATATTCCGGTTGTTAAGTTTACATTGAAATGATATCATTCCCGGAGCATGAAATTGCCTTACGTATTATAAGACATTCTCTTCAAACGTATTAAGGGTGCTATACATGGCGACTATATCCATGTCGATTCTTCATGCGATGTCGCTCTGACTTTGTCGATCTTAGATAAACATATTCTGCAATATGGCAAACATGGAATGGTTTATCAGAATAATGTAAAATGTGGCCTATACGCATTGAGTTTCCATAAACAAAGTTATCTTCACCTACGTTTTCATATGAGGAAAGAGACTCTTGAACAGTTATGATCCAAGAGGGAAATACATAAGCTTCAGACAATGAAAAATTCGATCATTATAATGGCATTATCATTAGTTGCATCATTGAATTTGAATGCACAATCCAACGAGATTCTATCTCTGAATGGTTCTCAAGGTAAGCTTTATGCAGAATTACTGACACCTGCCACAAAAGCGGACAAACTACCGTTGGTAATTGTATGTCACGGCTTTACAAGTAATTGTAATACCGAACTGATGACCGACATTGCCAAAGACCTCCAATCGCAGAACATTGCATCCCTGCGATTCGATTTCAACGGGCATGGCAAGAGTGAGGGTGAGTTTCAGAATATGACGGTCCTCAATGAAATTGAAGATCTCAAGGATGTTATATCTTGGGCACAGGCTCAGCCATGGGTTGAAAGTATTTCGTTACTGGGTCACTCTCAAGGAGGTGTCGTCGTCAGTATGACTGCCGGGGAACTTGGTGATAGCGTGATTAAGAATGTCGTATTGATGGCTCCCGCCGCTGTCCTTCGAGATGATGCAATCCGAGGTAACACACAAGGTGCGCAATATGATCCGTGGAATTTACAGAGTGATTACGTAATGCTTCCGGGACGTGGATTAAAACTCGGCAGAAAGTACATAGAAACAGCGGTAAATCTACCCATTTATGAAACTGCATGGCGATATAACGGTCCGGTACTCGTTATCCAAGGGACTCACGACCGAGTAGTCCCATATACATATGCTGAGCGATATGAACAGGGATATAAGAACTGTAAGTTGAAGCTTATACCCGATGAGGACCATTCATTTAAAAAGAACACAGCCGAAGCAGCTCTATTAGCCACTGACTGGCTTTCAAAGCAAATTTCAAATAATCAATAAATTAAGAAGTTTTTATAAAACGGGGTCTAAATGAAATTTCCTGACATATCTTTGATTTTTATTGTCTGATTATTGTCTTTTTGCCGTTGATGATATAGATGCCGGGAGCAAGAGGCTTCTTTGTTATTCGGCGTCCGTTCAGGTCATATATGATTTCTTCTTTATTCGCGTCTGCAGTCACATTTTCTATTCCGGATGATTCCAAGGATAGAGTCAATGTTACGTCGCCGTTTCCTAAAAACTGACGTAGGCTATCTGCTGTGGCCCCGTCAATCTTTCCCAAACGAGTATAGCTCCAGGAGTTCGATCCGTAGAAAATAACCATCTGATTGCCTTGATAGAACATTATGTCGCCGGGTACGGTAGTTATCTGAGTGTTGGAGGTTGGGAATGACTGCGGCAGCGCGCCTACCTTCTCAAAGCCACCATAGTCGCTCATGCGTATGGTGAGGTCGCCATGTTCCAGCAATTTCGTTAACTCGCGTGTAGCTTCGTTGTCAGTCAGTGTCGCGGTCATAGAGTTTCCGCCAACTTTGAGCAGGACTTTTGTCTGTGAAGATGCCATAAATGAAATAATTGTCATTAAAGCGATAAATATTGTTGTTCTCATGGCCTCAGATTGTTTTGATTATCTTTGCCGGGAGACCGCCGACCACGGTGCGGGGCGGAACATTCTTGTTGACCACTGCCCCTGCTGCTATGACAGCGCCTTCGCCAATGGTGACGCCTTGAAG
>JAIDYR010000037.1 GCA_029057985.1 Muribaculaceae bacterium | reverse complement strand
TAAATTGCGATTTAGAGTTCGAAAGATGGTATTGTTAAATGATATATTGATGCATCCTTCTAAGGCTTATGTAATAATGATGTAATAATCATCATTAATGATAGGGTTGGTTTTGGATTATCGGGGAGAAAGTATTAACTTTGCATGATATTGTAAAAGAAGAATAAACTGATATATAACGTGAAAGAATTAGCAGCCAAATATGACCCGAAGTCGGTAGAAGACAAATGGTATGGGTATTGGATGGAAAATGGACTTTTCCGATCCGAACCTGATGAAAGAGAACCGTATTGTATTGTAATTCCGCCGCCGAACGTGACCGGAGTTCTCCATATGGGCCACATGCTCAACAATACCATTCAGGATATACTCGTGCGAAGGGCAAGAATGCAGGGCAAGAATGCCCTGTGGGTGCCCGGCACAGATCATGCCGCCATTGCCACAGAGACTAAGGTCATAGCTAAACTTGCAGAGCAGGGGATTAAGAAGACCGATCTTTCCCGAGAGGAATTCCTTGAACATGCATGGGATTGGACCCGCAATCACGGAGGAATTATTCTCTCCCAACTCCGTAAACTCGGTGCATCCTGCGATTGGGACCGCACGGCGTTCACTCTGGATGAAATGCGTTCGAAATCCGTCGTTAAAGTATTCTGCGATCTTTTCGATAAAGGATTGATATATCGCGGTCTCCGCATGGTAAACTGGGATCCGAAGAACCGCACTGCAATCTCAGATGATGAGGTATATTACGAGCAGGAGCAATCCAAGTTGTATTATCTCAAATATTTCGTGAAGGATGATCCGGAGGGCCGCTATGCAGTAGTGGCTACTACTCGCCCGGAGACTATTATGGGCGACACTGCAATGTGTATCAACCCTAAGGATCCCAAGAATGAATGGCTGAAAGGGAAGACGGTCATCGTGCCTCTCGTCGGACGCGAGATCCCTGTCATTGAGGACCGATATGTTGATATCGAATTCGGCACCGGTTGCCTCAAAGTGACTCCGGCGCATGACAAGAACGACAACATGCTCGGCAAGACTCATAACCTCGATTCCATAGACATATTCAATGAGGATGGCACGCTTAATGAACTCGGCGCTCCTTACACGGGAATGGATCGTTTCGATTGCCGCAAGGCCATAGCCAAGGATCTCAAAGAAGCCGGGTTGATGGAGAAAGAGGAGGATTATGTAAACAATGTCGGTTATTCCGAGCGTACGAAAGTAGCTATCGAACCGCGCCTGTCGCTTCAATGGTTTATCAAGATGAAGCACTTCGCCGATATAGCGCTTTCTCCTGTAATGGACGACGATATCCGCTTTGTCCCTGAAAAGTACAAGAATACATATCGTATATGGCTCGAGAATATTCAGGATTGGTGTATCAGCCGTCAGCTTTGGTGGGGACACAGAATCCCCGCGTATTACTATGCAGGTGCTGACGGGGAGGAGCATATCGTAGTGGCCGAGACCAAAGAGGAGGCTCTCGAAAAGGCGATTGCTGAAAGCGGACTCCCGTTGACTCCTGATTCTCTGCGTCAGGATGAAGGCGCTCTTGACACGTGGTTCAGTTCGTGGCTCTGGCCGATCACTCTTTTCAACGGCATTCTGGATCCCGGTAATAAGGAAATAAAATATTATTATCCTACAGCAACTCTCGTGACCGGTCCGGACATTATATTCTTCTGGGTAGCCCGCATGATTATGGCAGGCTACGAATATGCAGGCAATAAGCCATTCGACAATGTCTATTTCACAGGTATTGTGCGTGATAAGATCGGACGCAAGATGTCGAAATCTCTCGGCAATTCCCCCGATCCTTTGCAGCTTATAGATACTTTCGGTGCCGATGGCGTCCGCATGGGACTCATGCTTGCCGCTCCGGCAGGAAATGATATCATGTATGATGACTCGCTTTGCGAGCAGGGACGCAACTTCTGCAATAAAATATGGAATGCTTTCCGACTTGTCAAAGGTTGGGAGCATGCTGATATCGAGCAACCCGAGGCATCTCGTCTCGGACTTGAATGGATGCAGTCCAAACTTCAGGAAGCAGTCAATGAAGTGGAAGATCTGATGGGTAAATTCCGAATTTCGGAAGCGTTGATGACGCTCTATAAGCTCTTCTGGGATGAATTTTCTTCATGGTTGCTCGAAGTGGTTAAGCCTGCCTATGGTCAGCCTATCGACAGCAAGACATATTCCGGAGTGCTCAGCATTTTTGATAATCTGCTGAAACTTCTGCATCCGTTTATGCCCTTTATCACGGAGGAACTCTGGCAACATCTATATGAACGTAAGGGAGGAGAGAGCATAATGTATGCCCGTCAACCTGAAGTCAAGCCTCTGACAGAAGAGCAAACGGTATTGATAAAAAAATTCGAGACTCTTAAGGAACTCATAGCGGGAGTCCGCACTGTCAGAAAGCAGCGTCAGCTGCCTCAGCGTGAAGTCCTGAAGCTTCAGGTGAAGGGTAATCATGATGACAAGCTCGATCCAATTCTTGTCAAGATGGGTAATCTTGAAGGGATCGAGTTCGTAGAAGAGAAGACAGGTATGAGTCAAAGTTTCCTTGTCGGCGCGACTGAATATATTATCCCTCTGGCGGGGAATGTAGATATAGAGGCCGAGCGTGCGAAACTGGAGGCAGATCTTGAATATCAGCAGAAATTCCTTGCCGGGGTAGAGAAAAAACTCTCCAATGAGCGCTTCGTCTCTTCGGCTCCGGAGAAAGTAGTAGCTCTTGAGCGCAAGAAGCGCGAAGACGCCCTGACAAAGATCGCAGCCATTCAGGCGGCCCTCGCTGCTCTGTAATACATATATAACATTAAGTAGTATTAATCCGACAGTGATAGGATACGCATTCTATTACCGTCGGATTATTTATTATCCCTCTCTATAGATTTAGACCCCGTTTTATAAAAAAAGCAAAAGTCCGGGTCGCAGATGTGCGTCAGTTTTAAAGGAAAATGAGGGAGCTTCGAACGTTTCTATCAGTTGGACGAGTAGTATGCTTCATACTTCACGGCTCACATGAACTCAAGAATAACTTTTTCAGATGTTAATTTCAATTTCTCATTAACGGATTCCCGGAGTTACGGATGAGAAGTTATTTTGCCGGGACGTGAAAATTTAGTAACTTTGCATTATGACGAAAAAATATAATAGAATAATGCAAATAGCCATGATTATCATGGCAGTAGCTTGCGGATCGATTTTTAAAATCAATGCCGAGACAACAGCTCCCAAGAGGGAATTCCGAGGAGCGTGGCTTCATATCATTGGCCAAAGTCAATGGGCTAAGATGGGCACAAATCAGGCAAAGGCCTATATTCAGCAGCAACTCGACAGGCTGCAGCAAGCGGGATGCAACGCTGTTATCTTTCAGGTGAGACCCACTGCTGATGCAGCCTATATATCATCATTAGAACCCTGGAGCAGCTATTTGACAGGACGGAGAGGTAAAGCACCTAATCCGTTATGGGACCCGATGGAGTTTACTATTGAGGAGGCTCATAACCGAGGTATGGAATTTCATGCTTGGCTTAATCCCTACCGAGTTTCAGCGAGTTTGGCCAATGATAATATTCCTGAGGATCACGACTCCAAAAAGCATCCAGAAAGATATTTCAAATATGACGGGAAACTCTTTTTCGATCCTGCATATCAAGAAAATCGCGATTTTATATGCGACGTGGTAGAGGATATAATGACACGGTATGACGTAGATGCAATTCATATTGACGATTACTTCTATCCTTATCCTAAAGCAGGAAATCCCTTCAATGCGGATGCGGCAAGTTATGCAAAATTCGGCAATGGCATGAATAAAGGTGATTGGCGCAGGCATAATGTCGACTTGCTTATCGAACAACTCCATGATGTGATGCGCGAGACAAAGCCGTGGGTGCGTTTCGGAGTTTCGCCGTTCGGAATCTGGCGTAATAAGAAAAGCGATCCGCGCGGATCTAATTCCAATGGTCTTGAAAATTACGATGATCTTTATGCTGATGTGCTTCTATGGAGTGACAAGGGTTGGATCGACTATCTCGCTCCCCAGCTCTATTGGAATCTTGATCTGCAGGTAGCTCCCTCACGTCATCTTGCTGAATGGTGGGATAAGAATGTGAAAGCTCCGACGCAACTCTATATAGGTCAGGATACGAAGCGGACAATGGATGTGCCGGATGCAAGGACGAAGGCTAAAAACGAACTCGCTTCCAAGATAGAACTTTCCCGAAAGTTGAAGAATGTAGGAGGCAACGTTTGGTGGCATGGATATTGGGTGACAGACAATTACAAGGGAGTCCGCGATTCTCTTCAGAATCATTTCCAAAGTACCATAGCTTTACCTCCATCCTGGGAAAATCTCGCTACTAAAGGACAAAACCAATTGCCGAAGTCTCCTAAGAATCTTCGTCTTGAACGCTACGATGGCAAGACTTTTCTTGAATGGGATGCCCCTGTGATTGACGGGAGAGAAGATGATCCGGTAAGATTTGTGGTCTATAGCTTCTTGCCGGATGAAAATATGAGCGATTTGACTGATCCGGAGACTATTGTAGCAATGACCGGACTTACACGTATCAAGATTAGCGATGATGAGGATCCGGCCTCCGTAGAAGGGCTGAGATTCGCCGTTACCTCTCTCGATAGACTCAATCGTGAATCCAAGCCCACTACTCTACGCCGTTAAAGTTTTGATCAAAAAAGTAATGAGTCTTCTTGATTTCCATATAAATCAAGGAGGCTCATACTTATAAGAGCCGGTTTACTAAAGAATGTTAACGAGAAAATGTACAGATTTTGAGACAGTTTCGATTTTTGAAGAAGGAGCGATGCGGGCATCGCGACTGATGAAAAGATCGAAAATGGCCAAAATATGGGCGTTTTATCGTTGATATTCGATCAAAATGAAATTTTAACACTTCTTAGTAAACAGGCTCTAAGTTCAATCTATAAGACTATTATATTCCAAATCAAAATAGTTGAGTGATTTCCCAATTAGATAATATTCCGGAGTGTGATCTTTCGATTCTTGAGAAGTTATTCTTTCCAAAGAATAGATTTCAAGAGAATGTCCTTCCTCATCATTATGGACGAGAAGTACTACAGCATTTAGAACATGGAATAGGTTATCATATAGAAATATCCAATATGTAAGGTGATTGCCTACATAGAAGTTAGAGTTTTGATAATTCAGAAGAGGACAAGCCTGTCATTATAGAAACACTCTCAATTGGAATGCCTCCTTTAAGCATTCTCTTAGCTATATCAATCGTAGCTTTTTCCATGCCCTTTTCTAACCCTTTCGCCATTCCTTTCTCTATACCTTTCTCTATACCTTTCTCTATACCTTTCGCCATTCCTTTCTCTATACCTTTCGCCATGCCTTTCTGTATGCCTTTCTCCATACCCTCGTTGAATCCTTGCATTCTTTCGGTGTCAAGAATAGCGTAAGTATCCCTATACACTTTTAGAGAATGGTCGTATGCTTCCTTTTGGGTAGGACTTAGTGCTGCAACTTTAGCGACGTCGCCAAGGTGTCTGAAAATGGGATTTTGTTTAAATGATTGTGGCATTCTTTCCATACTATCCATATTTTGAAGTATATAAATCCATTGAGATAGAATATCCTTACATTCTTCGGGTCGCTTATTCAGCAAGGGAATTTTTAAAAATATCATTTTAAACTTATCCGAGAATATTTCCCGAGTGTGGATATTGGTTAAACATACCTCCTCCTTGAGTTGTTCGTTTTTATCATCCCAGACGAAGTTCATTAAGAATATTCCATATATGGGAGTCAAACGATACTTCCATTCTATACCTTTTCTTGCTTGAGCAACAATATCAGCCGCCATATAGTAGATTGCCCGGTCTCTAAAGTAAGACTGATATCGATTCTGCATCTCAACAATGAGTTTTTTCCCGGTTGAAGTTACGCAATGTAAATCATATATGAACGCACGCTCATCTTTCGTCTTTCCTATATTCTCCTTATCAATAAACTTTACATCTATAATTTCCCCATCTTGAGGAATGAGAGCATTCAGGAATGAAAGTAGAAATTCTTTATTTTCTTCCGAACCAAACAAGAATTTGAATCCAAAGTCTGTCAAAGGATTAATATATACTGAATGTTGCTTTTCCATGGGAGTAAATAATGTAAGATATTACAATACAAAAGTAGTAAAATTTTTTAATAATCCAAAATTCATGCTTAGAGCCTGTTTACTAAGAACTGTTAAAATATCATTTTGATAGAATATCAACGAGAAAATGCACAGATTTTGAGGCATTTTCTCGTTAACATTCTTTAGTAAACCGGCTCTTATAAGTTGAATAAAACGGGGTCTAAATGAAGATTACCCTGATGATCCGGTTGAAGATCATCAGGGTAAAATTGATAAGTTACCTACTAAAATTAAATTTGTGAATAAAATTATATGAACAATGAAATTCGTTTTTTCATAAGTTCATTAATTTTGCCACTTCTTTTAAATTTGATTAGAGTTCAAGGGGAGTATAGGGGAGGTCGAATGCTTCGGCCACTGCCTTGAAAGTGACTTTGCCGTCTTCTACGTTGACTCCCTCAGCCAGACCTGCATCACGTTTGCATGCCTCTTTCCATCCGAGATCCGCGAGTCGCAGGGCATAGGGCAGAGTAGCGTTGGTGAGAGCCAGAGTTGAAGTGTATGGGACAGCTCCGGGGATGTTGGCGACTGCATATTGGATCACGCCGTCTATTTCGAATGTCGGGTCGCTGTGAGTAGTCGGATGAGACGTTTCGAAGCAGCCGCCCTGGTCGATCGCTACGTCTACCATTACGGATCCGGGACGCATGAGACTTACCATTTCGCGAGTTACAAGATGAGGTGCTTTTGCGCCGGGGATGAGTACTGATCCGATTACGAGATCAGTAGTCGGAAGTTCCTGCTCGATGTTATGTTGGGAACTATAGAGGGTCTTGACGTTCTTAGGCATGATTTCAGCACAGTGGCGTAGTGTCGGCAGAGAAATATCTGTGATAGTTACGTCTGCGCCCAACCCTGCTGCCATAAGAGCTGCGTTGCGGCCTACAACGCCTGCTCCAAGCACGAGTACTTTTGCAGGACGGACACCCGGTACTCCGCCCAGCAATACGCCACGTCCGCCTTGAGGCTTCTCCAGGAAGCGCGCACCTTCCTGAATCGACATGCGTCCGGCAACTTCCGACATGGGGATGAGCAGAGGCAAGGTACCCTGACGGTCGCGTACAGTTTCGTATGCGATGCAAATAGCGCCTGACTTGATCATGGCTTCTGTCAAAGGAAGATCTGATGCGAAGTGGAAATATGTGAAGAGGACCTGACCTTTACGTACGAGAGCGTATTCAGGTTCGATCGGTTCTTTGACCTTTATTATCATGTCTGCAGTCGCGTAGACATCCTCGATTGTAGGCAGAATAGTAGCTCCGGCAGCAGCGTATTCTTCATCAGCAAAGCCTGAACCTTCCCCCGCCGTATGCTGTACGAAAAGTTCATGTCCATGTTTTACGAGTTCCTTTACGCCCGCGGGAGTAGCGCCTACGCGGTTCTCATTGTTTTTAATCTCTTTGGGAATTCCAATTTTCATGATATGAATAATTTTAAGGTAATTCTATTTATTATTATAGGTTTGTGTCAGGTATTAGATTTTTGCAGACGATAATCAGGTTATATCTCATATCTGTCTGCAATGCAAACTTAAAGAAATTTTTTGAAAACACAAAAAAAATCGCCGACTTTTTCAGTCAGCGAATTTTTTGATGTTTTACAACGCTTTTCTTCAACATATTTTCAATTCTAAATCCATCATTAGCGTCCTTCTCTTGCTACGCCGGGAGGGATTATTGAAGTTGGCGGGCGAGATCAGGGCGGGTAGTTCGGATGGTAGATATGAACGCTGAGTCGAAGGCAGCCTCTGATTCTTTTCGATTCTGCAAGCTGAATCGGGAGCGTTCGGCATTAGCATCCAGGATAGCACCGTGAAATTCCATTGAATCAGCAAATTCCCGAGTAATAATTTTTCGTGCAGCTTCCCGACCGGCATTGCGTGCTTCTTCGAGTTGTGCATCCGTTTCCACTATTGTCCCGTCCGCATTGGAGCGCTGTCCGCAAGCTCCAAGTAAAAGGAGCAATACGACACCATATATTGTAAGCGTTTTCATTGTGTAATATTATATTTATTCCTTACCGTAAATTTCATCCCACCATCTTGAGTCTCCTTTCAGCCAGCGTTCGAACCATGCCATAATTGTTGCATGCCATTCCTTTCTTTGCTGGAAGTCAATTACGATATGATCAGATCCGTCGATTGTAATGAATTCAACGTCTCGTCCTAATATTTTAAGGGCGTTGTAAAGTTGGATGGATTCTCCGATGGGCACGTTTGTGTCGCGATTCCCGTGAAGAAGTAGCAGGGGAGTATGAATTTTATCAGCTGAGAACAGAGGAGAGTTCTCAATAAATAATTTGGGATTATTCCAAGGATAACTGCGGGCCGCTGCCACAGAATTGTAACTGTATCCCCAGAACCCTTCACCCCAGTAAGAAGCGATGTTTGAAATGCCTGCGTGGCTGACTGCGGCAGCAAAGAGATCCGTCTTAGTCTGGAGCAATTGTGTCATGAATCCCCCGTAGCTCGCGCCTATGCATCCTATCTTATGATCATCCACGTATGGATTCTCCTCGCAGAATTTTCTGACTCCGTAGATAATCTCATCCGCTGTGCGGTCACCCCATGCATTAACATGGCGTGCTGAAAATTCCTGTCCGTATCCGATAGTGCCCGAAGGATTCATTGTCAAGACTACATAACCTCTTGAGGCCAGCAGATTAGGAGTATATGGTGAATGATTCGTATGTGTTGTAGGCGACGTGCCGCCATAGTAATAGACAATCATAGGATACTTCTTCGAGCTGTCGAAATCCGGAGGAAGAGTATACGTACATTCTACTTTGGTCGGCAGACTTCCCGGAGCTGCAGCCTTGCTATAGGCATCTTCCGGACATTCGAATTCCCACATGGCCGATTTGCCGAAATTGACGCGTGAGATATAGGGATCATTGGGCGACGCAATAAGTGTGGATTTGCCGGTGCGGGAGTTCAATACGTAGGCTTTCCCCATATATTCATATCCCATACCTGTATATCCGACTATGTCGGGATGATTACGGCATACGGACCATGAAGTCACAAAATCTACCTCCGAGGGCAACATGGCAATTTCTCCTGATACCGGATTAAGAGAATAGATAAAAGCATCATATCCTTTTTGTGCGCGGAAGTAAATTTTTCGATCGGTAGGATTCCAAATTAGTCCCCCCATGACGGAAGGATCAAAGTCGCGGGTCGCAGGTTTGATATTCTTAAGGGTGCCTTTTGCTAATTCTGCAATATAAAGTTGCATATCGAAATCGTTGCCCCAGTCGAAATCCCCGGCATTAAGTCCGATGCCGTTGAAAGCATTTGGTCCGGCCGCTATGAGCAATTGCTTACCATCAGGGGAATATATGGCTTCTGTAAATGAGGCGTCAAACCCCCGGATAGTGTCAGTCTTAAGAGTATTGACATCCATCTCTACAACCGTCGCTTCATAGAACGGAAAGCGTTCGGGAGTTTCGCGTGTGGATGAATACAGAATCTTACGTGAATCAGGAGAGATGTCAAGAATATATGTTGACGGACCACCGAAGGTCAAAGTCCTTGCTGTCTTTTCATCAAAGTTATAGAGTGAAAGATAATAGCTATCGCGTTTTCCGGGTTGCCGATCATCGGGTGAGAGAAGTCGGCGAGTAATTCCGGTATCCTTTTGGCCGTCAGTCTTGGAATAATATACGATATATTTCCCATCCGGCGAAAGCGTTCCCCCTGCGGCGTCGTCAGGTAAGTGGCTCGCCATTATTCCGTTCTTCATTGAAGGGATCTCCAGAGTCTTCAGACATAGACCGGATTTCTGACTTGATTCGGAATATAGTAGAGTGGAGGGCTTGTTATTGAGCCAAGCAACGTCATTATCGAGATCTTCGACTATTTTCCGGTTGGTGCGTCGGTCAAGGACGTAATAATCCGTGTCGGTATTTACTCCGTCTTGACAGAATGTAGCTTTTACAAGCAGGTAATTTCCGTCGGGAGAGATTCTGACATTGGCAATTCGTTCGCCCGAAAGAATAGTATATATATTATAAATGGGTTTAAGTTCCGGTCCTTGTTGCAAAGAGACGGTTACGGATTCTTTATCCGGTATTATTGCTACTTCCGGCAATGCCATATATTTCTCCGATAGAATGTGGAGTTCGAGTAAAGCATCCTGCCCAGGTTCCAATGTCAGTTTAGCTTTGGAGGCAGAGGGTATGGTGTCGAAAGAGTTTTTTGACAGGATCTCCTTGCCGTTAAGGAAGCCTTTTAACATTCCCGGAGTCTTGACGATAATTTCCCCTTTAAAGAACGCATCCGGCCGGAATGAAGTCAGATATCTTCTGATGGTCGGAGTTGAGTCTTCTCGTTTTTTTAATGCATTAGAGGAAAGATCTACTATCTTTAATCCTTTAATCTCCTCCGCCGCTTTAAACTCAGAAAGAGGGGAAAGAGAAGAAAGGAGACTCTCCATTTTGAAAGGATTTTTTTTGACATCGATGGAATCCGGAGTCGCGGGGATCGCGAGCACAATCTCATCTCCGGCAGCAAGTCTCGATAGTACTATGGTATCACCGGACGTAGAGGAGGGTGTGGAATCTTCGGGAAGATTGGAAGAAGGAGCAGCAGTTGTCGATGCAAAAGCGCATACAGCCGCGGCAGACAATGCTGCCACGGCTGTGTAAGTAGAAATAAAAGACTTTTTCATGGAGTCTTATTTATAAACAGAGTTATTGGAGGGGAAGTTCGTAGGCCGGGATAGCGACAAGCTTGATATGATAGACCAGAGTTGAATATGGCTTTATCGAACCGTTAGCTGTCGCGCCGTATCCGCTGACGTAAGGCATGATGCAAGTGACTGAGTCGCCTACATGCATATTGGTCACGCAGCTCCAGAAGCCTATGATATTCTGGTTCGGACGGCACTGATATATGGAATCGCCATGAGTAGTTGAAGAATATGAATCGCTTATCCTTCGGCCTTCAATATCTTCAAGATCATATTTTACTTTCACAACGGAATTTGACAGCGGGCGAAGATTCTTCTCAGTCAGAGTGCGGTCATTCTCCCATTTTACCAGAGAGAAGGCATTGGGAGCCCAATCGGGCACAATGCGCGTATATTTCAAAGTTCCGTCATCGTTGCGTTCAGCTTCGGCTGAAGCGACGAAGGCAGTGTTTTTCTGTTCCCATTCCGTATAATCTATCGTATTGTCCTTGATGCAGGATGAAGCGAAAAGCAATAAGAAAGTGAGAAAAGTAGAATAAACAGAATATTTCATTTGAGGCATCCGGATTAAAAGAATTAAAATTCTACAGTCGGAGCTTTCTGCGCTCCCTCCTCAGCATTGAACTGAGGTTTGGGGGTAAAATTAAACCATCCCGCATAGATGTTGGTCGGGAATTTCTTAATGGCCGTGTTATAGGTCATTACTTTCTCCGTATAGTTGCGGCGCGCTATTGTGATCCGGTTCTCCGTACCTTCCAACTGCGCCTGCAGATTCATAAAATTTTCATTGGCCTTAAGATCGGGATAGGCTTCAGTGACCGCGAGCAGGGATTTCAGAGCGGATGAAAGATCGTTTTGAGCCTGCTGGTATTTCTGAAGATTTTCCTCAGTCAGGTCGTTGGCGTCAATCGTGATGGACGTAGCTTTGGCCCGGGCTTCAGTGACTTTTACAAAAGTCTCTTCCTCATGTTTGGAATAGCCCTTTACTGTATTGACCAGATTAGGGATCAGATCTGCGCGTCGCTGATATTGGTTTTCGACTTCAGCCCATGCCTGATCGACTCCCTGCTGCTCCTCTACAAGAGAATTATAATTGCAGGAAGAAAGCCCGGCCATAGCAAATAATGCTACCAGAGTAAAAATAATTTTCTTCATCATAATGATTGGAATTATGATATGGATGAATCAAGATTCAGTCAATAAGCAGGATGGTTTCATCAATTTGCTTACTCCCTTGACCGATATATTCGGTGGTATTAGAGGAGTTTCTTAAGCAGAGTATTGAGGTTCACTTTCTCCGCGAGAAGAGATTCGAGGTCAGCGACATTCACTCGTTCCTGCTCCATGGAATCGCGATGGCGCAGAGTGACGGTATTATCTTCCAGAGTCTGATGATCGACTGTGATGCAGTAAGGTGTGCCGATTGCATCCTGGCGGCGATAGCGCTTGCCTATCGAGTCTTTTTCATCGATCTGGCAAGTGAAGTCGAAACGCAGTTTATGCTGGATTTCACGAGCTTTCTCCGGAAGACCGTCTTTTTTTACGAGGGGAAGCACCGCACATTTTACCGGGGCCAATGCCGGCGGGAAGTGAAGAACTACGCGGCGGTCGCCGTTGCCGAGGTCCTGATCTTCATAACAGGAGCAGAAGACCGAGAGGAACATTCGGTCAACTCCGATCGATGTCTCGATGACATACGGAACGTAGCTTTCGCCAAGCTCGGGATCAAAATATTGAATTTTCTTACCTGAGAATTTCTCATGCTGGGAAAGGTCGAAGTTAGTACGGGAATGAATTCCCTCAACCTCTTTGAATCCGAAAGGCATAAGGAACTCTATATCAGTAGCAGCATTGGCATAATGAGCAAGTTTCTCATGGTCGTGGAAACGATATTTTTCATTACCCAGTCCGAGAGCTTCGTGCCATTTCAGGCGGGTCTGACGCCAGAAATCAAACCACTTAAGTTCTTCGCCCGGACGCACGAAGAATTGCATCTCCATCTGCTCAAATTCTCGCATGCGGAAGATAAACTGCCGCGCTAC
Source organism: Muribaculaceae bacterium (assembly GCA_029057985.1). Classification (GTDB taxonomy): domain Bacteria; phylum Bacteroidota; class Bacteroidia; order Bacteroidales; family Muribaculaceae; genus Lepagella. The sequence continues at coordinate 7,473 of JAIDYR010000037.1, read as the reverse complement.
TATTTCATTACGGAAAGCTTTGCCTATCTGAGCGATTCCGAAGGGAAGACGCATGCGGCCGGTCTTCTGGACGTTGAGATAGTTTACAAAAATGCCCTGAGCGGTCTCAGGACGCAGATAGACGTCCATAGCGCCGTCGGCTGTGCTGCCCATCTCGGTCTTAAACATAAGATTAAATTGGCGCACGTCGGTCCAGTTGCGGGTGCCGGAAATGGGGTCTGCGATTTCGTAGTCAAGAATAATCTGCTTGAGATCTGCGAGATCGTTGGCATTCATTGCCTCAGAGAAACGCTCATGCAGCTCGTCACGCTTCTTTTGGTGTTCAAGAACTCGAGGATTGGTCTGGCGGAACATTGCCTCATCGAATGAATCCCCAAAGCGCTTGGCCGCTTTAGCCACTTCCTTATTGATCTTATCATCAATCTTGGCGATTTCGTCTTCGATAAGCACATCTGCACGATAGCGCTTCTTAGAATCCTTGTTGTCGATCAAGGGATCATTAAATGCGTCGACGTGCCCTGATGCCTTCCAGATAGTCGGGTGCATGAAGATAGCGGAGTCGATGCCAACGATGTTATCATGAAGCATCGTCATCGATTCCCACCAATAACGTTTGATATTATTCTTGAGCTCAACGCCGTTCTGACCATAGTCATAGACTGCGGAAAGACCGTCGTAGATTTCAGAGGATTGGAACACAAACCCATACTCTTTGGCATGGGCGATTATTGTCTTGAAGATATCTTCTTGCTTTGCCATATATGTATTAAGACGATTTTATTTCTAAAGTAAGTTCCAAAAATTAAGCTATATTCGAGAAAAAATTACTTGAACAAAAAACTCGTTCTTTTTGGCTACTTCGAGCTTGTCAGTCAGACGTATACAAAGTAAGCTCCTTCTTCCCGCGCTCAAATCAACTCAAAACTGACGCCATTTTATAAGTCAATTATTTTTTCTCACTTACTTGGTTCAGACAACAAAGTTACTCATTTTGTATGAATCAGGCAAATCTGGAGAAGTAAAAATCCCGGAATCACTTGGATTTCGGGATTTTAAGATACTTTTTTAAATTTAGAATCTATAGGTTGAAGTAATATGTGCCTGTAGAGAGGACCGTATAGTAGTTGTAGTTATTGCCACGCAGATAGTAAGAAGTATTGTAGGCCGGTTGGTCGATACCTCTGTTCCAGAAGTCTGTCCACGGATTCCATGCATTGAGTACGGTCACGTTGTATTGTCCTCCTACATAGTTATAGGCAACGGTCATAGGGATTGTGCGCCATATACCCTGAGCATCATATCCGACTCCGACTACACTGGTCGTTCCGGAGTCCGACCAACCCGGAGAGAAGGGGTTGATATTGACGATTACAGCCGGGGAAGATGAGTAGCCCGGTCCCCATGGTCCGCCCCATCCGGGAGAGGGTCCGACCGGACCGATATTGGGAGTATATGCTCCTCCGGAACCTGGTGCGGGAGCGGATGTGCCTCCGAATCCGCCAAATCCTCCTCCGGGGCCACCCCCGAAATTTCCACCCCCGCCTCCTCCGGGACGTGGCGCTGAGTTCTGGGCGAAGATCGATCCTGCTGCAAAGAAGAGAGATATCAGAATAGTGAAAAGACGGGTATTCATAAGCATAATTTTAGAGGGTGAAGCAGTGAGCGGTAAAAATCATAAATATTTTTTCTCACTTTCATATATTTTAAACACAATTTAAGGATGAAGGTTTATCATCGCCCGATGATAAACCTTCATCCTTTTAGAGTTCGTGAGTCTGATGAAAAGACTATTACATTTCCATTTCGCCGTATCCGCTGCCGTCGATTGGCTCGGAATTGCGGTTCTTGTCAGAGGCTTTGGCTCTCATATTGCCGAAAGAATATTTGATGGTAAGCTGAAGGGTGCGTCCGCCGCGCCATCGTTCGCTATACTGAGTATAACCGATTCCGTCGATCGTAGATTTGAATTTACGGGAGTCGAATATATCGCGGCAATTGAGGGAGAAACTCCAGTCGCCGAGATTCTTGCGGATACCGGCGTCTACACTCCATCCCCCCTGTCGTGAACCTTGAGCTGTCAGCATCGACGATGAGTAGCGTCCTGTAGCTTGGAAAGAAAGGCTCCAAGGCAGCCGCACACTTGCCATCAACCGCGCATCCCATGCGAAAGAATTGCGGGCTTTGCCACTGACAGGAAATTCCTTGCCTGCTTCGTTGATGAATGTCTTGCTCCATGCGGAGATATGGTTGTTGTAGAGATTGACGGTAGTAGTGAGGTCAAGTATACGAAACAGATTGTTCTTCCCTACGATCTCCACGCCCATGTTGACATTTTTGGTGACGTTGTCCCAGGTAGAGTACATTACATTGCCATCAAGATAAGAGACTCTGTCCATGACATTCGAGTTCTGGCGCAGATAGGCGGATACGGATATCATATGTTGCGTCCAGGATTTAATATAATTCAACTCGAATGAATTGGAATATTCCGGTTCGAGTTCGGGGTTACCATATGATATGTTGGCCGGATCCGAAATATCGCGGAAAGAGTTGAGTTGTCCCCCCCAAGGCCGACGGATTCGACGCGTATAGTTGATCTGAAGCTCATTGTCGTAAGGGAGTGAATAGCTTACGAATGCTGATGGGAAAAGAGCGAAGTTATTTTTCTTAAACCATTGCTGTTGTGCAGCCTCCTCACCGTATGCCAAGGATTTCGTCGCTATCTGCCATGCCTCCCCCCTCAATCCGGCCGAGAAACTGAAGTTCTTTACTTTTCCTCCTAAAGTGAAATATAGGGCAGAGATATTATTGTTGTAGATAAATCTGTTGAAGAGATTCTCAGCTAAGACCATTGATTCCGGAGTATTGCCTTCGAATGTTGTCACCGGCGTATTTTCGTGGCTGTACTGCCCCTGATAGCCTGCTTCGAATTTAAGCCAATCCGTAAATTGCTTTGAGTAGTCAGCTTTAGCTTCCCACATATTCATGCCCATCTTTCTCGTCTGCGAGCGATAGAGATCGTAAGGAGCAAAGAGAGGGTCGTCGAAAGTTTGATTTTCGTGATATTCGTCGTAGCTCGGACCTCCCCAATGATTGAATGCAACCATCATGTCGAGAGTGTGATTCTTGCTCCATTCGCGCTTATAGCCCCATTCTATGTGGGCTCCTCTGTTGTCGGAATTACCGTATGATAGGTTGTCGTTAGTCTGCCATTGTCCGGGGATATTGCTGAGGTAATGTGTGTTGGAATTACTCCATCTATGGCCAAACATTCCGAAGGCATTCATATAAAACTGATCTTTGTCGGTCAGATGATAGGTAGCGCCTCCGCGAATGAAGAGGTTGTTGCCGTGATTCTTTCTTATCGAGCCGGAGTTGAGGAAATTCCCGTCATCGTAAGAGCGTTCGGAGAGTGAGCCCCCCTTGTTATGACGCATGCGGAATCCGACGCTTGCGTAAGCCTCCCATTTGGATGAGTTATAGTTGAAATTGAATCCGGCGTTGCCTCCACCCCGGGAGTTGGCTCCAATTTCAGCAGATCCGAAATATCCTCCGCGGCGGTCTTTCTTAAGGATAATGTTGATTATGCCTGAGGTGCCTTCAGGACTATATTTAGCTGATGGATTGGTGATGACCTCGATGCTTTCGATTGTTTCGCCGGGAATCTGCTCAAGGATCTGTGCGCGATTGTCGGCTGTCAGACCGGAGTCTTTGCCGTTGATCCAGATTGTCACCGATGAATTACCGCGTAATGACACTTCTCCATCCTGATCGACTTCTACCGAAGGGATTGATTCAAGAAGCTCGGATGCTGATTGGCCGGCGGCTGCAATATTGGAATCGACCTGAAATACTTTCTTGTCAAGTTCGAAGCGCATCTGGGAGCGTACTCCCTCGACCACTACTTCCTGAAGCACCTTTGTGTCATCGGCCAACCGAAGCGTACCAATGTTGACGTTAGATCCTGTAACTTTTACGGGGCGCTCCTGATCAATGCTTCCTACTGAAGAAACTTTGACGATATAGCTGCCGTCAGCAACTTTTGGTAAAGAAAATTTGCCGTCAAGGCCCGACTCTGTGCCGATACCGAGTGATTTGCCTTTGGCATCGAGGAGTACGACGGTAGCGAAATCAAGCGGAGAATTGTCAGTCTTATTGACGATCGTCCCCGAAATAACGCCGTCTGCCAGAGCCGCGAGAGGGGCGCATAGAGCGACCATCGGGATAAGAAATTTTACCTGCACTTTTAATAAGTTTTTGATAATGTGAGAGATAGATAGTGGGTCGCGACAGTCGAGTAAATTAAATAACATTGACTGTCAGTCGGAAAGCAAGAAAAAAGCGGAATAAATCGCTATATCCGAGACTCCGCCTCAAGTTGCTTCACGAGAATTATGACGTCGAGAATCATTAAAGGTTTAACAACTGAAATAAAATAAATTTTAGGAAAAAATTTGAAGAAATCTAAAAAATGATTAAATTCGCGTTAATTACGCCGTTTCGGCGAAAGATTACTTACTTGTCAGCTACCTTATCGCACAATACTAATCTAACTTAATAATGAAAGAAAACGAAGAATTGATGACTCCTACGGGTTTGCCGGAAAATGCATTTCGCGAACTCGGTCAAGACGAGGAATACCGTCCCGTCATGGAGCCGGCCCATGACCAGAAGGAGGTCACTCCTTACAGTGTCGGAATGGGACTCTTGATGGCCATTGTCTTTTCAGCAGCCGCAGCCTATCTCGGACTGAAGGTCGGTCAGGTGTTTGAGGCTGCGATTCCTATTGCGATTATTGCGGTCGGACTTTCCGGCGCTCTCGGCAAGAAGAACGCAATCGGCCAGAATGTCATAATCCAGTCGATCGGCGCATGCTCCGGCGTCATCGTTGCGGGCGCGATCTTTACCCTCCCCGCTCTATTTATTCTCAAGGCTACGTATGAGGAGATAATGGTGGACTTCTACCAGATCTTCCTTAGTTCGCTCTTGGGTGGCATATTGGGAATCCTCTTCTTTATACCTTTCCGTAAATACTTCGTAAAGGATATGCACGGTAAATATCCTTTCCCGGAAGCTACGGCGACTACCCAGGTGCTTGTCTCCTCGGTAAATCAAGGAAAGGAAGGTGACGGACAGGCCAAAACCCTTATAATGGCTTCTTTGATTGGAGGTATATACGACTATATTGTGGCTACATTCGGGTGGTGGGCAGAGACTGTGACTTCTACAGCATCTTCCGTCGGCACCACTATCATGGAAAAGACTAAGCTCGTATTGAGTTGCAACACCGGTGCGGCATTGCTTGGACTTGGATATATTGTCGGCCTGAAATACGCGTTTGTAATATTTGCCGGTTCGATTTTCGTATGGTGGATAATCATTCCTTTGATGGGCACCTATGGATCCGCCGAGATGATGGCTATGGGTCCGGATGCTATCTTTAAGGATTACGCGCGCATGATCGGTATCGGCGGTATTGCAATGGCGGGCGTAATAGGAATCATCAAATCGTGGCCTATCATCGTTCAGGCAGTCGGATTGGCCGGACGCGAACTTAAGGGTAAATCTTCATCCGTTAAAGAGGTTCGCTGGCAGATGGATATCTCCATGAAGCATATAGTCTTCTTCTCTGCTCTTGCTCTTATTGCGGTGCTTCTCTTCTTCTGGCTTGGAGTTATCAGCACTTTCTGGCAGGCGGCTGTTGCATGGATCGTGGTCGTTGTGATAGCGTTCCTTTTCACTACGGTGGCAGCCAATGCAATCGCTATTGTCGGATCGAACCCCGTATCCGGCATGACTCTCATGACTCTTATCATCGCTTCCGCTATTTTCGTGGGTATCGGCCTCAAGGGCCCGAGCGGCATTGTCGCCTCGATGGTAATAGGTGGCGTAGTCTGCACTGCACTTTCCATGGCAGGCGGCTTCGTGACAGACCTGAAGATCGGTTACTGGCTCGGTTCGACTCCCAAGAAGCAGGAACAATGGAAATTCCTCGGTACTCTGGTTTCTGCAGCTACAGTAGGCGGAGTTATCATGGTGCTTAATCAGGTATACGGATTTACGGGTGAGAACGCTCTCGTTGCGCCTCAGGCAAACGCCATGGCAAAGGTCATCGAGCCTCTGATGATGGGAGGCGACACTCCCTGGATTCTTTATATGGTAGGTGCGATTCTGGCGGCTATCCTCAACTGGCTCGGTGTGCCTGCGTTGGCATTCTGTCTCGGTATGTTTATTCCGCTGTCGCTTAATACTCCGATGCTCGTCGGGGGAGCGGTAGCATACTTTGTAAGCAACTCATCAAAGGATAAGGCAATCTGCGACAAGCGTCGCGACCGCGGCACTCTTATATCTTCCGGTCTTATAGCCGGCGGCGCCCTCTTCGGTGTATTTGCTGCAATCACTCGATTTGCAGGTTTCGAATATCAGAATCCTCTCGGAGAAGGCACAACTCAGATTCTCGGTTGCGCGGCTTATGCTCTCCTTATCTGCTATCTTATCTGGGATTCCAAGCGCGTGAAGACGCTTAAATAATTTAGTTTCGCCTGCGAAACTAAAATTATTCAGGTAATAAGTAATAGGTAACAAGTAATAAGTAAAAGCTTGATACGCTGTAAATATTGAATTAACTCCCACTCAGTGGGATAATCGCATTATAAAAATAATCACGCTTCGATCAAAAAAATTGGTCGAGGCGTGAACTCTTTATAAAGGGAGAATGTTATATAGACAGAAAGATGAATAAATCGTTTCATGATGTTAGGTTAGTTTGAAAATTTATTATGGAAAACAGGAAAAATCGGCACCTTGTGAAAGGAGCCGATTTTTTTTGATAACATACTTCGATATTCCGAAACCAAGAATGACTCTGATAGCGAATTAAGTCCGATTTTAATCAGAACGCCAAGAGAAACTAAGAGATGGTGTAAGTTTTGCTTTCATTTTCTATCCCATAAATTTGTTGATGTTAAAGATTGGTGGTATTTTTGTATTCCTAAGAAAGTTGATAATCGAATTCGACCGAGTCTAAGATAAATGGCTACGTACGTTTCCAGTAGGCCCACAACCGATGGCTCACTTCTTATTAAGATGAACCAACTTACTTATTTTATAGACCAACATATAATATCTCTCCCGGAGAACTCTGGGGGATTAGAATTTCCTTGCAAGAGGGGATATGGAATTATTATGGGGTTGATGACTATGAGAAAAATATTCTATCTGATATTCGCTGTCATAGCTTTGTGTGTGGCATCTTGTGCAGATTCTTCTTCTCGGTATAATCGAGAGATAAATAGTGCGGAGATGCTTATGCAGACTAACGTCGACAGCGCAATGGCGATTTTAGATCACATTGACCCGTCAAATCTTAAAGTAGACTCACTGCGGGCCAAGTATTATTATCTGCTTGCTTTCGGACACATGCGGCAGAACCGTTCAATGATTGGCGACTCGTTGGTAGCTTTCGCCCATAAT
>JAIDYR010000036.1 GCA_029057985.1 Muribaculaceae bacterium | reverse complement strand
AACTCCTGAGCGCTGCAAGGCCAAAACTGACGCACATCTGCGACCCGGACTTTTGCTTTTTTTATAAAACGGGGTCTTAATGCCGGTGCTACCCAGAATAATAACTATACCTTGATAAAGACCGATATGAATGGTCATCGTCTCTGGTCGGTCTATACCGACAGCGGTGATTTCGCCAACAATGCAGGGTTCTGTGCCGCGACTCCTGATGGAGGAGTAATAACTGTGGCGAAAGTGCGTCATACGGATGGGATGCTCGATAAGAATATCATCTTCCATAATTCCGACGGCTCACCCTTCGAAATTGACTGGAAATGCGAGCGTCGTTATTACCGGCTTGCCGTGACAAAAATTTCCGGAGACGGAGTAATTGAATGGAACAGGATGGTTGATTTCTCTACAGAACCCGGACCGGCGGCAGGGGGCAATTATTCCACATTCTGGCCCGACGTGTTTAATGTGGGTGAGGGTGCTGTTGATGACAACGGGAATATATACATAGCGCTCAATTATCGTAATCCTATGAAAGTGGCACGCAATGATGGAAGCACTGTAGAGTTCACTCCGGTAAATAATAAGAGCTGGAACGGAGATTCCCAGGGTGTGTGCGGAGACTTTATGATTCTATCTCTTGACAGCGAAGGCTATTATCGTAACGCATTTCAACTCGAAGGCGCTTGCGCCGCCTCCTATTGTCAGAAACTTGCATGGGTCTCAGAAACACTTTATTGTCAGGGATATATTGTAGGCGACGGGGAATCCGGAGTCAATGCAGGTGAATTTACCCTTACTCCTACCACTGTGATGAGTCCGCTTGTGATGGCGCTCAATTCGGATCTTAAGCCGGAATGGGCGAAATGCTACCCTGCCGAAAAGGTCGGAGGTAAAAATGCTTTGCAGAACGTCGGAATCTCGCCTGTCGGAGACGCTATCTATCTATGCGGCCAATATAATCTGAAATTTTCAGATCCCGATGATCCTGAGAAATTCCTGACCGCTACCCAGGGCAATCTCCGCGAGGGATTCATATTGAAACTTGAAGCTTCCACCGGTAAATGGATTGCTTCGCGCAATAGCCGCGATGACGATTGGAATAATCCGTCGGCTGTGGCCAAAACCGGTCTGACAGGCTACTTCCAGGTGATTCCATCACCGGTGACCACATCATCAGTATTCGTTTTCGGTTATGTAATGAATGCGCAGGTTGGAGTTTTCCTTCGTGAATATAAAGCCGACACACTCGAAGCCATTCTTCCTGCCGGACAGTATAATATCGTGACCGGGGGAGGGGTGCCGTCGTGTCAATATGCCGCACTTGATTCGAATAACGGTGCGCTCTACATATCAGCCCGAGGCAATCAGGCATTTGTTCTCAATAATGGAGAAAAGACTGATGCACCTGTCAAATGGGGTGTTCTGGCTGCACGCTTCGACCTTGGCAAGCCTACAAATACTGTTGTGAGCAGTCTTGAGGAGGATGTTGATGCGCCGGCAGAATACTTTACTCTCGAGGGTATTCGCGTAGAGCGCCCTTCGTCCGGAATTTATATATGTCGTCGGGGAACGAAAGTATCCAAGATAATTCTGAAATAATTTAGTCTGTAACTCAAGTATAATGCAGGTTGGAGAAGTCGCCGACAGCGGCTTCCCGGCCTGCATTTTTTATGCTGGCCGCCCGAATATCCTTTGATCCAGGAGAGAGTATGAAAATCTCATTTGCTTATGACAAAATAAAACGGGGTCTAAACCGAATCTCCCAAATGAACTAAATGAACCAAGTGAATCTATACAAGTTATCAGCTCCGAAAAATGTTTTATAGCAGGAAATAAGGATTATTAACAAATTTTTGGTAAATTTGCAGTGGTAAGAAGATATATTCTTTCATATCTCCGATGCTCATTGCCGGAAGCCGGAGAGGCGCTAATGGATTAATAAATTATTGCAAAAATAAGAATTTGGATTATCGGTATTAGCACCCTGACCGGCAATATGTCAGTGAGAAAAAATTAAGTAATTTTTCTCACATATATCGTTTATTGGAATTTGCTCATATAACCTACGTTTTACAATATTTAAATTCATATAGCAGATGGCTCGTAAACCTTCACGCAATTCATCATCTTCTCGTCAAAGGGGCCGCTCCCGAAAGGGTGGCGGGTCTTCACCGACGCTAAAAATCATCATGATAATTCTGGGAGTCGCCGTAGTAGCGGGACTCGGATGGGCAATTTATAAGTTTGCCTTCAATACCGGATATCAGTTCAAGCGAGCTGATCTCGATCAGTATGTCAAAATGTCGGGAAAAGAGGAGGTTCTGGGCGACGGAGCTTCCGTATATGTCGATATGTCGGACGGCATGAACTCCGCTTATGCCTCTCAGGAAGCAAAGAGCGTCCTGCAGTCGATAATCAATAAGCTTGCCGCTAACAACGCCATACAATTCTACGGATTGGCCGATATGGAGATCTCCCCCCTGGAGATGAGTCATACCGAACTTTACAACCATATCCTTAATCCCGCGAGCTACGATAAGCAGAAGGCTCCTATCGAGAAGACTCTTGAGAAGATTGTCAGCGAGAACAAGCCGGCCGTCTTGCTTTCTGATTTCGAGGAATACAAAGGATCAGTCATCGAACATGCCGCCTATGCCAAGAAATATTTTATCGAATGGCTTGAGAAGGGTTATAAGATCACTTTTTATAAATGGCCTTTCGTAGAAAACGGCAAGCAGAAACTGATGTTTGTCGCAGTCTTTGACGACAATGCGAATCGTCTTGACGGGCTTGTGGCTAATGCAGTGGCATTATCCAGTCCGAATCTTCCGCGCTACGTATTAGGGGGCCATGACTTCAATTTCCCGATGCAGGCCTCTTATCTAAATATCAAAGAGGGAGGAAATTACCATAATTCCAAGGGTGAGGATGCAGTGACCGCCGTCATTTCCAACGGCGGACCTGAAGACTATTACCGTTACTCCCAACCTCTGGCCACAGCTGATGGTCAGGGCGGAGCTTTCCTGCCGCTCGACAGCCATTACGGTGAATACGCGGAATATTATCCTCTCGGAGTGACCTGGACCGACGCGATCAAGAATTCAAAGGCCTATCAGGAAGAGGGAGTGCCGGAAGAAGACCGCTTCACTCATCTCTTTTCAAAACTCTATGTTGATTTCGGCGCCCAGAACGGCTATACTATCGACGAAGTTGAGGTGCGCACGTTTGATATGATGGAGACGATGAAGGCTGTGGCTGATTCGACCTTCAATGATGTGAAGGCACCTGAAGTCAATATTTTCCTGAAGGCTTCAATGGAGCCGGCGCAAGGAATGTCGGGCGACTGGAAAGAACTTTTCATAGATTTCGACAGCCAGTTTAACGGCAGTTTCATCAATGGAGTTGATCCTACGACGCTCATCCGCGCCAATATTGTGATCGGCAAGGTTTCGGCCAATATTGCCGAAGCTATCGACTTCTTCTCCTGGGAGGGTAATCCATCGCTCGCCGATTCTGTAAAAGAGACCCTTACTGCCGGCTCCAGCAGCCCGGAAGGCCGAATCCTCTATACATATTACCTAAAGACTTTCGCGGAATAAAGCACTCCGCCCCGGGTAATCACCGGGTAACCGAATACCAACGAAGAAAAATTACTGAATAACCGAATAACCACGAAGTTAAAAAGATATGAATCAAGTAAGCGTAACTTCCGCCTATATGTGGGCGCTCATCATCATGGCCGTTTTCTTTGTGATTGCTGTAGTAATCGCAAATATGGTAGTCTATAAACCTCGCGACCCGGGAACTACGACACGTCGTCTATGGTTCTGGATCCTTTGCATCGCTTCAGCCGCTGTCGGATTCGGCATAAATATGGGGATAGCATCCGGCGTTGGAGTCCCTACTATAAAGAGCAGCTACGAACTCCATTCCGCGATCGCTGCCGGAGTAGCACTGGCAGTCTATATCGTGGCCGGATTCTGCGTCAGCAAAATCTTCTCAAAATCCAAAGTGGGGACGTGGTTCTAATCCGCCTCGCAGAGACTTTAATCTATATGTAAGCGGATGAACGACAAACTATTTCTCATAGCAATCGGAGGCACCGGAATGAGGTGTCTCGAGGCGTTTGTGCATCTCTGTGCTGCCGGGCTTTTCGATAACCATACCATCGAAATCCTCACGCTGGATACTGACCAGAACAACGGCAACAAGGATCGGGTAGAACGCCTGATAGAATTATACAATAAGGTAAAGACAAATGATAATTCAAAAATAGGAGGAGAGCAGCGGTCCAATACTTTCTTTTCAGCCAAACTCAACCTCTATCGCTTCTTTACCGACTACTCAACTCCCAACCGTCAGACCCTCAATGCTCTGGCCGCTACCCGGAACCTGAACGACGAACAACGCCGCGACAATCAGGATCTATCCGATCTGCTGTTTGATCGTGAGACCGTGCAGCAATTCAAACTCGACCACGGCTATCGGGCCCAGACGCATTTAGGCTCCATGCTGATGTATCACGGTATCATCGAGGCTGCTCTGAATGCCAAGAAGGGTGGCGATTTCGTGAAGCCCCAGGAGAAAGAACTCGCCGAATATCTCCAATTGATCAACAAGCATTCCGGCAATGCCCGGGTATTCGTATTCGGCAGCGTCTTCGGCGGGACCGGAGCATCATCCATCCCCGTCATCCCGATCGCAATCAGTGAAGCCCTGAAGATTCTCACCGGAGGCAACAATGTCTTGAACCTTAAGAAAGTGCTCTTCGGATCAACTCTGCTTACCGATTATTTCACTTTCAAGAATCCGACCTCGGCCCAATTGGCGGAAGATAAGGTAGTAGCAGACTCCAATAACTTCGCGCTGAACTCTCAGGCTGCCCTGAGTTTCTATAACGATGACCCTACTGTCAGGAAGACGTATAAGAAGATGTACCATATCGGATGGCCGGGCAGTCTTAAACTCAACTATTCCGAAGGGCAGGCGGGAAATGTCGTGACAGGTGGTTATGACCAGCGCAATGCATGTCATGTCGCCGAGTTGATGTGTGCCGCCGCAGCCTATGATTTCTTTAACGCTCCCAGAAAGGAACTCGAAGATATCGGCGAGGCTGAATATGATTTCCGCACGGTCCTCATCGATGATAACGGCAACATGCAGCTCTCCGGCTCAAGTTTCGTAGGGACTCAGAAAGGGGAGATTTTCGAGAATAAACTCGGAGCCTTCCTTTCATTGGCCCATATCATACTTTCCAAATTCGGAGGGGCACATGAAGAAGTCTGCGGGACTGTCGCTCTGCTCGACTATCTTGATAAGGCAGGATTCCGCGAATATAACGACCTGACCGATACTCAATGCGCTGAAATCGACGAATATCTGAAGGAATTCGGCTATAAGTTCTTTAAGGGCGATGTCATTTTCGGATGGATATATCAGGTGTTTCGTTCGGTAGGAGCAGGCAAGTTTATATTCTCGCCCGATGCATTCATCACGGATATCGCGGGACTCCATGATATAGATCCCGGCACAATATTCGCCGATGGCATCCATCACTGGGATAAGTCAGGCTTCTCCATGAATTCCGCCGACCGTCGATTCAATACTTTTGTGAATATCATCAAGAAGGAGGATAGTCTTCCCGATGAGGCCCAGGCCCAGAATCTGAAGGAGGAATTCTTAGCCCAACTTTATAATACGATTACTATTGCCCAACACTTTAACGAATAATCCATGGCTAACAAAGCTTTGACTATAGATGTCAACCGGAATGCGAGTCCGACCGGATCGCTCGACAATTGGTCGCAGTTGGGCAACACTTCGGTTTTCATCAAAAACATCATAACTCCTCAGCTGAGTAAGAATACTAATGTAGGTCAACTCGTCTCGGGCATCCCGACTGCGTTCGCGCGCGTTGATCTTTTCAAGACAGCACTCGATCATGTCGCTACAAGCGGATACTCCAATGAGACAAATAATCTCGTAGGATATTACTCGCAGCTCGTCGACGAGTGGAAGGGTCTGATCGCATGCATGGCATTGGATTACGCTCATGTCGCTGTGCGGCGTATCGATCTGACCTATAGCGACGGCCTCGGAGTCGACAAGACGTCGAATATCTATGAGCCAAAGGGAGCATTCGGCAATATGCTTCTGCGCAGGGCCAGACGCTGGACCGATCAGAATCTGCCCGCCAATCAGCCGGCAGTCCCTTATATCAACGTCATCAAGTATCGTGATAAGGTAGTGGGCGCGACAGCTCCTGAGTCGCTGCTTTTCACTTCCTCAGGCTATCGCTGCGAGACTTCCGAGGAGACTCCATGGATCAACGTCGTCTCAGGCAGATTCACGGATCCTCTGAACTCTTCGCTCAAGCCGATGCAGCTTGCCGCTCTTCACGCCTACGTCGCCCATATCCTCAAAGGACTCGATGAGGCAGAGCAGTATTATGCAGGGCTGCCTGCAGGAGAAGGAGTGGATTATACCTCAATCCGCACCGTTCTCCAGAATTGGAAGACCGAGATAGAGAGCCGGGCTCACGCCGATGGCGTCGAACTGTCGATAGCAAGCACGCCTCCGGTCAGCGCCTCTTTCGGAGGTCCTTTCGAAAAGCTCTTCTGCCATAAGGATATACTTTACGGCGTGGAAGGAGTCATTTCAGACAGCGAAATGACGGGTGGAGTCAGTTTCGATCCCAATAATCTGCTGCTGGACGATACCGCACGAATCGCGCGCCTCAATCTCAATATCAAATCCGATCAGCTGAAAGATCTCCCGATTTTAGTGATGTCGGCCGACGTGAAGGGGATGGAGGATAAAGCTTACTTTGCGCTCCCGCTGAGTGCGCAAGGACTGAATGTCTTCGGTAAGAATGTGGCTGCACTGGTCGGAATGTCAGGCTCGGGAAGCGCTATCAAGTCAAAATTGGAAGCTACCTATGATCCTTACGCCCGGACCGGCAACCTTGAGGTAAATCTGACTCTCGTCACCGACACCGGCGTGCGCCGTCAATTTAAGAAAGTCTATACTTGCGACGGCTCCATTAGCAATAAGGATATCCTGATATGGCCCAACTTCGTGTCGCCGCAGTGGGACGCCTATTTCATGTACAACGAACTTCCGCACAACGGCACCAGCCAGGCATATCGCGCATTCCCTTTCGTAGGCGAGATGCAGGATAATTATTTCCGTATCATCGTCGACAAGGAGAATAATCCCGTTCTGCTCAGTAATGACGGAAGAATTGAAGTCAAGGATAAGGGAGTCGAGGCCGAACTTATGGTCAAATCTGATGAAGCGGTGGCCGATAACCCCTATAAATACGAAATATACCGTTCCAACAAGCCATTTAAGGGAGTGCGACTTCTATCGCCGACGGGTAGCGAGGGCGGATATCTGCTGATCAACTACAGCTCGGCCCAGGGCACGACGCTTCCTCATGACTGGATGCGGCCCGGAGCGCATAAATCCCTGCAGAAAGTGAGACTCGGCATTGACTTCGGAAGCACCAATACTTCTGTAGCCTATTCAAGCGATGCGACCGGAGAGTGCGATTTCTTCTTCGAAAATCAGAGAGTGTCGCTGATGGGTAATGAACTTCCCGGCCAGCCGATTTTCCCGCGTGAGAACCAGATATTCTTCTTCCAGGGAGCCGGCTCGAAAGTGAGGTCGAATGGTGTCAAGAGTGTTCTGACTCTTCACGACAACCGCCGGCTGCCCGATCTGAAGCCCGGGGAGACTATCAAGATGCGCAATGAGCGCGAAGTAATAGGCGGATTCCCGAGCTTTGCCGATAATCTTCCTTTCTCAAATTCAGATCAGTCGCGCATCACGCTCAATTATCCCAACGGAGTGGGCGAGGTCACTCAGATTCATAATATGAAATGGGAGGATAATGATGACGATAAGGCTCATAAGAGTGCATTCCTGCGCACTCTCATGCTTCAGATTTATGGCGCTCTCTTTGTCGAAGGGTATGTCCCCGAAAGCCTTAAATGGTCGTATCCTTCCGCAATGGCGGGGCAGCTCCTCTTCTCCTATCAGAGTATCTGGGAGACTCTCAAGCATGTCTCTCCGGTACTTTCCGAAAGCGGCGAACGCTATAAGCTTAATGTAAGCAAATATACCGATACCAGATCACTCGGAGGCAATCTCGGCTCAGTCTCTTTCGGCTCGCAATCCGAGCCGGCCGCTGACAGCGGATTCGGCTCAGGATCCGGCTTCGGTGGCGGATTTGGAAATTCGGGGGGCTTCGGGGGTGGTTTCGGAGACAACAATTCCGCTGATGCAGGCTTCGGAGGAGCAGCAGGATTTGGCGGTAATTCCGGATTCGGCAGCGGATTCGGCGGAGGATCAGGATTCAGCGGAGGATTCGGAGCCGAGGGCTTTGGCGATTCGAAAGCGGAGCCGGCTCCCGCGCCCGCTCCGACTGAAGATTTTATGCCCGATGATATGGAGAAGGAGGTGGCCTATAAGCCCGAACCTCTTTACAAGATGGAGAATGTCGTCGATAATCCCAGTCTTTCAGAGGCAGAGGCCGTGGCAAACTATATCACTGCCCGCTATTCAAAGGAGGCTAATGTATTGAATCTCTGTTTTGATGTCGGAGGCAGCACTACCGATATCTCTGCCCTCTTCTACCTGAAGGGGGGAATCACCATGATAAAGCAGAATTCTATCCGGTTTGCAGCCCAGAGAGTGTCGCAATCTGTCTCCTCATTCCCGAAATTCAAGAATGTACTGACGGGGCTCTGCGCCAAGTATAAGATCACGATGGTAGGTCTGAACTTCGGCAATGACACTTATAATGCCCATACGGCTCCCTATTTCTTCGATCAGATAGTAAATCGCCTTGACGATGATCAACTCGAAGATCTCTACCGGGCCATAGCAGCCGACTGCCCGATGCTGATGTGCGTCAACATGTATGTGACCGGGTTGCTGATGTATTATGCCGGACAGGTAGCCCATAAACTCATAGATGACCTCTACCGCACGACTGAATCGGAATGGGAGGCGCGCAAGCGCCCGAATGTCAGAGTGACTTTCGCCGGTAAAGGTTCGCGCCTCTACCAATGGCTGACGACCGTCAATCCTGGAGCTTCACATCAGTATTATCTGGGTCTCTTCGTGATGGGATATGGGCAGCAACACATGGAGCAGACTCTGGCGACCTGGCCTAAGATCGAGTTGCCTAAACTCCATGATCCCAATATTAAGTTTGAGGTATCCAAGGGTCTGGCAAAGGGTGATACCGAACTTCAGCGTCCTTCCGAACCCCAGAAATCGGAGATCATCGGCGAGACAGGGTTTGAACTGACCGGTAAAGACAATGTCAACCGCAAGATTGACTTCACCAATTCCATAACTCCCGGAATGATGCAGCAGATCGGAGTGCGTCTGACAGTGGATACCACAGAACCTCAGGGTAATAAATTCACTGAGTTCTGCGGATTCTTCTACAGCGCGGCGCGGCAACTATTCGGATGGAATGTCAGTCCGCAGGTTCTTGAAAACGCCTGCCGCAATATGAATATTACGGCCTATGTGCAGAATATGCCGGAATTCCGTGCGGCTGATCGGGAGGCGAAAGCAGGCGGAAAGTCATTCAGCTTCGTTGCGCCCATCATCATTCTGGAAGGAATGAAGTTCTATGAGGATACTCTTCTCAAACTTTTGAAATGAACAGCGACAACTATAAAATAGTAATATCGATCTCTCATCATCGCATTGCCTTCGAGTATTGGCAACGCGATGGTGAGAATCGCCTGATGCCCATATCCAATATCGCGTGGCCTGTGCCCTTGGCGTTCTATTGTTCGCCGATGGGGATAGAGATAGGGGAGGTAGCGGTAAGAGCGGCCAATACCGGCACTTCGAATGCCTTCGACGATTATTTCGAGAAGCTGGCCTCTGACGAGACTTATATTCTCGGCGGCCGGCGTCAGGCCTTGCGCTATCTGCTGCTCGATGCGGCAGAATCCGTATTCGCCGACTTCTTCAAGAATGACCTTTACGGCAGTCAGGGATCATTGCAGGATAATAGAGCGATGATGCCCGTCACGCTGGCTTGCGAGGCCGACATACGACCGAATGAAAGAGCCCTCGTAGCCACTCTTTTCCGTGAAAGCGGATATAACAGATTTAAGGTCACGGAATATAACGATTTCATAGAGCGCTATGTCAAAGAGAGCCTGGCGCAGCGCTATCCATGCCGGAATGTGCTGGTTGCCTGGACTGAAGGATCAGATCTGAGTCTGACACTATTTGATATGCGCGGCAGCTCTGAGCGCCGACAGATTACTCTGCCCGGGCTGGGAGCGGATCCCCGTCTGAAATATGTGAAGGATCTTATCTGGGATCGAGTAAAGGGTCAGAATTCTTGGCTTGTGCGTGATATGGAGGATGAAGCCATTGAGCGCGCCGCCGTAGATTTTCTGGCTTCCGATATCCCATTGCTTAAAGATACGATCACTCTCTCCGGCGGCATATCCTATCATTACGATCTCAACAGAGCTGTCATCGACAATCTTCAATGCGATGAGGGAGCCGAAATAAAAGCTAAACTGGATGAGTTCCTACGTCAGAACGGTATTTCGGATAAAGCCGACACGCTCCTGATCCTGCGCGGAATGGCGTCGGGCAATCTCTTCTTTGAGCAGACCCTCTGCCCCGGTTTCCGTGAAGTAATACGCAGCGACCGCAAATTGCGCGAGAATGTGATGCAGCTTCTTATAGCGGATCCTAATCCGGTAGTCATCGTCGAAAAGCCGACCTATACCCGGACGGAAGCCATTCCGGCGAATCCCGAACCTGCAAAGCCAAAGTCCGTGAGACCTCTCACATCAGACTCCGGTGATGACAGATCCGAAAAGTCGATAAAAGATGATAAAAAGAAAGCTAAATCTTCGGATGATAACCCAAAATCCCAAGGCGGCTTCATGTCGGGATTAGTGTCATCTTTAGGGGAAGGTTTTACTGCTAATGCAAAGGAATTCGGCGATACGATGAAGGGAGTGATCTCTTCGGGCATCGGAATTGTAGGGAAAGCGGCTGAAGGCGCCTCGGAGTTTATGGTCAAAATGATCGGGACGCTCAATCCGGAAGACTTGAAGAAACTTCAGCGTGAATGGCGCGAGACCAAGGCTCTGGCAAAAGGGAAAGTCAGGGCAGATAAGAATGGCGAGGCCAGGAGCATGCTGGAGGAGTTCATTCAGAAATGTCGCCAGTTGAAAGCAGAGGATTTGGCTAATGAAGCTACGGAAATGCTTGAAACTATGCCGGAAGCCAAGCCACAGGCAGAAGCCAATGCACGTCCGGCACGGAATAAAACCTCTCAATCGGAATCCGTTGAGAATGAATCCAATCCGGTTGAAACTGCGCGATCGCGGCGGTCGGCTTCCGGAGGAAGAGTCACTCCGCCTGCAATGCCGAAAGAGTCCGGAAAGGCGATGGATGAAGGGAGGAAGTTGGCCGGAAAAGGGAAGTTGAAGGAGGCCCGGGAATGGTATCGCGAGCAGGGAGATAAGCAGATGGCCTCACTCGTCGGCGACGTCATCCGCAAGCAGAAAAGTGCCGATACCCGACTGGGAGAGGCGCAGATTGAGAGTTTTCGAAAGAGTGCTGATGCAGCCAAAGTCAAACGAGTAGTCGACGAACTTGAGGAGTTTATCGCCAAAGCGGAGAAAATAGGACTCAACACATCCGATTATAAGCGAGCTTTGCTGCAATACCGCAAGATGCGGTGATGAACGCATTTATCTCTATGAAACATTGAGTTATCGAATTTAAGAAATAATCAATAATCATAATTAATATGGCAAGAAATTTTAATCTCAACAAGGGCGAGCGGTTTTCGCTTGCTAAGGAAGAGGGACTGGAGAAGATTCAGGTAGATCTTAAGTGGGATTCCGAAGCGGATCTGGATGCGACGGCTTTCCTTCTGGGAGAAGATGGCGTGATTCTCGAAGACGCAGACTTCGTATTCTATAACTCTGCAAATCGCTCTGAACCTTATGATCGTCAGAAATTCGGTAGCAAGCGCAACTGGCAGAATGAGACAGTTCCGATGAGTTTTGACGGATCAGTTCTGGGGTCGGCCGACGATCTCGGCGGAGAGGATTCAGGAGAAACAATGCATGTGGAGCTGTCAAAAGTTCGTCCGGAAGTGACGGAAATCGTGTTCTGTGTGACCATCCACGGGTCGGAGTCTTTCCGCGACGTTAAAGATCCGCAGATAGTAATCATCAACGAAGAGACAGGCGAAGAACTTTGCCACTATAATCTGAAAGAGAACTTCTCTACGGAATCAGCGGTGATCGCCGGTTCGCTCGTGCTTAACGAAGATGGAGAATGGGAGTTCGCTGCCATCGGCAACGGTTATGACGGCGGCCTGCAGACTCTGGTAGATATGTACACTTAATCATCTAATTCATAAACAACAATGGGCAGATTTGATCTTAAAAAACTCGGCGCCGGCGATCGCTTCTCTCTGAAGAAGGATCTGGGCCTTAACAACATACGTGTCGAACTGACTTTTGCAGGCGAGGACCTCGACGTGCAGGCATGGCTGCTTAATGAAGACGGCATGATCATCAATGACGAAGCTTTCGTATTCTATAATTCTGCAAATCGCTCCGAACCTTTCGATAAGGCGAAGTTCGGAAATAAGAGAAACTATCTGGAAAAGACGCGGCCCATGAGTGCCGATGGTGCGGTGCTTGGAGCGAAGGATATGCAGCAGGGCGGTCTTGAGATTATCAACGTCGACCTTTCCAAGGTAGATCCTTCAGTAGCGGAAATAGCAATCTCCGCTACCGTCTATAACGACGGCATGACTTTCGGAAATGTGAGCGCGGCTAAGATCACAGTGATAGACGAGGATTCCGATGAGGCTCTCTGCGAATATGAACTCAGCACTGATTATGTCAACGAAAACGCATGCGTGGCAGGGCGCTTCATCCTCAATGATGAAGGCGAATGGGAATTCGAGGCAGAAGGCAAGGCCTATGACGGAGGTCTGGAGACGCTCGTAGGAATGTTTGCGGAATAAATGACGAACTAAAACTATCATTTATGGCAAAGAAGAACGGAAAGTTCGACCTTAACAAAGGTACTGAACGAAAATTCGACATTGATAAAGGGTCGAAAAGAAAATTCAATCTCTCAAAGGATATAGAAGATGACGCAGTTGATGCAGTCGAGGCCGCTTCAGAGGCTCCAAAGACTGTTGTCACTCCGACTGCTACAGAGGTAAAGGCTCCGGAAATGCAGGTGCCTGCCTCTACGGCAATGCCGGATCTCAGTCAGACTGCTACGGACATTGCTATTGAGGAAGGTCCGGCAGAACCCAAGCGCAAGAATACGGCATGGCTATGGGCTCTTATCGGAGTTGCGATAGTCCTTGCCTTCATAGCAATGCTGTTGCTCCGTAAGGGAGATGACAAAAATGAGGCGCCTGAGTCAGAGGTTATAGAAAGCGTTGAGGCCACTCCCGATTCCGAAGAAGGTCAGGATGCAGAGATCGCTGCGCAGAGCGAGGATGCCCAATCAGAGGAGGGCGCTTCCGGCATCGTTGCTTCTGAAGACGCAGCTCCCGAAGCGTCTGCTGACGCTACAGCGGCTAAAGATGAAGCAGCAGCAGCTCCCGTAGCATCTGAATCTCCTGCGGCGGCTCCGGCTTCCAAAACCTCCGCTCCCGAAGTAGCTCCGCAGGCTCCGGCTCCGTCGGCCAAAACCTCAACTTCGGCTGTCAGCACTACTCCGACCGGAGATCTGGAGGAAGATGCGAAGCGTGCAATCCGCGGCGACTACGGCGACGGCAGCGCGCGTAAGAATGTGCTTGGCGACCGCTATCGTGAAGTTCAGCGCCGCGTCAATCAGCGCATGCGTAGCAGACGCTGATTCTCCTGTATCTATCTAAGCAGAAATTTCACAATCCCCTCCTGTTAATGAAGGAGATAAAAGATCAAACCCGCACCGAAGCCTGAATCAAAGGTATCGGTGCGGGTCCTTTTTATCTTCCGACAGAATATAAAAATGAGCGATTTTATCTTCCGGCAGAATATAAAAATAGGCGATTTTATCTTCCGGCAGAATATAAAATCGCGATAAATGCTTGGTGAGTTGCAATATTATTAGTAAATTTGCGGTAGGTCAAAGTGCCTTCGGCACCGCGAACCGGCCTACGGCCGACTTTCGCTCTTTGCCTACTCGCTAATTATTAGTAATTTGCGGAAAGAGATATACGTATGAACTTAGAGATTATAAAATCAATAATAATTGAAGGGCAGGAATTACTGGAGGAATTGAATCCTGTAAAACGCAGATTTCAATTCGAGGAAGCTGCCCGATATGTTTTTGTCGGTGTGCGGCAAGCCGGCAAAAGTTATCTATTGTATTTGCGAGCTCTGCAACTTATTGAGCAGGGGCATGATCTGCGGGAGATGCTCTTTATCAATTTTGATGATGAGCGTCTGTTGGGGCTTAAAGCATCTGAACTTGATTATATCCTTCAGGCATATTCTTCTCTTTATTCCTATAAGCCTATCCTATTTCTTGATGAGATTCAGAATGTGGAGGGGTGGGAACACTTTGCCCGCCGGCTGGCTAATCAGCGATATATGGTCTATATTACGGGAAGTAATGCCAAAATGCTGAGCCGGGAGATTGCTTCAACTTTGGGCGGAAGATATGTAGAGCAGATGGTCTTTCCCTATACATTCAAGGAGTTTTTGAATTCCAAGGGTATCGTTGTTGACTCTACTTCTCTATATGGCCATAGAAAAGGAGAAATCGACCGCGAACTCGCCTCCTATTTTCAGTGGGGAGGCTTCCCGGAACTAACCTTATTCGTCAATAAGCGCCATTGGCTTAATGAACTATATGAGAAAATCATTCTGGCCGATATTATTCAACGTAATGGGATTCGCAATGAGAGCGCTATGCGTCTGACTCTACGTCGGCTTGCTGAAAATATCAAGACTCCGATATCTTACAATCGACTGGCCAATATTGTAAAATCTGCGGGATATACGATTACTCCGTCGACTGTGGCCGATTATTTAAGGACTTGCAAGGAAAGTTGCCTGCTTTTCGAGATAGAGAACTACGCTTCAAAATTCGCGGAGAGGGCCACGGTAAAGAAACATTATTTTGTCGACAATGGCTTACTTAATATCTTTCTATCCGATAGTGAAACATCACTCTTGGAAAATCTATGTGCAATCACTTTATATAAGGCATCTTTCAGCGAAAACGGCGAAAAACCCTATTATTATAATAAGGAGTGGGAAATAGATTTCTATATGCCGGAAGCCCGCAAAGCAGTGCAGGCTTCCTATAGTATATCTGACGAAAATACCCGCGAGCGAGAGGTGAAAGCTTTAAAAATGTTTCATCAGCGCTACGGATTGAAAGAGGCAGAGATCGTCACCTATTCCGAGGAGGGAGAAATCCAATCCGACGGACTGATAATAAAGATAGTCCCTCTCGCAAAATGGCTTCTCTCTTACGAATAGTTTTTTGAGACGGAAGCACACAGAACATGATAAAAAGCTTTTTGTTCTTTTGTGCTTATGTCTTTTCAGGTCATGACGCAGGTTATTGTCAATCCTATTCTATCTCCTCTACTTCTTCGACGGGCATTGTCGGGTCATCGTAGATTTCCCGGAATTCCGGAGGACAAAGGGCATTAAACCGAGCAATATCATCCTTAGAAAAAGGAGCTATCGCAGCTTCTCCATTGTCTTCTGCAATATTAAGAATTGTCAACATTTCCAATCTGCTTAGCAATCCGGCATTGTCGAGCTTCTGATAGAATTCCATAGCTTCATTGAGAAAATGGGTTCGACCACCTTCATCGTATCTGCTTAGGAGGATCTGACCCGCGAGACTCGCAAGGACCGGAATCTTATCAGAAAGCTGCTTGAGGATGGTAAGATACTGCGGACTATTAGCCTTCAGCAGCTCTTTGATGGCATCATCCTCTCCGAACATAATCATGCAGATCATCCAGGAATCGCCATCAGTAGGATCCAGTAAAAAGAATTTATACTTGTCCTTCCGTTGGTCTGACGGAGTATTGAAGAAATCAATTATATTGTGGGTCCATTCCGGGCGAGGTTCAGGCATACTGTCAATCTCGGTCAGTATGTTGCGTTTGACGGCATCATGATTCTGACCCAATTTATCCCACATCATGAGCTGCCGTGCGATATCATTATAAGCGTAGAACTCATCCTTTGGACAGACCGCTGAAGCCTCATTTAATAAATCCAAAACTTCCAGCGGAGATTCACTATAATAGGCCAGAGCGGAGACCATAGATTTCTCAACGCCGCCGCGACCATATCGATATCGCTCCGCCAATTCTACAAGTGCTTCCGGCTTCTTCCACTGCGCCTGCTCCCAAAGCTCCGGCAGCGACATCTTCATCATCTCTTCCCGCTCTGCCCCGGCAAGCACAGCTACTGAATCAGCAGCTACTGAATCACAAGTCAGATCTTCCGATTGAGTAACCATCTCCCGGGCAATCCCCGGTAATGCCATCATGATAATCCCCATAAATAATGCTAATCTCCTCATATTCAATCTTTATTTGAAAAGTTATTTTAGTTATAAATCCTCTCCTGAGAAAATTATCTACTATAATATAGAGTCAGAATCCCGGGAAATCTATCAGGAAATATCTGATTTTGATGCCTGAGACACATGACAAAGCGTAGAGATTCAATAAATAATAAATTCCCTAAGATTCTTAATTGGAATCATTAGGGGATTTATATTTTTATAATAGATTATATATTTTATTCCTTATTCTTGACTTTGCTCAATAATTTAGAAAGATATGAAATCTTAATACCATAGTTGAAACTTTGGGCTTGGTCTAATCCTGCAAAATTAACTGCTATGAGTTTGCCATATTGATTAATAACAGGACTTCCGCTTGACCCATGCAAGGCTGGAATTGAATACATGAGGTGAGCGTCATCCGTATCTTGAGATAATTCACCCGATGTGATCTGGGCTTTAAGACCATTATTAGTTAACGCAAGAGTTGGACCGAGATTAAATCCAATCATATAGAGTTTCATGCTATTTTCAGTTCCATTATTCTCTTCATTTGATTCGTAATCTTCGGAATCACGTGATCTGCCTTTTGGAATTCTAAAGATATGTCTATTCTCAGGAGTAGTCTTGTCTTTTAATTGAATGATTGCCAAATCATGTTCTTCATCTTCTTTTAATGTCACGCAAGGATGAAAATCCGAGTTATTAGTGATATGAGAATCGTTATATGCAACACCAATCTCAGAATGTAAGGTAGCTTCATAATTCATTCCTCCAAGTGCATGTATTGCATTGACTGCTTCCTGTCTCTCATTTCTCTCCTCTTCCAACTCATTATAGGCTGCCTGCAATTCATATTGATCACTATAGGAGTCACATTCAATAATTGCCATTTTTATTACACCCAGATTTTCTGTAATCTCATTGATTTCCTTTGACCATTGAGCCGCCAAAGAGTGAAAAGCGTCTACAATCTGCTGGCGTGCAGTGGCGATATCCACAGTAGGAGATATGACATGGGAATTAGTAGCAATCAGTCCGTCTTTTCCAATGAAGAACCCTGTCCCATATGCAGTGACGGGTTTTATCTCCTCCTCGTCCATGGTTAGATTTTCCAATTTCCCATCGGAAGATATACCTGTGAAGTAGAAGGTCGGTCCATTATTAAATGAAATGGAATAGCAGTAGGACGTCTGTATGAGCACTACACCGGAAGAATATCTTTGTTCAACTTGAGTAGGAGTAAGGGGTTCAGGTCTATCCTCACTATTTGAGCATGCATTAAGGATGAGGCAGATTATTAAAATCAAGCCTATCCCAAATTTCTGTAGGTGCTTATTCATTTTTTCAATATGCGTTTTTATAAAGATTTTAATTATTCGAGTCTATAGATTTCTCAATTCTTTCAATAATTCCGGGTTTGGGAATGATATGAATTAAAAATCGTTGATTTTTTTCGTTTGACGCATTATCAGGTTGGGAGCGCATTACACCTTCTTTACCACTACCGCAGACTATAATCTCGCATTTATTCCCAAAATCAATATTATTTTGAGACCATAAATGCTTCAATGAGTTGGCTCTATTGTAACTTAGTTCGTCATTTAACGGGTAGTTGTCATTTGAAGCCTGCCCTTCAATGACAAGGAGATATTTGACATCTTCAGAAGATCTTTGTAGAAATCTGGAGATAGATCTTCCGGCTGCTATTAATTCCTTCTGTTTGCTATCCGGTATATCGGAAATATCGGCACTTCTTTTTTGAAATTGAACGTTAATTTTAAGAATATGCTTTTTATAAGTTGAGTTATATTCAAAAAATTTTGGATCTATAGCTTGGATACTCTCCTCAATTTCTCTAATCTTGGCAAGTTCCTTTTCAGTTGCTTCTTTTTGCTTCTCCACTTCGTCAATTTTATTCTTGAGCATTGCGCATGCCAAAACAAAAAGCACCAGCATTACGAAGAAAAGACTTGTCATTAGATCAGAGTAACTGGTCCAGAAGTATGATTCCTGTTTTTTACTCATTTATTCAATGTTTAGGGTCTGTGAGGCAAATTCTTTTTCGTTGGAGAGTTCGGGTTAGAGTTAATTGAGTGTTCATTAGTAATAGAATCCACAGCTATCGTATCAGTTTTCGTAGCTACTAAATTATCTTCTGAGTTAGTGATCTCGTTAAGACTCTGAGATTCATCAACTCTACTTGGGGATTCGTAAGTTTTTGATGTAATATCATAGGAAAGATTGGTAATTCCTATAAGTGCTATTACTATGAGCGAAATCAGGATTCCCCATTTTATCCCTGTGTTTTCAGACTTGGATGAGGAGTACCCGGATACATTCTGATAATTCTCAAAGTTTGAAATTCCTTCAATAGGTTTGGAATTTCGAGATAATTCTTTTGTGATTTGTGAATTAGATTTTTCAATGCGATGAATGAGTTTATCCAGTTTAGTGGGAATTTCAGAAATGGTATTAAGTTTTTTAACTATTTCAGGCATCTGATTAATTTGAGCTGTCAATCTTTCTGTCAGTAATGCTACTATGCTCTGTATGGACTCAATCTGGGAAGAGAAGGATTCTTGCATCACTTTCATGCTCTCTTCTCCATTGGCTTGCATTGTAGCTAAGGCAGATTTCATGACATCATCAACCGCTACTACGGCAGCCCTGATTCCTTCCTGTCGTAATTCTATTTCGTGCATCTGAGTCTGATAGAATTCAGAGATAGTCTCGAGCGCATGAGTGCGTTCCAGATGGTCATCAATTTTATCATTTAAATCTTTTACGGCAGTTATATAATCAGTGACATCACTCATATATTGCGAGAATCTCTCCAGACTTCCCATTGACCTGTCCAATGCTCCCAGTACCTTGACATTTGCAATGGCCATTTTTTTGACATCAATAGCTTCAATCTTGTCCAGAATCTCAATTTGAGACTCGTAGACATCTCCTACATTACTTAGTCGTGCCTCCAGGCGTTCAATAGTTCCGGTAAATGAATCATTGAAGTGTGTAAGATTTTGCTGTAATAGGGTAATAGCGCTTACCGCACTTTGAGATAAGACAGGGAGAAGGTTAGTTTGAATCCAAGTATAGAATATATTTTTATTATTCTCTACAACTACCTTACACTCTTTGGATTTCCATAGAGTCCAGGTCGTAAACAATATTCCGGCAAAACTGGCAGCCATCGCGATTGCAACGTCTGCCATTAAAGTTTCTATTACATTCTGAATATTGGAAAAACCTCCGCTTATGGCGATAGTCACCAAGCCTATTATAATCCCAAGCACAGTTCCCATCAAGCCTAAATAGAGCGGTAGTGGCGTTTGAGATGATATTTCAGATTCAAGAGTGTCGCAATTGCGTTCGACGATATCCTTAATAAGATTAAAATCACTTACAGCTCCTTTATTTTTCTGAAGATACGTATTAATAGAATATTCAATAGTTTCAGTGATTTTGTCCGATTTTGACAGCGCAGATTTAATCATAGTGACCTCTTTGTCATCAGAGTCATCCCGTAGCAAAATAGTCGTGAATCTCATTGAAAGTACTGTTTTCAGTTGAGATACAAGGCGTCCTGTACGGTTAAAGAGGTATATTTGGAGACAGATGATTGTCACCACAAAAAGACAAAGGATGAAACTGCTCATACTGTTATAAGTTTAATTTTAGCTTTAGATGTGATTATCCATTGATTATCAGAAAATATAGCTCGGCCATATTCTATAGTCTCTATGTCGTTGGCATTTGAATCGATAGAAATAATTTCGCACGCCCCCAGCATTATATTGCGATTTGAGATGACTTCGACTAAGTTGTCATTCTTGATTGGATAGAAATTTGCCTTACTGGTATTTCCCGGATGAGTAATTAGTTTATATAGAATTTGAGAAGATTTTTCAGTAGAAATTTTTCTTATAGTTTTTCCCGTAGAATCACCTGTCCCATAATATATCATTGCAGGAATCTTTGAAGCAGGCATACATCTTGCCTTTAGACTGTCATTTTCTTGCGTAAGTTCACTGATAGAATCGTTGAGATTATTGATATGGTTATTATCTAAAAACAATTGCCTTTCCAATTCCGCACATTTGGAATCTACTAAGTCTTTTTCGATTTTAAGCTGCATGAAATCATTCTTGATTTGCTGAATTTCGGCAATCTTATTCTGTAAGCAATCTTGTAGATTCATCGGTTCTTTTTCCTCAGAAATACCCTCTGAAGAAGTATTATGTATAAATCTTTTATGAGTTTGATCAGGATGTTGGCCGGACGCAGAATGGATGTCGTAAAGTTCCACTATTTTTCTCATCCCTTTGTCAATTATAACGACTCCAAAGAAATGAGAGATGGATTTAATAATCCTCACGAATAATTCTATATACTTCTTTAGAGTGAGAGTTATCCGTGAAGATTTCTTATCATTTTGACAGTTCATAGATTGCTAAGTTAAGTCAATAACAAGGCGATCCGTAACTTTCCATTTCCCATCTTCCTTTTTTACTTTTCCGCGTTTAACTTCCTTAAAAGAAGTTGGAGTCGGATTGATTGCTTGAATACTGACGAAATTGGAAGGAAGATAAAGATTTCGATTTTGCACAATCTCTTTTCTGAATTCGCTACTAATATGAGGATTAATTGAGAAGTCTCCTATATTACTTCCGCGGATTGATGTAATGACATAGATCTTCTCTTGACTTGGTTCAGCTGAAATTTTGTCAAATTCTCCATATTGAGAATTTTTGCCTAAACTTGCAAATTCAGTCACATAATCAGATTGCCCCGTAGTATCTGTTCTTACTCTTGAGGATCGTTCTGATTTTGACTCGGCAGGCATCGTCGATTCAGGCGTAGGACTTTGGGTCAACGTTATTGTAGGGGCTTTCGCATAAGATGGAGACTTGGTTTGAATAGACTCAGTAAGTTCATAAAATCTTCGATCGGAAGATGCCCTGAGTTGATCTATATATTGCTCCAGATTTTTACAATAGTTTTTAAGACGACGCAGTCTGGATATAAGATAAATTATCAAGAATATGGAGAAGGCAACAAAAATAATATATAGGACGTCGACCCACCATTGTAATGTCATAAATTCAGATTCTAAATTGTCAAGTTTATATTTCAGATCATTATATAAGTTAGGATAGGCTTTATGTTTCTCATTATCAAGAGGTGTATGCTGATCAATGTTCTGTATTGCCATGTCAAATATAGAATCATTTACAGCGGTAATATCGCCATTCTCTATTGTGATAGCTTCGTATGTCTGAACGATAAAATGTTCAATGGAGTCCGGTATTTCTACATCATCGTCTTGATACTCATCGGTGAAATATTCATTAAAAGCCGATTCGAATTTTTTACCCAGATCTTGATCCGTTACATTCAAGAGTTCCTTTATTTGGGATTGATGTCCGCGAATAAACTGCAGTTTATGTTTGAGGGAATCATTATAATCAGCAGCGAAAGATTCTGACAATCCTCCGGAAAGAAGGATTGTCAGAAGAAGTACTATAGTTTGGACTGATTTGCTCATAAGAGATTCTTTGCAAGTGTATTTAGCATCTCTGTGACAGGATAGAAGAAGAGAGTATCTTCTATCGGCTGAGATGAGTTCAGTAGTTTTTGCAGGATTAGAGCATTACTGGCCCGAAGTTTCGGATCCTGGAGAAAAATCTTACGATTTTTTTCAAGTTCTTGCATGCTTACGGTGCCGAAATTTGATGTGATCTTTTGTTCTTTGGCTAATTCAAAGAAGATGCGTGTGAAATCTTCTATATTGCTCTTCAGACCATCCCAATCTTGGGAGGTCAGGTCTTTATATTTACGCTCATTGATAAACGTATTGGGAGAGGTGCCTAACAGAGAATCTGTCATCTCTTGAATTTCAGGCAAATCAGGAATGCGCGAGGCGAGAAGTCCTCCTTTGCAGGTCGATTCTTTTGGATGCTCAGAGTCAATTACAATAGTACATTTGGAATGAGGGTATCCCCGGCCATTGACTTTCTCGAAGAGAACCTTTGTATAAGTCTCGAGCATCTGGCGCCCAACGTTGGTATTTACACCAAGCGTCTGAAGAAGTTTTGATCCATTCCCGCTAAATGCAAGAATGGCAGGTTCTTGAACATTTGCCCCGGCCTCACGTTTTGCCTTGATAAATGTGGCCAGATGGTAGATTATAGCAGTATAGAATATCAAGATCAAAGTCTTTGCTCCTGCCGAATTTTGCAGCATATTAAGGAAATCTACTTTATCCTGATATTTTCCTGCTATTACATCGGAATTTGATTTCAGACTAAATAACATCGATAGGAAATCAGCAGAATTGCCCGTGGAAGCTACTTGATTTAATCGAGTAATCAATGCATGATTGGAATTTGCCTGAAGTATCTGATCAAAAATCGGACGATACTTTGCGACAAATCCATTGTTGGCCAAGCCATTGGAGATTAAGCCGTCGCCGAGGAGAGAATTTGCGGCAAAGCGGAAAGATGTGATAAAGGCCGGGTCTCCGTTGGAATCAACTATAAAGGCGTCGGAAGTACCTCCTCCGATATCGACTGTCAATACATCGATTCCGGCGCCATACGTGTTCTGATAGTATTGGTAAGGAGCGATCGATTCGGGGAGTTCAGTCAGATTTGTCAAATCATCTCCGAAATATTTTCGATATAGTCTTGCCCAGATATTAGAAATGTTTGCTACTGTAGCTGCGGGCATACTGGTCGGATAGAACCATCTAATTTTTGTCTGACTCGGGTCGCCTCCCTCCATGATGACTTTATTACGCATAATGACCATCAGGCTACTGAGATAGCATTCAATCATTGCAGTAATATGCACATCATTTGACCATTTCAAGTTAGATTTTACATCATTATAGTCAGCTTGGCCGATTTCTCCGAAATAGAAGTGGAGGTTACCGGTTAGATATGGTGCGGTTGGAGTAGACCAATTAGTCGATTTCTTATAAGAAAGCAACGTTCTCATCGGGAATTGAATTCCTCCCTCTATTCCTAAATTAATGGGGATGCAAGTATTACGACATGCAAGGATATAAGTAGGATCCATAATCGCATCCTCGGTATAAAGAGCCAGTTGTTGATGGTCAACTTGAATATCGAGCGGATTGGAGATACTCGAGCCATCTTTGCGATATTCAACATGAGTATTAGACGTGCCGAAATCTACCGCAAATTCAAAGACTGACCCTCCGGCTACGCCACTCCATATAGGTATGGCTATACCATGAAGCGAATCAGATGATATGTCGATGCCTTCAAAATTTTGGTCAAAAGTAGCCATAGGCATTCTTGGAACCACATTATTGACACGATTTCCGGCGGCATCCATATTACGGTCAATAGGGCCTAAAGTCGGCAATATCGTTTTGGCTTCGTTAGAGAAGCATTGGAATCTGGGATTCCAATCATTACTCTTCGATATAATTCCGACTACATAGTCAGGATTTAAATTTGCCGGAAAAATGGTTTTGGGATAGAAGACTATTGCGAAATCCTCAGTCTTTATGGTGCCATTCTTTGGATTTAGTATCGCACTGTCAGACAAATAGATTCTCTCAAAAGCAATATATCCTTTTTTTACCGGAATCTTAAGACTAACTTTTACTCTAAGGCCCCCACCGGGACTCTCATCGCAGATGATTGTAAGATCTCTTTTTAGGTCTTCTACTCCAAAATATTCGAAGTATGTGCGTTTTACTGGTAAAAGAAAAGAATGTTCTCCTCCTGTGCGATCGTTTAGATTCCCATCAAAGAAATCCTCTGAATTATAGCAACTTTCTGTCATGATAAGAGTATCTTCCAGAAAATCAGTCATTGTCAGATATGGATATTTTGTCCCATCGGCAGGAAGAATACGATTATCTATAGGTCCGGGATTGACAGGCACTTCAGTAGAATGAGTCCATGGAGATGTAGTATAAATCCAGGGGCGTGCGAATGTATCGGAGGGTAATACCAGTGGACGATTTTCCCCAACTTTCAGTGATTGAATAGCAAAGTCACTATTCTTACTTATATCAATCGGCCCATTGATAGTCAATTGAGTGCCCAGAATCTCAACCGGAATTCCGGCTTGTACCTCCAATGGTAAGAACTCACTCTGAAAAGTCCTATCATCCATTGCATTGATACGGTTCTGCAGGGTATGGGATAACAATCCGAAATTAAGATTCAGATATTTATCGATATCAGGAAATCTTACCGAGAAATTTGGGATAGCATTCTTTAGAGCGTAGAACCATGCGATGAAGTCTTCATCATGTCTATCCTTGAGGGAAAGGAAGTCAGAATCATCTAATGCCTGATGATTGCCAAAGATTATTTTACCTCTCAGATACGGGTGGGAATTGGCCGACGTATAGAAAAGACTTGCAGGCGAAGTAGATCCTATAATGGTAAATTGATTAGGTGCATTTGGACCGATATATCGAAGCATGTACAATCCATTCATATCGTCAAAATTAAATTGACGAGAATCAGCATTTAAGAATAGATCATAAGATTGACCTAATAATGCATGTCGAGGATTATTACTATTGATCAGATTCTGGATTTCACTCTTATCCCATTTGATAATATCAATGAGACCTGACTCTTTGAAGTTGTTGAAATTGAAGAATATCTGAGCGATATCGATAGCATGCGACACCATCTTGTGATGAATTGTATCGCCGTCTATTCCGGTCCTGTTGACAAAGGCAAACGCCTCCCTGACAAGATCCATTCTGGCAAAAGGACTTGGTATGGAGGTAATTTCTTTAGAGGAGGTAGCTCCGGCCGGATCCATAATGCTATGGATAATATTGGAATTATATTGATTTGAATTCCCCCAACCCAGAATGGAGTCTACACCGGATTTATGGAGTCTGAATACGCTGGGCATTAGAATTTGATTTTTTTAGATACTACTTTTTGTGTGCCGAGGAGAAGATGGGCTAAAAACTTTCCTTCGGAATTTTTACCATGTTGATTTGCAAGTCTTGATTGCTCACCTTTATTAAGATAATGATTGAATAAATCCCAGTTGCTTGCAGATACTCCAAATGCAGACGCAGTGGGGATACCTTTTGCGAGGCCAAAAACATCAGAAGGCCGCCGATCCAGTATGAAAGGGGTAAATCTTCTTGCGTGATGATTACTTTCCATCTCCCTTTCCCATCTTATGAACGAGGATGTAAGTTGGGAGATATCGTCATAAATCGGACTGCCGATTAAAGTGGAATAATCAGAAATCCATTGCTGGCTCATGGATTCCGGAAGTTTCTCATGAAAGTATTTACTGAATAGAGTAAATTCTGTAAGTGGGCGGGCAAGCTGCGTATAGGTGACACTACCGAGATTCCGTAGAGTGATATCGTTGATATTGTCTTGTATTCCGAATTCTTTATAGCATGTAGTTTGAGAAGTAGGATAGCTATGATTCGCGAAGTCAACTATAGCTAAGGCTGCTGCTAATTCAATGAAGTGGGCTTCATTTCTCTGCTCAGCTCCTCCTTCATTATTTTCCTGTTGCCCTCTCTCCCGATCTCCGATATAATATAGGACATTAAGTCCATTTAAGTTATTTTCATAATAAGAGAGAGCAGATTTTGTTTTTGAAATAAAGGTATCTGAGCTGATGACAGATTTATTATCGCTCTCGACATTAAAATACGGAAGGACTGTAATAGCACCAATCTCCGCATTTTGAATTGCTGCAGCGTTAGGAATCTGTTGGGACGGATTTATGTGGCGCAAATTCTTTAGCAAGAGTGGAAATCCACTTGCTCCTGTTCCTCCAAATATAGAACTTACTATGAAAATCTTATCTCCGGGAGCGAATGAGTTGCCAAATAGTGTAAACTCTTCAGATTCTGAAAACTGATTGAGTACGACACTTCCAATATTCGGATTGCCCGTAAAACCGATGGTCATGTCTGTCTGTTGATTTTCATCTGAAAACAGCATATTGACTAAGGCTCTGTTTTCGTCTGAAAGTGATCCGAATTGCATATAGTCACCAAATGACGAATTTGTCTTTCCTCCCATAGGCATTACGTAATCTGTAGGGAATCCCAGATTGGTAATCTTAGTGCTGAAAGCTTCTACTTTACGATTGCCATCTTGTGCTTGAGTATCATAGAGTCTGGAATATTGATTCATCAAGTTGACAGTATCAGTCTTGTCTCCGCATGCGACATCCGGATCGATGATTATCGGCACAATCTCAGAAGTATTGATTTTGACTCCTGAGGCCATAAGCATTGTAAGGGCTCTAAGTACGCGAGATCCTGTGCCGCCAATAGCAAATATATATAATTTAGGCATAGAATTTTAAGCTCTGAAAGGTGAATATTTACAGTTGGAGCTAAACCATGTGAGGATCAGACTGGCTCCACAAAAGAAGAGTATGCTGACACATGCGTTTGCTGTGGCTAAACTAATTTGATTAATCATTGCTATTGAGAAGTTGCCGTTTGTGTCGGCAAATTCGTCAAAAATAATAGTGTTATTTTTGATTGAAGCAATTCTATTGCTGAGGAAAGCAAATGTGAGCCCGAAATTTATTGCAGCATTTATAGCTATCATGATCATCCATGCCCACCAAGCTTTAAATCTTGGATGATTTATTGGCCAAATGTAGAATGCCACTGCCATGAGTACTGATATAATCAAAGCAGTCCATCCAATAGTAGGCATCATGCTACTTAGCATCTCACCGTCGACGTCTATGCGTTTCATGTATTTGAAAGCATCCAGTGACGAATCGCAAAACCAGCGATAGATCGTTATAAAGAAACTATTCATAAGTATAAATAAGGTTAGTTTACTAAAATATTAAAAGTGACGTAGTTCGATTCTCCATAGAAATCCCTTATGCCTTCTACTAAACTTTTTAGCCCAAAAGTTCTTTGTTTGTCTGGAATGTATCCGTTGTTGTAATCATCACCTTTCGGATCATCATATTTTGTAACCCAATCTGGTAATTCATCGAGCATGGATTTCAGAGATATCTCTATTTTACGTTTTGGAATAGAATTATTATATTTACCAAAAATTCTTAGTGAATACTTCATGTTGTAAGGGATTTCATTTTTTTTAAGTTTTCCCCCTATATCTTGCGTAAGAACTTCGATTTTTGTTAATTCCCAAATCCTCTTGGATGGCGTAGTATAGTTGGATATGTCTTGGATATATTTATTACTTATAGGTAGATAACTAAGATCTGCTTCAAACTTGCAATTATAGAAGCTTACACTATCTTGTTCCGTGTCTGCTTTGGTTCCGGTGTAATGATATGGATGAGGCGAACCAATAGTCTTGTAAGGTAGATATGTATATCCCGGTATGCCGACTAAGTATTCTGCCTTTTCTTCTTGCACAACACTTAAGATGGAATGGTATACACTGCTTAATATACTTTGGTCACCAAAAAACCATATAAAATAAGGTCTTTGTCCTCTATTAATGGGAATATGCGCGTTAGTCTTTGTATAATAAATGCCATTAAAATCCGATACCATACGGAATAATAATACACCGAAGTTGCTATTACTTTTATACTTCTCTTTCAGTATATTATTCATGTCCGTCTGTTGTATGCTCAGGGCTTTGAAAATATCTTCTGAAGGTTCGGGGGAATATACGCAGTCACTTACGAACATTGAAATTTCTCCGGGGTTTGTGGTATTGACAACTTTACGAATCAAACCAATAATATCCGAATTGGCCCGATCGCCTCCCTTAATCTTAAATGATTCTGAGGTTAGATCTTTGGTATAATTGTCGTTTTTTAGCGGTATAGGAATAATTGTGTCTGAATTGATGAAGCAATAATTAAAATTTTTTCCATCTCTCAGTACATCAGCTTTTAAATGACCGCAAAATCGATGGATGGTGGTTTTAAAAGATGTATGCCCATCTACATATCCATCCATACTCGCAGAATTTTCGATATAGACATTTACCCGATTCGCTAAAGATGGATTGTTGGCTAAAAATATGGAATCTCTATGTTGGTAATCTTTTTTGGTAGCGAATCCAATTTCTTTCCAGCAGGCTTCTCCATCGCAGTCTGGATTACATCCTCCCAATGACAATATTGCAAGAAAAAATAGACAAAATATTAGAGCTATTAATATTATTATAGTGTTTTTTTTAGTCATAAGTTAATATTCGCTTGATAAGAGATTTGGATGATATGTAATGCGTTTATGTTCAATATTATATGGTTTAGATCAATAAAAAGGATTGTAAATATTTATCTTATTATGCGGGAGTCATCAAATTGTAGACATTTTTAAGTCCCTATATTTTTGCTATTTCCAAAACTTTTTAATATCTTTGCGCATATTTAAGTATCTCTTATCAAGAGATTTGGATGAGAGAAGAAGGATTGATCGGCCGCTGATGAAGTGGCCGATTCGTGTTTTGTGGATAGTGGCTAAAGTGACGGTGATGTCAGAGGTCGCGAAGAATGAGGGAGTTGGCTTGATCGATGGCGGACGTGTCAAGGCTGGCAAGATATATCTGGGTTGTCACTTGATTATCGTGGCCGAGCCCTTCGCTTATAAGGGGGAGTGGGATCCCCTTAGATTGCGCGGCGGAAGCCCAACTGTGGCGGGCAACGTATAGGGTGAGCGGAATTGGGATATTTAAAAGTTTGGCTATGCGTTTGAGATTATGGTTGATGTTGTAGCCCATGTTTTTGTAGGCGTAACGAGGATTGATGTCGTCGCGCCTGATAATGGGTAGAAGGTATGGGCTGCGGTTTTCAGGATACTTTGAAAGAATCGCGGCCATCTTTGACGTCCATTGTATATTAAGTTGCTGTCCGGTCTTGCTTCGGCGATATGTGATATATCCTCCGCATAGATCGGATTTAAGAAGATAGGCCATGTCGATAAAACTCATTCCCCGCAACATGAAACTGATTATAAACATATCGCGTGCGAAGTCAAGTTCAGGACTATCTGAAAGATCAAGACGGTAAATTTTCTTTATAACGGTAAGGGGGAGAGCTCTCTTAAATGTTTTGTCGATTCCGGTATATACTCGGCGGAAGGGTCGGCGGTCAGATATTAAATCTTCGTCGACCGCGCGGTTATAAGTAGCTCGCAGTATGCGGAGGTAGAAAGATATAGTGTTTTGTGTCAAATCGTTACTGCGCAGCCATGCCTGATAATCCTGCATCGTGTTGGATTCTATATCAGCAAGGCGGAGATCTTTGCAATTTCTGAAGCGGCGGAAACTGTTGAGGGCGGATTGATATGTCTCGGCCGTACGGAGTTGACCGTTTTGTCGTAGCCGACGGATGATGGAGGCCATGTAGAGGAAAAGTCCGGTAGTGTTGGAGGGCGTGATGGTATTGGCGTTGGGATTTTTGATATTTGTCATAACTTAAGTATTTTGAGAATGGCGAATATAAGAGGATTTTTTGGGGGATTATTTGGTGGAACGGTAGTTTTGGAGTAACTTTACGTTCGGATGGGATCGGGTCGGAATTGGATGGACTCAGATAGTACGTAATTTTATGAGGAAGCAGCGGATTGATGTGGCGGCGGCCGGCGGATTGGCTAACAGGATGAGGGCTGTCGCAGCGGGAGTGGCTCTCGCGGAGGATGCGGGAGCTGAACTTCGTGTGCTTTGGAGTGTATGCGATGAATTGATGGGGGAATTCGGGGATCTCTTTGAGGCTCCGCCGGTAAGGTCGTTGCCGTTTGAGGTCAGGTCTCTGCGAGGCGCGTGGGGGAGATTCAGTGTCTTGCCGCCGGGGAAGAGGAATCTCTTTCTGCCGGCTTTGCTGCAGGCTCCGAAGTATGGAGTCAGGGTATATGATAATGTGAATTCAGAATGGTATGGGGAGCATCCGAAGGAGTTGCTCCGAAAGGTTAAGGATGCAGGAGAGGGGATGGGACGGAATGTGCTGATTTTCTCGGGACAGTCGTTTTATCCTTTCCCGGAGGAGCTGTATCGGAATCTTTTCCGGTTTTCGGCAAAGGTTGAGCGGCGGGCCCGCGAGTTGCAGGGAGATATGCAGCATTTTGATTATGGTATGCATATCCGGCAGACTGATAATCATCTCTCGATTGCCAATAGTCCGATAGAGGTCTTCGAACGTAAGATTGAGGATTTGCTGACGGAGAATCCTAAAGTAAGAATCTTCTTAGCTACTGATAGCCAGGAGGTGAAGACGCGGTTCGGGATTAAATTCGGCGATGCAATCCGGTATAATCGGCGTCCGGCTGAGCGCTCTACTCCGGAAGGGATGCTTGATGCCGCGGCTGAGATGCTGATTCTTTCGCGCTCGAAGGGTATCTTCGGGTCTTACTGGAGTTCTTATTCGGAAGCTGCGGCGATTATTGGAGGAGTCCCGCTTGAGATCCTGAAGACAGGGGGATAGGATTTTGTCCTCCCTTCGGTCGGACCACAATCAAGATCGGGGAGAAGACAGGAAGGGGGCTTAAGGGAATAGGGGATTGGGAAAAATTGAATGACTGCTAAGTTGAAGTAATGTATTCGAAGTAATGTATAAGCAGAAAAATTTGGATTGGCTGCGTGATAAGGCGGCTGAGGAGGGGGTGAAGGAATTGGCTAACGGGATCTGTTATCGGGTGATTAAGTCAGGTAAGGGAGGCGTAAAGCCGAATCGTAATAGTGTGGTGACGGTGCATTATGACGGAAGATTGATCAATGGCAAGCGTTTTGACAGCAGCCGGGGCGGGGTAGCGCCGGCATTCCGTCTGCGTGATCTTATTCCGGGATGGACGATAGCTCTCCAGCAGATGCAGATTGGCGACCGTTGGGAAGTTTATATTCCTGCATCAATGGGTTATGGTAAGCGTAGCCAACCCGGCATACCGGGGGATTCAACCCTCGTTTTTGATATTGAGTTGCTCGGAGTAAATTGAGTCAATTATGAATAATGGATTGCTATTGCTATTGATGATATTGGCGGAGTTTGGATTCTCAGTCTTTGGTCAGGAGAAGAGATATGTCGGAGGCGACATATCGTTGCTGCCTGAATACGAGGAAGCCGGAAGTCGCTATCTTGATCCCGAGGGGCGTCCTGTCGCGGATCTGATCCCTTTCCTTGGCGATGAGGGAATGAACGCTATGAGGGTGCGGGTCTTCGTAAATCCTGAGGATTATAAAGGGAAGGATAAGGATCCTAATGCATGCCAGACGATTGAGAGTGTCATCCCTCTATGCCGGAGAATCAAGCAGGCGGGAATGGCTCTGATGATTGATTTCCATTATTCCGACACGTGGGCCGATCCGGCTCAGCAATATACTCCTCGCCAATGGGCCGGACTGACGGATGCAGAATTGAATGATGAGATCTATCGGTATACCCGCCAATCGCTCATTACTCTTTCAGAGGCCGGAATCACTCCGGATTTCATTCAGCCCGGCAATGAGATCAGCTATGGGATGCTTTGGGGTCCGGAAGGGACTCCGGCATCGGAGCAGAAGAAAACTTTTCTCGGGAGTGAGGCCAATTGGCTCAGACTCGGAAATCTTCTTAAGAATGCGATTCTGGCATGTCGGGAAGTCGCCCCTGACGCTATGATAGTGTTGCATACGGAGCGCACGGCCGATATCCCTGTACAGGATAATTTTTATAGGCGAATGAATGATATGGATATAGATTATGATATAATCGGCCTGAGTTATTATCCATATTTTCATGGGCCGTTGTCGTCGCTGGAGAAGGCTATAGAGTCGCTGGAGAAGAATTTTTCCGATAAGCGGATTATGGTCGTGGAGACCGGATATTCCTATAAATGGGAAGTCCCGGGCACAAGTTGTCCTGTGGATTATCCTTATTCCGAGGAGGGTCAGGAGCGTTTTGCCGAGGACCTGGTCGGGATGTTGCTTCGTCATAAGGCTGTCGATGGGCTGTTCTGGTGGTGGCTGGAATATAATGCATATGGCACGTCGCTTTCGGGATGGTATAATGCGCCGTTGTTTGATTCTACCACCGGGCGTGCTTTGCCTGCATTGAAGGCGATATGCCGCTTTGCATCGGCGGCTGATGCGGTTGAAGAAATTTCGGTTGAGGGGGAATCTGAAGATGAGGCTATCCGCTATGATCTTTCGGGGCGCCGGCTTATGTATCCTGCTCACGGCATCAATGTCCTATCTTCAGGCAAGAAAATTTATATTAAAAAAGTATATTAAATTGCAAATATGAAATTAAGATCATTACTTGGATTTGCGCTTGCGGCTGTGCTTGTCGGGGGCGCAGCAGTATCGGCTGAGGCTGTCACTAAGAAATCTGCTTCGCGCAGCAAGACTCGTACCACCGCTACTAAGAAATCATCGCAGGCTTCCGCTGCAAAAGTTGTAGCCGGCAACGTGCATAACTACAGCAACGGACTTTCGACTCAGGATTTTACTGTAAAGAAGGGTGAATCAGTCATCGCGATAGAGTTCCCTATCGCCGGGAATGAGGGAATCGTAAATGCTCTTAAGAAATATATCGTCGATGCGGTATATATTTCCGACGGAAAGGGTAATAAAGCCACATATAGTTTTGCTACGAATGAGACCCCGGAGACTTTTCTTCAGAAAGCTATCCGTCCGTATAAGAGTAAGGGAAGTTTCGGAATGAATGGCGAGATAATAGAACAAAAAGTTAACGTCTTATATAGTGATAATGACGTCATCACTTTCCAGGACAGCGGTTACATCTATTCTGGTGGGACCCATGAGATGCCTTGGGAAGAAGGTAGATCTTTCCTGACATCCGACGGATCATATCTGACATATTCCATGTTGCCGTCGATCAGCGTAATGAGACCGTATATCTTAGCCGGTCTGGCGCGAACTATGGAGGTAAGTGTCGATGATCTGAAAGATATCCTGTATGATCTAAATGTTGACTATCCCGGATCTGAAGGAGCTACTCCGTATGTGGATGCCAATGGGTTGAATATACAGTACAGTGTTTACGAAATAGTACCCTACGCCTCGGGAATGCCCAAATCTATAATTCCCGTAGCAAATGCTCGTAAACTTTGTTCGGGCAAGGCTCTTCAATTCTTCAATTAATATAAGATTCTCTGTCGATACTTAAAATTCAAATCCGGATTATGAATCTGATAATTGAGGAAGATTTTGCATCAAGATTGCCTGAATATCGGGTAATTCTGATTGAGGCGGATGTGAAGGTTGAACCTACATCCGACGCGCAGAAGAAGGAGATGGATGAACTTGCCGCCGGCATTGCCTCGCGCCTTAAGGTGGAGGATATCAATAAGCAGGCTCCTATCGTAGCGACCCGGAGGGCTTATAAGATATGTGGGAAGGATCCCAACCGGTATCGACCCTCGCAGGAGCAGCTTATGCGACGCATAGTCCGCGGCCTGGGTCTTTACAACGTCGATTCGCTCGTAGATGCGGGCAATCAGCTATCGCTGATGACGGGTTGCTCAGTGGGATGCTTCGATCGCGACAAAGTGGAGGGCGACTGTCTGAGCGTAGGCATCGGGCGCCATGAAGAACCCTACGAAGGGATCGGACGTGGCCCGCTCAACGTCGAGGGCTTGCCTATCGTCAGGGATAGCAGGGGCGGAATCGGCACTCCGACAAGTGATAACGAGCGCACGAAGATCTCTTCATCGACCCGGCAACTCGTCATGACCATCCATCTTTTCGATCCGGCCGCTGATGCAGATGGAATCATCTCATTGGCCAAAACTTTGATGGGTCGCCACGCGAAGGCCTGCAACTTCAAGGAGAATATCGTCAGCGTAGATTAGAGAAATGCAGAAAATCAGAGTAATGTGATTGAAAATTTGGAGGCTTGATGGAAATTTAGTAATTTTACATTTTGATTAATCGATCACCTCTTATAAAACAGCGACGACATGGAAAATCAATACAATCATCAATACGATCCTCGGCAGCAATATGGTCAGCAGCAAGGCTATGGCCCTCAACAACCTTATGGTCCTCAGCAACCCTATGGTCCGCAACAGCCTTACGGACCGCAACCCGGCGGACCGCAGCCTCCGAACAGCAATATGGTATGGGCAATCCTGACGACTCTGCTATGCTGCCTGCCTTTCGGTATCGTTGCCATCATATATGCATCGAAGGTAGATAATCTCTGGCAGAGCGGCCGCTATAATGAAGCCTATCAGTCGGCTCAGAAGGCTAAGACATGGTCGATTGTCAGTGCGGCCTGCGGTCTGGTCGGAGGTGTTATTTA
Source organism: Muribaculaceae bacterium (assembly GCA_029057985.1). GTDB lineage: Bacteria > Bacteroidota > Bacteroidia > Bacteroidales > Muribaculaceae > Lepagella. The sequence continues at coordinate 8,434 of JAIDYR010000036.1, read as the reverse complement.
TGCAATACTGATTATTTGCGGCGCGTTCGCCGAGATTATGAATATATAATTCCTGCTTTCCGAGAGGGAATATCAGTAATAATCTTATCTGCATTTTAATTGAATCGCATCCCGATAAATAAAAAGACGGTTGCCGTCGTCGCCATCCTGGCGGCGACGGTCATTCTTGTTATTGTCTATAGTGTCGCGGATCCCGGAAGCAGCGCGTGGGGGCGCTTCTTCCCGAAGTGCCCTGTAAAACTGCTGACAGGATTGGATTGTCCGTCGTGTGGGATCCAGAGGGCGGTTCATGCCATGCTTAACGGAGATTTCGGCGCGGCCTTACGATTCAACTTCTTCATTCCGTTCTCATTGCTGTATCTGCTCGGACTTTTGCTGACGCGCTGCTTCTGCAGTGAGGAATCCAAATGGAGAAGATGGTTTTGGGGATTGCGCGGAGGATTGACTTATATTGCGGTCTACGTTGTATGGTTCATAGTACGCAATCTGCTCGGGATATGAATCTCTTTCAATATGCTTGCGCAGGGAGAAGAATTGTGTGAAATATTATAATATGATCTAAAATTAAGTTAAAAAATTTTTCTATTAACGAAAAATTTTACTAACTTCGCAATCATAATCGGACACCTATGATTCAGATGTCGGTACACTCATGAGACGAATAATTACGTTCTTCATATTATTCTTAAGCGTATTGGTTGTATATGGAGAGGTAAAGAACGATTCTGTTAAGGTGGTTTTCCCCTTAAACAGCGCGACCTATAATCCTTCTCTAAGCAATAACGCTGCATCGATGGAAAAGTTCATCGATGGCCTCATTGTGTCTGAACAATCCGGCAATCTCGACCATATCGCCGTATATGGATATGCCTCCCCGGAGGGCCCTTTCCTTGTCAACGATAATCTTTCGAATCAACGCTGCGAAGTTATAGCGGATTATATCAGTCGCCACGCAGGCATCCCCAGAAAAAATATCCGGACTATACCCGAGCGAATAGCGTGGGATGGTCTGCGTAGACTCGTGATCCGGAATAATGCTACTCCGGCGCGCGAGGAGGTGCTCCGGATTCTCGATAAATATATCCCTGCTGCCTGCACTGATGCAGCTCTTTCTGATCAATGCCTGAAGGGTCTGCAGTCAATCGACAACGGAAACGCATATAAATGGATGCTTGAAAATCTCTTCCCTGAATTAAGGTTCTCATTAGCAATCTACGCTTATGCGCTTTCGGATATCGATTCAGTTTATTTAGATAGTGATAGCAAGGTTTTTACAGGTAGGGATGTACCCCCCCCCATGATTGGGGTTAATGAAGATATAAGCCTTTCCATTTGCTCTTATTTAGAAGCAGGCGTCGCTCAATCCTTCCCGCCTCTTCATCGACTGGCTATAAAGACTAATCTTCTTTATGATGCGGCCCTTCTGCCTAACCTGGAGGTGGAATGGCGGGCCGGTTATAACTGGTCGCTCTCACTTGAGGGCGGAGTTGCCTGGTGGGGTAAATACTCAGATAATAAAAGCTACCGACTTGTGATGTTCTCACCGGAGATCAAACGCTGGATTCGTCCGCGTGCTCCCTGGCGAGGATTTTATGTCGGCCTTTTTGCCGGAGGAGGATTCTATGATTTCGCAAATGGGGGAAATGGATATAGCGGTGAAGGGGGCATGGCAGGACTCTCCGTCGGCTACATGTGGCCCATAAGTCGATGTCTTTCTCTGGAAGCGGCCGTAGGAGCCGGCTATCTCTTTACCAGATATAAGGAATATAAGCCTTTGGATGGCCATCATGTCTATCAGCGCACAAAAGATCTCAACTACTTCGGCCCCCTTAAGGTGAAATTTTCATTTGTATGGCGTTTGTGGGATCTGAACAGGACCTTACGGAAGAATTCCAAGAATAGAGTTTATCGCAAAATATGAAAATCGGCAGAATCTACATATTAATTATGTTGGGTATTCTGGCGGCAACGTTCGCGTCTTGCCGACAGGAGATCTGCTATGACCATTATCCTGCGATGGACATCAGATTTTCGTGGGAATTGGAATGGGAGCGCGATTATGGCATGAACCACATAGCCAATTGGAATCCGGCGGCGAATAGTTATGCCTATGACGAACTCCGCCCGTCGACGCCCGAATGGGTGAAAATGATAAGATATTTCGACGATGGGCGCCGCACGGAGCGCTTCTTCAATCAGGAAGGCGCCAGATTCGAAGTGGAGCAGGGGCAAGGATGCTCTATCCTTTTCTATAACGGAGATACGGAATATATCATTCTTTCCGATATCGCTTCGCTTAATGATGTCCGCGCATCGGCCACTACGCGCACTCGCTCAGGGCCGGCGTTGCAGGCTCTGCAGGAGATGTATCAACATTCCCGCACCACGAATCCTCCCGACGTGATCTATTCGGCATACGTGGAGGATGTGCCGGGAGTGATGAGTCATGAAGTGCATTATCTGCCCGTAAAGATGCAGCCGCTCGTATATACGTATATCGTGATGTTTGAGTTCGAACATGGTTTCGAGAATGTCGTTCTTGCAAGAGGGGCGCTCGGCGGAATGGCTGAGGGTGTCTATCTGCGCACCGGCGTCACCACCGATGAGACCTCAATCATTCTTTTCGATTGCGATATCCTTCCCGACGGTTGCAGAAGTCAGGTGCGATCCTTCGGAATCCCGGGATTCCCGGATTCATATTTCGGAAGAGCATCGGGTGTGTCCGGCGGTCCGTTCACCCTCAACCTCGAGGTGAAACTTTCAAATGGCAGGAACGTGGATTTCAACTTCGATATCACTGATCAGATGAAAAAACAGCCCCGAGGAGGAATCATCAGAATCAAAGGTCTCAGGATTGAAGATGAAGTGTCGAAGCCTCCCGTAGGTTCCTCCGGTTTTCAGGTCGATGTCTCCGATTGGGGAGACCATACGGAAGAAATCGACCTTCCGATCACTACTTTTGAAACCAAATAATTCAAATTCAATATAAAATTAATTCATAATATTAACTAATTCTTATCAACATGAGAAAACACTTTTTCTTACTTGCAGCAGGCGCTCTCGCACTCACTGCCTGCACATCTGAGGATGTGATCGATGATGTTGCTTCAACCCGCAATGTCATCCAGTTCGAGAATGTGGTCAACAAACTGACACGTGCCGAGGATCTCACCACCGGCACTCTTCAGCACTTCAATGTATTCGGCTTCTATACGATGCCTGAGAATGCAAATGTAGCGCATAAGTTGTTTGATAACGTCACAGTTACGAATGACGGTACAGGAAAGTGGAGCTATGATCCCCAATATGTGAAATACTGGGTGCCGGGATCTACCTACTACTTCTATGCCTACAGCTGCGGCAGCGCAGAAGAACTCAGCACGCAGTATGGCACTTTCTCTCTGGATATGGATGACAAGGACGGAATCGGCAAGCCTGCTTCTGAACGCGTAATGGAGATCGACAATTACATCTGCGACAATACTCATCAGCATGACCTCATCTTCGCGTCCAATACAGGCTTCGAAGCGCAGGAAGTCAACGCCAGCGTAGGCTTCTCATTCGATCACCTTCTTTCGAAACTCAAGGCGACTTTCACCAGCGGCTTCGGTGAAGAATATGACGTCGTAATCAAGAACGTATCCGTCCGCAACATCCGCAACCGAGGTGACTATAACTTCAAGACAGGTTGGGCAAATCAGGATCGCAGCACATTCTCACCCCTTGTATATCTTCTCAATACCAAGGGTGACGGAGGCGTACCTGCAGAAACTCCCCTTACGGTAGTCAATAAAATCGTCGGTACTTCCCAGATGGTTGTAGAGACCAACACAGCTTACGTACTCCCCTGCTCTTATCAATCGGCTGATGTCAATATCTACTTCGAAGTTGACGTGAAGTATGGCAACGACTATGTCATCAAGAACAAAGCTCTGACCGCTACATTCCAGCCTCAATGGAATCCCGGATATTCCTATGTCTACAATATCAGCATCACTCCGGTAAATATCAACATGAAGGAAATTACCTTCACTCTTGACACTATCAAGGAGTGGGATCCGACTACTCCCGGTTCGACTGATCTTACAATCGACAAGTAATTCGGCTGACTCCATAAATCCCTCAGGGATATAAAGACTAAAATGCAAACTGCGTCGCTCTTCCGGGCGGCGCAGTTTTTATTAGACTCCAACTCGTCGTTGGATCTAATTCCTTGATTTATGATAAGGATAGAGGAATATCAGACTTCCTTATCCGCGTCAGCCCAGTATTTTCAGCCCGACAATGGAAAGAATCAGTGTGGTCAGGAAAAGAATCCGCCAGAACGTAGCCGGCTCATGAAAGAAAATGATTCCGATCAAAACGGCGCCTACCGCACCAATACCGGTCCAGACGGGATAAACCGTGCCAATAGGAAGGCTCTCGGAGGCCTTGGCCATCAGATACATGCTCAAGCTTATAGCCGCGAGAAATCCAATCCACCATAATGTCAGTTCGTGGCCGGTGGCTGTCTTGGTCTTTCCAAGACAGAATGTGAAGCCGACCTCCATCAGTCCGGCTAAAATAAGTATAATCCAGTTCATAAGAAAGAATTATCTATGATAATCGTTTAAAATGCAAAGTTAAATAAAAATTTGCATGTCGACAAAGAGAGAAAGTCACCCAATCGATCGGTTGTCGCTACGCGGCATATATGAAAGATTCGTAAGAGGTCTTAGAGCCCGTTTACTAAGAACTGTTAAAATTTCATTTTGATTGAATATCAACGATAAAACGCCCATATTTTAGCCAGTTTCGATCTTTTCATCAGTCACGATGCCCGCATCGCTCCTTCTTCAAAAATCGAAACTGCCTCAAAATCTGTACATTTTCTCGTTAACATTCTTTAGTAAACTGGCTCTTAGTAGAAAAGCTTAGGCTGATTTTGTGGAATCCAGTTTTTTAAGTATTTTTGCATGGAAGTTGTCGATGCTTTCGGGATATAGATGTAAGCATACTTGACTTGATGAATATAAATTATAATTATTGTAAACCGCTATGAAGAATGTAGGAGATAAAGTGGATGATCTGTTGGGATTTGACGCTGACGGCAAGGAAATCCGGCGGAGCGATTTCCCGGGAAAGAAAATAGCTCTCTATTTTTATCCCAAGGACAATACTCCGGGTTGCACGGCTCAGGCCTGCAATCTGCGTGATAACTATGATGCTTTGCTTGACGCAGGGTATCAGGTAGTAGGCGTGAGCGTGGATTCAGCTTCATCCCATAAGAAATTTATAGAGAAGCATCAGTTGCCGTTCCCTCTGATATCAGATCCTGATCATAAGGTAGTAGAGGACTGGGGCGTCTGGGGGAAGAAGAAACTCGCAGGACGTGAATACATGGGGACAATGCGCACAACCTTTATAATCTCCCCGGATGGAGTAGTGGAGCGCATCATCACTCCCAAACAGGTCAAGACCAAAATCCATGCCTCCCAGATTCTGGAAGACTGATTCATAACAATAATGATAACAAGAATGCGGCCCGCTTCGCAACGGGCCGCATTCTTGTGTTTTCCATAATACTTTTTCAAACTAACCTAACATCATGAAATTTTCATCTTTCTGATTATATAACACTGCCATACGAAAAAAGTTTTCATGATTTTGAATTTCCTTTTTCGGAGACTAATGTTTCGGAAGGCAGATTCTATCGTTCGGTTTTGGCAAGCCTGACTATATTTTTGATAATTATCCCGATCTTCACAATTTAAAATTACGATATCTATCATAGTTCACCACCTCCAGGCGGATGGCATTAAGATTCCATCCCTCACTTATATTAGCATCATTCCAGTACCCGATATCGATACCCGGTAAGGGATTTCCCCTGATAGTAAGAGTGACGCTGCACTCGGTGGAAACCTTGAATGCCTGACCAAAAAGAATCACGAGGATAAGACAGAGTGTGAGCGCATCCGGACGCAGACATCCGGACGATACCGAGACGAACAAAAAGCTAAGCAACGTCGCAAAGGCCCATAACTTTAATAATTACTATACCCCCAAAAGTTCCTTGTGGTTCTTTGGGTGGTGTTTTGCGTTATAATACTTCAATATTACCGGATTGAATGTCATGAATAGATTCCTTTAGCAAAAACTATTTGTTCACAAAGAACTCATATACTTCCTGCGAGATTCTGGCAATTATTTCTGAAGCTTCTGCTTCTGTGCCGGAGAAATCTCGTATAAATACTGCAAGTGCGTATGCTCTGCCATCGGGCAGTCGGAAATAGCCAACATCATTATGCGCAATCAATTCATTTGCATCATTTCGATAACCGCTGCCGGTTTTATGTGCGAAAAACAACTCATGGTGTTGAGGGATGATTGCACCTAATCGGTCTGGTCCGGTGGTTACTGTCGCAAGATCTTTTCTGATAGAGTCAACGGCAGAGTTAGTTACGAAGGTAGAATCAAAAACCTGTCTTATAAGTGAGGCTGCGGAGAGAGGGGTGGAATAGTTGATATAAGCCAACGTATGCTTTTTTTTCATCTCATCTTCCGAATATACAATACTGAATGTCGGATCGTCAGAAATTGAACGAATTAAAGAATCCGTTGTAGATGGGGAGACTATATGTTTGAAAAGCAGGTTACTTGCATTGTTGTCACTGACCGTCAGAGAATATTTAATAAGATCTCGAATTGATATATCAAAGTCTGATTCTCCATACATTTTCCTCCGATACCAAAGTTCTCGTCCGGAAGTTCCTTGATCGTTACTGTAAAGAATTGCTCCGGTATATGGGTTATTTCGGAAGCTGTAGCAGTCAGCCGCTCAATCAATTGCTTTTTCTGTTCAGCGGTCAGCTTGCCGCTCTCAATCGATATATAGGGCATGGAAATCTTCTTTAGTCATTATGTAGAAATGTTCTGTCCGTTTATCTCCCAATGGAGATGTAATGTCTTTGTTGGTGTGATGGTATCTGAATCCGCTTTTCTCGCAGACACGTTTTGATTTGAGGTTACCATCGTAATAGCCACACCATACTGTATCAATGCTCAACTCATTAAAACACCGTGAGAGCAACGCTTTTACCGCTTCGGGAATCAGTCCTTGTCCCCAATATGGTTTACCAATCCAGTAGCCAATTTCAGCTTCGCCGCTTTTCATTTCAGCGGAATGAAGACTATTGGAGAACATGATTCCGCAACTGCCAATGGGCTCATTTGTCTCTTTAAGAACAACAGCATAAGTCTCAGGCGCAGCAAATACTGTCCGGATTATTTCCAGACTATTTTCCACCGAAGTATGCGATGGCCACCCTGCAATCGGACCCACGTCGGGATCTTGCGCGTATTTGAAAAGATATTCAGCATCATCTTCTCGCCAAGGTCTGAGTATCAAACGAGAGGTTTCTATCATCCGAGAATCATTTTCAAATTATCTGTAATAAACATCGTCGGTGTAAACTCTACAATCTGATAGTCGGCTATACCATTAATCTTAAACGGGTCTTGGGCAATGATAGCATCTACAGCAGTTCGGTTTTCACCTTTCATCATAATCACGCCACCGATGCGCGGTGTCTGCGGACCTGAAGCAATGAAATCACCTGCGGCATAATGCTCCGCAAGATATTCACGATGCGCCTGAAGGTATCGGTCAACTTCCTCCAATGGCTTTTTGTAAGTAAGAATAGCTATGAACATAAGTGATACTATATTTTCAACTTTTTTGCTCCTGAAAAAATCCGAGCCGACACAAAGTTAAGCAAATAACGCGACAAATCTTGGTGGTTAAAACATTTATGTGATAAGGATTTTTAGATCTTAGACGAGGAGATGTCTAATACATTAGGAGGGTTGGGGTGGGAATAGTTAGCACTCAGTATAGCTCCATTAGAAAATGTCGTTTGCGCTCTCGTTATTATTCCGTGTTGTCTATGTATATGTCCGAAAAGATGTAAGCGAGGGCTTTTCGATGATACAATGCTTAATAACTCTTCTGAGCCATAATTAATTCCATCATCGAAATCCAATATGCCGAAAGGGGGTGTATGAGTAACGAGTACGTTAGTATTTGATGGTATTTGGCGGTAATTAAACGATTGTTTCTCACTGATACAATCTCTCATAAACATCGGTACTCCATAGAAGGTTACGCCGTCAATTTCTACTCCGGAATTACATAGGTAATGTACATTGGAATCCAATCCCTCAACATTTGCCCCATAAAGACATTCATCATGATTGCCGCAGATAAAAATCTTATGGTCGTAAGGAAGGTCGCAGAACCAATTCATAAAGTCGATAGCCTCCTCTTGGCTCCCATTCATCGTGAAATCTCCAGAATGTACTGCGACATCGGCTTCAGGAAGATTCCTGAGCTGATGGTGACAACCATGTGTGTCAGACAAATGGAGGATTCTCATTGGATTTTTTCTAACTC
>JAIDYR010000035.1 GCA_029057985.1 Muribaculaceae bacterium | reverse complement strand
TCCTGAGCGCTGCAAGGCCAAAACTGACGCACATCTGCGACCCGGACTTTTGCTTTTTTTATAAAACGGGGTCTAAATCCAGATATGAATCGAATAGCGAAACTATATTTTAGATATGGCACAATGGGTTCGGCAAAGACGGCCCTTTTGCTTACTACCGCCTATAACTTTGAAGAGCGCGGTCTGAAATACCTTTGTATGAAACCGGTCATTGACACTCGTGACAATCGGAATGTGATTCGTTCGCGAATCGGCATTGAGCGAGAATGTCGCTGGATCTATAATGACTCCAATATATATGAGGAGATGAGACAGATGCTTGAGAAGGACCTTCAGAGCGCTCCGGCATGGATTCTTGTCGACGAGGCGCAGTTTCTCTCGCGTAATCAGGTAGATCAATTGGCGGCTATAGTGGATGACTTCTCGATCAATGTCATCTGCTATGGTTTGCGCACTGATTTCCAGGGCAACCTCTTCGAAGGTTCGCAACGCCTTTTCGAGATGGCCGATACCATAGATGAAGTGAAATCTACCTGTACGTGCGGGCGCAAGACTATCATGAACGCCCGAATTGACTCCAAGGGAGATATTATTACGGAAGGCGAGCAGGTGGAAATCGGGGGCAATGACCGCTATGTGGCATGCTGCCGTAAATGCTGGCGCAATAAGAAACTCGAGCGCATGCGCCGCTCGCGCCTTCCATTCCCTGAACTGGCGGAATAATATAAATGCATAAAATCTAATACCTTAAACATATTCCATAAGATGACAACAACTGAAAAAATAATAGAACTGATCAAGCGTGAAGTCGTCCCGGCCGTAGGATGCACTGAGCCGGCAGCTGTCTCGTTGTGTGTAGCGAAGGCGACGGAGCTGCTTGGTGCCGAACCTGACAGTATTTCAGTGCGACTGAGTGCCAACATGCTTAAGAATGCGATGGGAGTGGGAATCCCGGGCACAGGCATGATCGGGTTGCCGATAGCTATTGCCCTCGGCGCTCTGATCGGTAAATCCGAGTACGGACTTGAAGTGCTTCGCGACGTTACTCCCGAGGCGGTCGAAGCCGGCAGGAAATTCATCGAGGAGAAGGATATCTCTGTCCGTCTCTTTGAGGATGCGCCGAGTGTGCTTCATATCGACGTTGAGGTGACCCATGACACGGATCGCGTGCGCGCCACCATCTCACGCTCTCATGCTAACTTTACCTATCTGGAGCGTAACCGCAATGTAATATTTAACGAGAATCCTGAGTCTGAGCCCTCTTCTTGCGAAGAGGATGCTGCTCCGTCAGGAGATGCTCCGGCCCCATGCCCTGCGGAGCAGGAAGACGATGTGAAGCTGACCCTGCGTACTGTCTGGGATTTTGCAATGGATACTCCCGTTGATGATCTGCGTTTTATCCTGCGTGCGCGCGATCTTAATATGGAGGCTTCCAGAATCGGACTTTCGGAGCGCTGGGGCCATTCTTTGGGCTCTACGATGGCCGGCCGAGGCAAGATTTTCTTCGGTGACACGCCTGCTTCAAAGATAATATCATGGACCTCGGCGGCTTGCGACGCAAGAATGGGCGGCGCGCCGATTCCGGTGATGTCTAACTCCGGTTCAGGCAATCAGGGTATCTGCGCCACGATGCCTGTAGTAGCATATGCCGACTCAATCAATGCTTCGGAAGAGCAGCTTATTCGAGCGCTGATCCTGAGCCATCTGACGAGCATTTATATCAAGCAGAGCTTGGGGAGATTATCGGCTCTGTGCGGATGTGTAGTAGCCTCTACGGGGGCTGCCTCAGGTCTTGTATATCTTATGGATGGCGAGTATGAGGAGGTTGCAAATGCGGTAAAGAATATGGTGGCGAATCTGACCGGTATGCTGTGTGATGGAGCCAAGCCGAGTTGCGCCATGAAGATCAGCTCGGGAGTTTCGACGGCTTTGATGTCAGCGATGCTTGCTACTGAAGGACATGTAGCGACGGCGGCAGAGGGTATTATAGATGAGGATGTAGACCGGACGATCCGGAATCTTACATCCATCGGTCGGGAAGCAATGCGCGCTACCGATCTTTACGTCCTCGATATCATGACCTGTAAATAAAGAATGATACTATAAATAAAGAGGTCGGGAATCAGATGATTCCCGACCTCTTTATTTATAGTTTATTTATTTAAACCTGAGAGTTTATGCGTTGTGGGGGTGAACGTTGATATATTTACGACCCTCTTTACCGGTGGAGAAAACCACTACGCCGTCGATGAGGGCGAAGAGAGTGTGGTCTTTGCCCATGCCTACGTTGAGGCCGGGGTGATGCTGTGTGCCGCGCTGACGCTTGATGATGTTGCCGGCTTTACAGTTAGATCCACCAAAGATTTTGACGCCGAGGCGTTTGCTTTCTGATTCGCGGCCGTTCTTAGAACTACCGACACCTTTTTTATGAGCCATATCTGAGAGTGAATTTATTAAGCGTTAACGATAGATTTGATGAGAACTTTTGTGAAGAATTGGCGATGACCGTTTTTACGACGATATCCTTTACGACGTTTCTTCTTGAAGACGATGACTTTTTCGCCCTTTACGAGGGGAGTCAGGACTTCACATTCTACTTTAGCACCTTCCACGGCAGGCGCGCCGACCTTAACGTCGCCGTCGGCATCAAGAAGAAGCACTTTGTCGAAGCTTACAGCGTCGCCTTCCTTAGTTTCTTCGCCGAGATAGTGGACATACAGATATTTGCCTTCTTCAGCCTTGAACTGCTGTCCTTTGATTTCTACGATTGCGTACATCGAGTTATTGTATTGTTTATTACAGTTTTAACCGTTGGGCGGGAACTATTCTAAGTCCCTCTTTTCGGGCCATGGCGGAATAATCATGCAAATTTACAAATTTCTGCCGAAATATGCAAACGGTTATTTAATTTTCGCAATAGAAATTAAATTTTTTCATCTTGGGAGCAGGATGCGGAGGAGGGAGAGTTCTACGTCGAAGAGTTGAGCTGCCCGGCGTTTGGGTGGAGTGCTCAGACGGTAGTTGTAGGTCTGTTGCGTATCGAAGCTCTGAATTGTGACCTGGCGGGTTTCACCGGGAGGAATATTGATCATAATCTCTTCATCCCGCGAATGAAGCATTCTCCCCTCCGGATCACGGTAGACTATTCTTACTTCCACTCCCTTAAGATATTGATCTGTTGAATTGGTGATCAGAAATGTTTCGCGTCGGGAAGAAGCCGGCTTGTCAAATCCGCTGAAACTTACTCCGTCTCTCAATCTCGTGAATTGGAGCGAATCCGCCTCAAGAGGCAAGACGGCAGATCCTTTCCGGCCGGTTTGACTCCGCGAAGGCCGGCTCTGCAGTGCAGTAGTCTTAAGCTTCAGGGATATCTTCTTCGGCATCGTCATCAGTGGAAAAATGAGCAACAAAGCGCCAAGAAGGAAAATAGATTTTTTCATATTCTTTCAAAGATAGCGCGGTGAGTCAGGGAGATCATTCGATGCGGGGTAGAGGCGGCGTAGCCCGGAAGGCAGGCGTGATGTGGGGTCATTGACATTGATGCGCACCCTGACTCGGAGAAGTGATAGCAGATTCGGCAAAGCAATCGAAGGAGAAATGGAAATTTTACCGGACTTCCCCTCTATCAATAGTGTCTCTGATTTTGAATCGAGTCGGACTGTGCCTTCGAGCGGAAGACATTCATCGTAGATTTCATTATTCTTCCAGCGGGTCGACAATGAGATTCGGTAAGATTTTTTATCGACCGTAGATTCCAGGCATCCGATCATCATTCCCGGTGCCAGTCGGCAATCGACAGCGTCAACGACGTAGATATTGAAGACCCCGGGAAGATTTTCGTCGCTTAAGATCATGAGCGTCACTTCATCCGGCTCGAATTCCCAGAGTCCTTCGGGTCCTCGGAGCGGTATTTCCGTCATGAATTTCTCTGCTTTATCGCGGTCAAGGTCAGCCGGTAAAGAAGCAGGGCTGAAAGACCATAGCAGCAAAGGGATGCCGATCAAAAGTAATATTTGGCAGAATTTCATGTTGCCCATGCTGACTTATCCTTCCGTTACAGTTATTCCGATTCTATAGCTCCGGGCATGTCAGGGTTTAGTAGTGAAAGTATAGCTCAGACCGAAGCTGAGGATCTCCTTGAGCTGCCAATAGCGCCATGAGGTCGTGTTTCGGTCGGAGGAGGAATCGAAGCGAGGATAGATATATAGCTGAGTGGATAGAAACTTATTGATCGCGAAGTTGAAAGTGTTCTCCCAATCTGCCTGGAAATAACTGTAATTAGTGAATAGGAAGACGCGCGACTTCCATGAAATATTGTCAGTGAAGTTCCAGAGCAGATTGAGTTCGGCGTTCGAACCGAATTGAGAGACGGTCTTCCTGTCGGGCTGAATATTAAACTGAGTATGATCGATCCTCATCGACGGGCACGCCTTCAGATTATATGACAGGGGTGCTATAGAGACAGAGAGCGATAAGCGATCTTTCAATGCCTTGGTATTGTAGGTCATACCCAGACCGACGTTAAATTCCGCCGGGGAGAGGAATTTGGCCTTTAGTTTCTCTGAATCGTCGGCGTATGCCGTGAAGAGCTGCGTCTTGAAGAGGAGCGACATTGAGTAAAACCATTTATCGCGGGCCTTGACACCTGTCTTCAGGGTATATTGAAATTGATCCTGCGATATGGAATAAGGATGGAGGGAACCCTTCGGATTAGAGTTGACAGCCAATTTATAGCTCAGGTCGGAGACGAAGAGCAGGTTGGGGTGATAGACAGTGTTGAGGCTGACATTCCAGTTGAAATTGAAGAGAATGGCGAGATAATTATTGCCCCCCTGATACCAGTTTCGGCTGATATAGGCCTGTGACAACTGCAATCCTCCGCCGACTATATGAAGCCAGTTGATTCTATTGACGGCGGTCTCCGGTATGATTGCGGTCGAGATATCGATCGCAGGCAGGTCGAGGCGACGCAGGAAACCGGCGAAAGACTTATCCTCCTCCGGAAGCCGCGGGGGTACGGGCAGATCCCAAATCGCGTATTGGATATTATTCGGGTCCTTGGTCATCCACCGATAGACCATGTCCTGATGCATTCTCTCAGCCGACATTGCTACACTGAGCCATCTCGGTATAGCTGAAAACTGCCGCATATCTATCGGTTGGCTACCATTGAGATAAGCCTGCATGGCATTGATTGACTGCTCGGCTTCAAGAGCGTGGAGGGCAGTGGAATCTCCGTCGAGTATTGCCTGCCGGCGTTGTTGCTCGATCAGGTCGGATATGAACAGGACTTCGTCGCCTTCCTCCAGTTCCGTGGAATCTACCGGAGCGGCATAAAGGATTCCTGCATAGCGGTCGCGGTCATATGCATCCTTCCGCGCATCCATTTCAAACGGATAAGGAGGTAGAATCAGATTAGGAGTCGAAAGCGACCTATAGCCTGAAAAGATGCGTGGCTCAAAGACCATAGGAGGAAATGCGAGATAATATTCCGATATCAGACTGTCGGTATGAAGCCCGGATGTCTCGCGCGACAGATCTTCGAAAGTAAACCGCGGAATTTCATGCCCATAGCAATTACAATGGAAGTCGCAGCCCTGATGATTACAATAATCGGACCCACAATCTTGCATCGCAGCTACCGATGAGCGTCCGGCTGATGCAGCGCCCGCGGTCATTAATATCAGAGAGGATATGAGGATTACGGAAAACAGAGTCTTTGATCTCATCATTTACTTCTTATTCGGGAGAAGAGTGGTATAATCCTGGGAATTGATAAGTCTGTATGCTTCGTTGAAAATCGGATCAAAGCGATTGTAGACTTTATGATAGGTGGCCTGCTCGAAGAGATCCCGGCCGATCAGTCCCTTAATGCTCATGCGGAATAGGGGGAGTGCGCGGTCAAACTGCTCCTGAGCAAATTCTATACCTTCATCGTCGGCAAGTTTGCGCACTGCTGCCAGCATTTCCGGAGTAACTTCGAAGTCCTCGACGAAGCGATCATCGGTCTTATACTTTTTCTTCAGCTCCTTACGGTGCTTATCGACATATCCGATCACATATTTATTAATCAGTCCTTTGGCAACCACATTACGATAATACTTGGAGTAGGGTATCGTATCAAGTCCGACGAAGCGGTCGGGCATTATGCCTCCTCCTGCATAGACGGTGCGTCCCAGGCGTAGAGTCTTATATTCGGTCGAGTCAGTGAGTCGGATGCTGTCGGCATGCATCAGCTCTCCATGATTGAAGCGCTCCTCGATATCCTTTCGATAGGCTTCTTCATCGCCTTTTTCATAGGGTTTCTGGATATCACGTCCTGATGGGGTATAATAGTGAGCGACAGTAAGACGGATCATAGATCCGTCAGGCAGAGTAATCGGGCGTTGCACCAGACCTTTGCCGAAAGATCTGCGCCCTACGATGAGTCCGCGGTCATGATCCTGAATGGCTCCTGCGGTGATTTCCGAGGCTGAGGCGCTATATTGATTCATCATGACGACGATGCGTCCGTCGGCCATAAGGCCCTTCGAACCCTGAGGGAAAGCCGGGGCGTTGTAGCGGGGTGAATTGAGTCCTTCTGTATAGACTGCGAGTTCGCCGGGTTCGAGTATTTCGCCGAGCAATTCAATAGCGGCCTGCAGATATCCTCCGCCATTGTCGGTCAGGTCCAGGATGAGGTTCTGCATCCCGTCTTTCTTAAGTCGGGTGATGGCTTCCCGCATCTCTTTGGGAGTGTCGGCGGCGAATTTATTGAGTCGGATATAGCCCGTGGTCGGGTCGACCATATAAGCGGCATCTACGGAATAGATCGGAATGTCGGCGCGAGTGATGCGGAAATCGATCGTATCAGGGCGCTGACGGTCATAGCGGAGTACCTTGACGTCTACAGTTGTACCTTTCGGTCCGCGGAGACGTTTCTGCACGTCGGAATTTTTCATCTTGACGCCGGCTATGACCGTATCATTGACAGCTATGATGCGGTCGCCCGGAAGCAAGCCGACTCTTTCCGACGGACCTCCCGATACGGTCTGGATGATATAAAGCGTATCGGTCGTCATGTTATAGCTGATACCGATACCCGAAAAATTACCTTTCAGTGGTTCGTTGAGTTCCTTTGTCTCTTCGGGGGAGGAATATGCGGAGTGAGGATCGAGTTTCTCAAGCATACCTTTGATGGCGTCTTCGACGAGTTTGTCTTCGTCGACGGAGTCAACATAAAGCTGTTGGATTGCCTGCTCGGCCATCATCAGTTTCTGACGGGGAGATGATGCGTCACGCTTCTGCTTATTGAAGATATCAAATGGATTTGCGGCGCAAATCACTCCGGATAGAGTCAGGGCTGCGAAAAAGACAGGAAGGATATGTCGGGCTTTCATTTATCTATTGGATTTGAGGGTATTTATGCAATCTTGATGGGTCGGGAGAAATTGACTTGCGTCTTTATTGAAGTGCTGGAGTTCTCTGACCATTGAGGATGAGACACATTCGAATTCCGGGCGAGCAGCAATCAGCCAGGTGTCGATCCCGCCGTCGGATATGAGGAGGTTGGTAGCGGCCAACTGACGCTCATATTCGGCGTCGATGGAGTTTCGGAACCCCCGGATAATGACTCCTGCTTCCTCTCTCCGCGCTGCTTCTACGGTCAGATCTGAATATGTCGTAACTCCGACCCTGTCGATGCCGTCGAAGAGGCTCCGCAGATTTTCTGCTGCTCTCATTGCTCCGGACTTCGCTACCTCCGGATCAATTTTATTGACATTATAGCCGACGCCGAGGATAACGCGGTCAAAGACGCGAAGTGCGCGGGATAGAATGTCGAGATGTCCGGTAGTGAAGGGATTGAAACTCCCCGGAAAGAATGCAGTCGTTTTAATCATAGATGTAAAGAGTGGATAGTTGGAGAAATCTATCAGTGGGGCAGAATTTTATTCCGGTGATCAATATATTTAATATTTCAGAATAATTTATATTTCAGAGTCATCTTCGACAACGAGATTGTCGATTATAAAGTTCTGGCGGTCCATAGTGTTTTTCCCCATGTAGAATTCCAGAAGCTTCTCGACAGAGTCGCCGCGTTCGAGGGTGACGGGATCAAGTCGCATGTTAGGGCCGATAAATTCGGCGAATTCCACATCGTTGATCTCTCCGAGACCTTTGAATCGGGTGATCTCCGCGTTTGCTCCGAATTTGGCTATCGCTGCCTGACGCTCTTCATCGGTATAGCAATAATAAGTGTCTTTATCTTCCGGATTTTCGTTAGCGGCAGTCTTCTTGGTCGCCTTCTTTCCCCGGCGTGTCACTTTCTTATTTCGGACGCGGAAGAGAGGGGTCTGGAGGATATAGACATGACCTTTCTTGATGAGGTCAGGGAAGAACATGAGGAAGAACGTAATGATCAGCAATCTGATATGCATTCCGTCGACGTCGGCATCCGTAGCGATGATTACCTTGTTGTATCTCAGTCCTTCGATTCCGTCTTCGATATTGAGGGCGGCCTGAAGAAGATTGAACTCATCATTTTTATAGACGACCTGCTGGGTCATGCCGAAAGAGTTTAGCGGCTTACCGCGCAGGGAGAAGACCGCCTGAGTCTTGGCATTGCGGACTTTGGTGATTGTTCCCGTAGCCGACAGGCCCTCAGTAATGAAGATAGCGGATTCCTCGCGCAGGTCTTCCTTGGCGCTCTTGGCCAGAGTATCGGAATAGTGGATTCGGCAATCTCGCAGTTTGCTGTTGTGAAGGCTGACTTTCTTCGCTTTTTCCCGGGCGAGTTTGGCGACTCCGGCCATAGCCTTGCGCTCTTTTTCCGATGCGGCTACTTTACGCAGCATGGCTTCTGCAGTGTCGGTATGTTTATGCAGATAATCGTCGAGTTCCTTCTTGATGTAATCTCCGACGAATTTATTGACAGTGATTGCGTCTTCTTTCGGTTCGATTTTGTTAGACCCGAGTTTAGTCTTTGTCTGCGATTCGAAGACGGGTTCCTGGATGCGTACAGAGACTGCTGCCACAATTCCGTTGCGGATATCTGAGAATTCATAACCTTTACCGGAAAAATCCTTGATTGTGCGGGTCAGATGTTCGCGGAAGGCGGTCAGATGGGTTCCCCCTTGAGTAGTATATTGGCCGTTGACAAAGGAGTAATATTCTTCGCCGTATTGGTCAGTATGTGTGATTACGGCCTCGATATCATCGCTCTTCAGGTGAATTACCGGATAAAGAGGATTCGCGCTAAGTCTCTCCTTGAGCAGGTCGGCCAGGCCATGGCGGGATATATAACGCTTGCCGTTGAAATAGATCTGCAGGCCGGTATTCAGATATGTATAATTATTGACCATCGTCTCGACGAAGTCGAGATTGAAACGGTAGTTTTTGAATAGTTCCGGATCCGGATGGAATTTGATGAGTGTCCCGTTTTCTTCACTTGTCGGGAGATGATCGGTATGCTCAATGAGATTCCCTCTCTCGAAACTTACCTTCACAGTCTCGCCGTCACGAAACGACTGCACCTCGCAGAACGTAGACATGGCGTTGACTGCTTTAAGTCCGACGCCGTTAAGTCCTACGGATTTCTGGAAAGTCTTGCTGTCGAATTTTCCGCCGGTATTGATCTCTGAGGCTACCTCCTTGATTTTGCCCAAAGGAATGCCTCGGCCATAGTCGCGAACAGTAACGGTGCCCTCCTCGTCAATGCTGATGTCGATCCTCTTGCCGAATCCGGAGTTGAATTCGTCGATGGAATTATCGACTGTCTCCTTTACCAATACGTAGATGCCATCTTCTGCATGCGACCCGTCGCCGAGTTTACCGATATACATGCCCGGGCGTCGGCGGATATGCTCGTTCCAGTCGAGTGTCTGAATCGAACTTTCGTCATAATCCGATGCTTTACCACGTGCCTTGGGGGTGGCGATATCGGAGGCGTCATCATCCTCTTCAGAAGTTGAAGCGCCTGCTTCGGAGTTAATCCTCATGTCAGGTGCGGACTGAGGGTTATCAACCGAATTATCTATAGAGAATATATCGTTGTCGACATTCATGGAGGCTACATTTAAGAAACTTATAAAGTTTAAGAATCCTACAAATTTACAAAAAATTCGTGAGTAGGCAAAGAGCGAGTTACAAAAAAATTACGCCTTATGCAATAGCAAAAGGAGATGAGTTATAAACTCCGCATCAGTCATTACGTTTGATTTTATTATTAAACTTGATATATTTTCCCATCATTTGAGGTTGCCGTAAATTGTACTATATATAGTATTCCAGATAACATCATTTCAAGACGAAAGCAAGAATATTATTAAGGAGAAAGTAGAACTATTATTTCTATAATTTTAGCATATAAGACAAGTATTCTCTTATACTGAACAATACTAATAAGAATCTATGATATATCAAGATATGAAGATTATACATAATCTTCATATCCATTTTCTAATGCCCACATTATATGCTCTTCACCCATACTATTGTGAGTATGACAATTATTAGCGTCTTCTGCAATTTTTATTTCTCCTATATTTTCTATTTCTTCTATTTCTTCTGGGTTTCTATCTTCATTTGTTATGAAGATAGGTTTTATAAATGATTCATATTCTTCCTTAGTCATAGGGGGTTTTAAATATCTCTCCAATACATAATAATCTGGTAGTTCTCTTTCAATCTTATCCCAGATTTCTATTATATCTGATAATTCTTCATCATAAATATCCTCTTCTTTTTCAACCCGATTTTTATCTTTATGGTAAGACGAGAGCTGTTCTTTATATTCATCATCTGAATAAAAAAGAGCCGGTTTAAATGTAAAAATTGATTCAACAAAATCCAACCGAGAAACTCGAATTTTTCGAAATTCAACATTAATAGAATAGAACTTTGCTTCTATGAATAGATGCTTGGATGAATTGGATAGATATGAGCGTGGTATGAAAGAAAAAGGCATTGGCAAGAATGCTTTAATCTTTTTCCCGTTTTCATCTTTAGAATTCATAATCTCAACATTATATCCACCACGGCATGGAGATATGTTGCATATTTGGATGATTTCTTCAATATAATCAGCAATATTCTCGTATGTAAGGATTATCTTATGTTCCATAATACAAATATATATAATTATTCTGAATTATATAGATAATTCGGTTAAAAAAAGTATTTCCTAACTTGAAAAATTAAGTTATTTGGATACTTCTTATTTTATCTTACGATTCTGGATTGAATTTTATTAGATTAGAATGATCTATTATTCTCCATCTAATCATTATATCCTTAAAATAAGGGCTTAACTCTACATTTTGGCTTAGTTTAATGGACCCATATATTTAGGATTGTTGGATCTATGGTCACACTGATTCTAAATATACTTGGTTACTATGATACCCAAAAATTATCTCCGTTAAGATGAATCAAGTTGTTAAATATCAGCGATCCCAACATCAGATTCGCAGGTAATCCGATTCGAGAATTTTTTAAAGGGAGAAGAATCAAGAAAAGCGGATATATAGATTTTACATGATGTCTCCTTCGCTGTCTTCTCCTTTTTTTCTTCCATCCTCTTTGAATATATATAGGAACTCCCAGGAGTTTGGGAATTCAAAGAAATTTTTTGAAAATAAATGGCTTTAAATAAGGTAGAGTTAACTTCGTGTTCTATTCCCCATGTTAAAGAGATGCAGATGCATTTGGATATGTTAGAGCCTTAGCTTGAGAAAGACAGGGCATTATTTTTATGGGTTTTTCAGGATGTGACAAAAGTAAGATTCGCCCATTCTAGCATAGCCTAGTAGAGTTATAGTCCAAATGAGAGGGTCTTAAGTTCGATAGATTATCACAATAGTCTTGTTTGACAATTATAACTACTCACAATACTTAAATATAGGCTCTTAACATATTAGAACCCAAAATGCTAATTATTGTATGTTGTAATCGTGCATACTTAGTCGTAATTTTGCATACGATAATTAGCTTATGGAAACGAATTTATCATTACTCAAAGAATTTGGTTTTAAAATTCAGCAAATTAGGAAGGGGAAAGGCATATCTCAGGAGGAACTTGCTTACAGAGCTGGATTTCATCGTACATATATTGGTATGATTGAGAGAGCCGAAAGAAACATTACTCTAAGTAATATCAAAAGATTAGCGGATGCCTTACAAGTAAATATTAAAGATCTGTTTGATTAAAATGAAAATGATATCAATACAAGAAGCAGTAAATCAAATAAAAAAATTGATTGAAGATGCAATAATTAAAGGTGGCGAAGAGGGTAAAAACAATCTCATTCGCACCCAAATACCTATCTGCATAATTCATGATTCTGTAAAAGCTGAATTCATAAAGAATGGAGTAAATCCAAACTTAGTAGCCCCAGTATATGGGGCTCACGTAGGTGAGCAAAAGTTGGCAGGATTTTTCAAGTGTAAAGCTCAAGATATATGTTTCATGCCCAATAACTTAAAAAAAGTTGAGGAGGTTCTTAATTTTGATGGGATATTAAAAGGGAAAAAAGACAAGTTTGGTCACACTCTTACAGAACATATCTTATCCGTAAACGTTAGAAGTCAATTGAGCAGTACTACTAAAAATTTCGACACACTTTATGAAAGAACATTTGCAGAGGCATTGAATCTACATCTTAGATGTCCTAAAATGGTTCTTGGAGAGCTTTATATGATACCAGTCTATGAATATGATGATAAATTAGCCAAGAATAACAAGGTCGGATTCAAAAAAAACAAAAATATCTCAAAACATCTGGAGAAGTACATCTACTCTTTTAATGCAGTGAATGGACGAAACTCTATCTATGGCGAAGAATATAAGTATGAACGTGTATGCCTTCTTATTGTAGATTTTAACAGAAAGACCCCAAAAATATACAATACTAACGCCCAGTTAATAGCAGATAATCTTTTGCCAGCTGTTACTACTGCCTCTATAGATAATATGAACTATCCAACGTTTGCTAGAGAGTTGATAAAGACTTATGAGCAGAGATTTGGTACGGGGAGATTTATTTGATAAATCTCCTCTAAATAGTCATTTAGTTCGTCTTCATTGGAGATGGATCTAATGTGACTAATTTGAGAATCATCCAAATTGGGAATAGTAAATTTCTCAATATAATTTTTCTGGTAGCATGGATAACCTCCCTCGATCGCGACACTTGTTGCAGTAATATAATAATTCATTATGTTAGAGTTGAGGATCTTTTGAATAACGTCTAAGTTATTTTTCTCAGTTATAGGATTTGTATCAAAGAGATTTTTTGATGTCTCGCGAAAATAGATTCCATATCCATTGGTAAAAAGGCTATCTTCATCTAAATCGATAAGGAAACGAGGAGTTTTACTGAAAGTTGGAGTATATAGCTTTACTCCTTTTCTATTTAAGCCCTGTGTGCGCCCGTAAGAATAGAATGGTATGTATATATGTTTCCCTTTCCCACGTGAGGCTAATATATCCTTAACGTGAGTAAAATAGGCGTAGCAGTAAGGATACTTGTTAGCCATTTCATTTTCTGGGATAGGAGTCATCTTTCCATTGCCCATTTTATAAGGGAAGATGAAAAGCCTTTTATTTGATGAGATATCTGCTTGACATTTCATCTCTGAAATTTTAACAGTGCTCCGGGTTAACTGTTTTTCTACTTTCCAAGTAATGTTATCGCGAACAAAGTAGAAGTAAGTCTCATCCGAGGAAACTGGGAAAAATGAATAGACCTCGTCCTTTAATGTAGCAATACCTACACAAATGTTAAATAGTTGACCAATCGGATCGCCAATGGACTCAATTTGCTTGATGATGAAACGTTCTTCATCACACAATAAACGCCATTTTTTTGCAATTAGTTCTTCATAAGAATTAGATGAAAAGAACATTACATTAAGGAAATCAGATGGGGTTTGGTTATCCTTTATACGACCATATTCAATAGAATTATTTTTATGTTTATTTAAAAATGTAATGGCGGTATAAGTTTGCACTTCAAAGACTTTAGTGGCATTAAAATCTACGATTTTATAGATACATTGATGTTTTTGGAAATATGTTCTTAATGATTCTCCAGCAAGCGATGTAAAAAAGTTATTTGGGGTAATATACCCTAATCTTCCTGTATCAGAAAGAAGATTATAGCCTAATTCAAAAAAGGCAAAGTAGAGATTAAATGTTCCAAATGAAGTTGTAGCCCAATTTTCAGAGAGAAAAGTTCTACTTTCATCTGTCATATCCTGGAATTTAACGTATGGTGGATTTCCAACTATACAATCAAATTTCTGATTCCAATTATACCGCAAACTGTCACAGCATATTATATTTATCTCATCCACAGAAATATTCTCTTGATTCATCAGAGCAAATAAGATGATAAGAAGTTTAGCACGCCGAACATTATAATCAAGGATATCAGCGCCTCTCAGATTCCTTTTAATAATTTCGGAAACAGATAGATTGAACTTTTTATTATAATATCTCAAGATTCCTAATAGAAAAGCTCCACTTCCACAACTCACGTCTGCTATAGTTTCAGAGGACGTAGGAGCTACGTTGTCGATAATATAATCAACAATGTAGGCGGGTGTAAAAAAAGCTCCATTTAGCGTACGGTCCGAAGGTGGGATTAGTAGTTCAAACGCCACTGATAATTCTTCAATGGAGTATTCTCCTATATTTAATACTTCCGAATAAAGTATAGGGTTACAAGTGAAGTTAGAAATATATTCTGATAAATATTCAGACGTTTCGAAATTGATATTATTAACTTCAATAAAATGAAGAACCAATGATTTCTCAATATCATCAGCACTATATTGTTTAATCAGATTGCTCAGAGTATTTGTATTCATCAAATCCTATTCATTTATAGAGTCAATAATATTATCGGCAACAATATTGAGTATCTGCTTTACATTTTCTTCACCGGATACGAAGTTGAAAATTTTATCAGCAATCCACATTTGTCTCAATGTAGAGCAACTCACTTTTAGTTTTGAAGCAATAAGAGGTATATATTCTTCCTTTAAAGGTCGCTGACCACGTTCGTATCTACTGTACATTGGAACATCTACAGATATTGCTTCTGCAATAACCTTTTGAGCAAGTCCCAAGGATTCACGGCGGTGTCTAAGAAATTCACAAAACCTCATTTGTAATATTGTCATAATTTGACAACAAAGTTAATTATAATTTTTGGTACGAACAAATAAATTGTCATAAATTGACAATCCTTTACACAATGTGATCAAGAAAAAAGTTGCTTCGTGCGGTTAATCTTCTAGTAATGTAGAGAATTGGGGGATTTCGAAATGCATCTTTTCATTTGATCTATTACCTACATAAATAGGTTTTATCAGGAATGAATAAATATTTGAAATATTATTATTTTTACATATGGTTACTACGTATAAAAGCTTTAAACTCTATTATTCTCTCCAATAAGATAGTCATAGAATGACATCATCTTATATTGATGTTTCGTATATTCTCGTAATAATAATGCGTAGGAGGATATCTGTTCAATCTGATTTCGCAACTTAGGAATTTGGGAATCTAATTGAAAATAATTATTGACCTATATCTAAAAAATTACGCCTTATGCAATAGCAGACGGCGCCAGCTAATATTTCTTTGACAAGGTGAGATATGGCAGGATGAAGGGGAGGCAGAATGCGAGATAGGTGATATCCGACTCCTTGCCGAGCAATGCGGCTTGGCAACCGTGACGACTTATCTGTATGGCTATATAGGCTGCGACAGCTATAAACATGCATACCCCTCCGAATAGAAGGACGTTTTTCCGGCAGGCAACTAATCCTCCCACTGTGGCTATAAAGATCATGATCAACATAAATAGCGGAGGATAAAGATTCTCGCTCTGTACTGTGAGCGGATTGGCGGTAAGGACTTCCGCAGTGCTCCAGAATAGAGCAAAAATTACATAGACCGCTATATAAGTCATCGCCATCATACATGCCGTGCAGATGATTCTCATACTCAATTCCCGGCGGCGAATCAGATATAACATGGCGACAGCTATGGGAAGGCCGAATACAGTCCGGGTATTCAGGAGAAGACCTCCGAGGATTCCGTAAAGAATGACTATCTTCCAATTCCAAGTTTTCACGGAAAGTATCCAAGCGCAAAAGGCTGCAATCAGAATGGAGTTGAATAGAAGGGTGCTGCGTGTCAGAATTTCGTAGATAAAAATAGGGGAGGCGAAGATGAATATCAAGCCGGTTAAACGCAACTGCAGGTTAAGCCGGGGGAATCCGAACCACCATATCCAAGGAACACTCAGCGGCAGCAGTTCAAACCATCCTGTGGCATACGCAGGATAAGCGATCAGGAAATAGACCGGAGAGGCACCGAGCGAATTACCGACAGGAGTCGACATTCCATAAGGATAGACTCCGGCGCGCACTGAATCCCAGAAAAGATTTATTATTTTCCAGCGGTCGATTGTAAATGCTGTCAGCGGGACAAAACGCATAGCGAAAAACGCAGCGGCAGTCAGAATTCCTAAGCCAATTAACAGTCTCTTCTGATCGATTTGAAAAATAGAGTGCAGGGAACAGCGCATGAAGACCATAATAACCATGCAGATGTAGATTATTGAGGCAGCAGCCGTCAAAATTCCGCCCGCAGGATCTAAGCGAAGAGTATAGCGTATGATAAAAGGGAGATTGCAGGCAAGATAGATACATAACGCAGAGCAGCCTGCCACTCGATGAGCAGCTGAACAGGGGAATCCCGGAGTTTTATATTTAACAGACTCTGACATCGACAAGACAAGCGGGGAATCGGTGATGACTGACCGTAGGTTAGATAATCAGCGTCAACGGGTGAGCAATGCGACCGCGAGGGCTGCAATACCCTCTTCCCGGCCGGTGAAGCCGAGTCGTTCGGTGGTTGTGGCTTTTACGGAAACGCAATCGACGGGAATCTTCATGACGTCGGCCAGCGAATTACGCATCTTATCGATATGCGGACGGAACTTCGGGCGTTCGGCCATGATTGTCAGGTCGACGTTAGCTATCTGCCATCCCTTCCCGCATATAAGACTGACGACATGGCTGAGGAGTATCTTGGAATCGATTCCCTTATAAGCAGGATCCGTATCCGGGAATAATTTTCCTATGTCTCCCAATGCCAAAGCTCCGAGGAGAGCGTCGCAAAGAGCATGGATTGCCACGTCGGCGTCACTATGCCCAAGTAGCCCGAGCGAATGAGGCACCTTAATGCCACAGATCCAAAGATCGCGGCCTTCTACAAGTTTATGGACGTCAAATCCCTGACCGATACGTATCATATCTTTTTAGATTTTAAGAATTGAATCATTTTATCAGTATTACTTCTGACCCCCGGGTATCTGACGTGATAGTCACTGTCAAACATTTCCGATGCATCATGCAGGAAAGTTTCCGGAGAGCAATCGAATGAAATCCCTTTTTCTTCCAAAGCCTTTTCAAGAGATCGGAGTTGAGGATAATTGCGCGTAAAATTCTCTCTTTGTGTGGATGGCCACAGCAGAAAGACTTCATATCCATTATTTCGCCAGTCCTTTACTTTGGATGCAAAGTCAGCTACGGCATAATGGTCAGGAGAATCCGGAAGTAAAGTGAGGTCAAAATCGAATGTCATGCTGTCAGCCTCCCAATGCGCACTTTCATCTCCAAATGTATTGAAATTGCGGGCAGAATAATTCCACCCCGAATTTCCGGGAGTGGACTTCCGCTCCTCCCGACGAGCTATTTCCATTTTTGGAAAGCCATCAATGATATTGATTATCTGGAAGAAATTCAAATCCCTCCATGAGCCCGGCGGAGAGTATAGAAATGTCCGGGCAGGGATATCACCCGAGCCGTTATATTCGAAGAAAAACTGTTCGTATTCCGGCATTATTATGACCACATCCCCTTTACGAAGACCGCGAGCTGTCTGATCCATGGTATACCGCAACCCGATTGAGGCATGAACGCCCATATTCTGTACATTTCTTTGCAGACTGTCTGATATCCTGCCGCTGTCAAATCCGAAAGCGACGTTGCTCCCCCCGACCAATATTATCCGGGGAGAACTGAGAGTATCAAGCCGGGCCATTTTATTGGAATGGGCTGCTAAATAAGAATCAGAATTCTTCGGTTCGAATGTAAAAGCATACCATCCCCATAGACCTGTGAGGACCGCTACCAATAAGAAAAAAAGACTTATCTTACTTAGAAATTTTTTCATCGGGTCTAAAATTGGAATCGGGTCTAAAATTGGAAATAGATGAAATTACTCTGGACAGTCTTGCAGCAATAGCAAAGCATGACTATGGTCAGATAAAGAATCCACCGGACGGAAGCATAACGCAGAATGCCATTGCCGGTGATTGCAAAGGGATGAGGACGATCTCTTTGAATCCATTCCACTGCTATGGTGATAGCCATCCATAAAAAGACGGATAATTCAGGACGTCCTCCTCCGTAATGGAAATTCGTAAGCATCCTGATGAGATAATTCCAAGCGTGCCCTATGTTATCAGCGCGAAAAATGACCCAGCCCGCGCAGACTAAAAGAAAGGTAATTCCCATGTATAGGGATTCGCGCATTGTAGGTAAGCTTCTTCCTTGTCCGGGATTGTCAAGGTACTTTCTATTCTTCCCCATAGCGATAAGAGGAGTGAACAGCACTGCGTGATAGGCTCCCCATGCTACGAATGTCCATTCTGCGCCATGCCATAGGCCGCTTACCAGAAATATTATAAAAGTGTTGCGCAGGGTTTTATGCTTTGTGACCCTGCTCCCGCCGAGGGGAATATATATGTAGTCCCTAAACCATGTCGTCAGCGATATATGCCAGCGGCGCCAGAATTCCGCTATGTCGCGGGAAAAATAGGGATTGTTGAAGTTCCTCATCAGATTGATCCCGAAAAGTTTCGATACTCCGATAGCGATATCCGAATATCCCGAGAAATCTCCGTAAATCTGAAAAGAGAAGCACAATGCTCCGATCCAGAGATTCAGGCCTCCCATGCTGTCAGGATCCGCAAATGCCTGATTAGCGAATACAGCGCAATTATCGGCAAGAACGACCTTTTTAAAAAATCCCCAGAGTATCTGCCTGCATCCATCGACAGCTTCGGGATAGGAGAACCTGCGCGATTTAAGAAACTGAGGCAGCAGATTTGTAGCGCGTTCGATAGGGCCGGCCACGAGCTGGGGAAAGAAGGAGATAAATGCAAAGAATGCTATTATATCCCGGGTAGCTTTTATTTTGTGGCGATAGACATCTATCGAATAACTCAGTGCCTGAAACGTATAGAATGAGATTCCGACCGGGAGTATCAGATTCAATGTAATTGAATCCGGATTAAGGCCCATAGGAGCGAGGAGCGCCTGCAGGTTATGGACAAAGAAATTATAATATTTGAAAAGACAGAGAATTCCTACATTCAAAATAATATTTGCCCATAGAGCCGTCCTCGCCTTCCATGGTTTCCGGGGTGCCCGGAAATCTGTCTCGTTATTATTGACTGAAGAGGAGTTAGTCGGCGGATTCCATTGTTCGATTGCAAGTCCGCTCAGGTAACTGAAAAAAGTAGTGGCGGATATCAAGAGAAGAAACTTGATATCCCACCATCCATAGAAAATGTAGCTTGATACTACGACGAAGCCGTTCTGCCACTTCAGCCGCTTGCCGAAGAGAAGCCAATAGAGCAGAAAGACTATTGGCAGGAATAGCAGAAAAGCTATCGAATTGAATCCCATTATTATCTGCGGCGTTTGCCGAGAAGATCGCGAAGACCGTCCATGTCGAAGGTGAGAGTGAAGCGCAATGTCTGGTCAAGGGGTGAGCTCTGGGCAGTAGCCAGCATATAGGATGCGTCGAGCTGAACGACATTGAGTGAGAAGCCTGCGCCGAAAGCGAAGTAGGAGCGGCCGCCTTTGCTGGCATTCTCATAATTATAACCTGCGCGGGCAAAGAATTGCTGGTTATATGCGTATTCCGCGCCTATCGATACATTGATCTCCTTCATTTCCTCTCCGAATCCGCCGGGAGCATCGGAGAATGACTTGAAGATGCCTGTGATTGGCGACATCGTCTCCCACTTTTCCAATGCCTCATCGTAGGCGAGCTGACCTTCGGGAGTGTCCTCGAAATCTTTCAGACGCGGCTTGGTCGGGACAAGGAGTTTGTTGAGATCAAGTCCGAACGACATTGAATGGTAGTCAGCCAGCGGAAACATGAAGTTGGCACCCAGGCGGAGATTGGTCGGGAGGAATGCATAGTTGGCACCATGGTCATAACTGACTTTAGAGCCGATATTGCTTATATTGAAACCCCATGAGAACTGACATTCGTTGCGACCTACCATCGGATAAGTGACGAAATATCCCGAAAGATCAGCGGCAAATGCTGACGCCGCAGTATTAGTGTCGCCTGAATATGAATCCTCGTACGAAAGGTCGGAAAGGATATAACGGAGTACTACGCCCATCGAGAACTTCTCGGAAAGTTTGCGTGAATATCCAAGGTCGAAAGCAAATTCATATGGATTGATGGTCTGGACAGCAGAGTTGCCGTCATAGTCATTCATTGAGACTTCACCCAAAGAGAAATAGCGGAAAGAGGCCGATAGAGCCTGATTGTCGCCCGACCCGAGTTTCCAGTAGCCGGCAAGATTGGCCAGGAAGATGTCATTGACAATCTTACGCAGCCACGGAGTATATGAAATGGAGAGTCCTCCCGTCGAATACGCGAATGCATACTTCGATGGATTCCAGAATTGAGAGTTCATGTCCGGATCAGTAGCGGCGCCGAGATTACCCATAGAAGAGCCGCGCGCATCCGGGGCAATCGAAAGGGTAGTCACGCCGGTATTGACCGGGTTGAAATCATTATCCTTGATGTCGTTCTCCCCCTCGGCGAGAGCCGGGAGTGAGAATGCAATGAGGAGAAGGAGGGGTATGAAGCGTTTCATCATTTATTGGCAGTATGAAAAAAAGTATCAGGGTTATCCCGGAGAGACAGACCCTAATACTTAAACTCAAAAAATGCGATAATATTGCGTAATTGTCAGTTCGCAAGTTTTAAAACTCAGCGAATTTCTTAGATTACGGGGACGTTGATGGGAGCTGAGTGCCCCTTACGTTGCTTGTCGCCTGTCTCGATGAGGTAAGCCTTGTAGAGACCGGGGGCAACTTTATTGCCGTCATTGTCGCAGGCGTCCCAATCGTAGCGGCCGTCAGTCATGCGGTCGCGACGGACGACCATCCCTTCGGGGCTGAGGATGACGAGGTCGGCGCTTGCCGGAGTTTCGTTGAGAGTGAAGAAACGGGCCTCTCCGTCGACTGCTGTCTGCTCGAGCGCGATGGCATAGCGTGCCATTGAGGGAAGATAATCGAATACTATTTCGGATACAGTCTCGTTTCCGGCTGCATCTCGCACTTGAATCCGGGCCGTGTGGGTGCCCTCCTGCAGGTCATGGAGAGTGATGGATTTCTCATAGGCCATGGCTTCCGGATCAAGACGAGGCTTGATGGATGCTCCCATTCGATATTCCTTGCCGTCGATTATAAGGCGGAAAGGTGCCCGCAGGGGATCAGCATCGTAGGCGAGTGCGAGATTGTCGCTCACACGGATATCCAGAGTGTTTGAATCGAGCAGATATTCAAGACGCTCCACTACCGGGGCCTGAGTGTCGGCACTCAGGGTGGTGGTGCTTCCTTCCTCAGCGACCATATAAGTCGGGTAGGTCAATGCGGCAGCCCCGAGTCGCGTAGCGGGATCATATGCGCAAAGATGGAGACGACCGAATTTCCCGTCGAATTGGGAGATATTTTCCGGTACCATGATTCTGGCTGAGAATCGGCCGTTCTTAACCTTGGCGACCGCCATTGCCGACTGGATGTCAGCGTAGGTCAGATTTATCTTTACAGAATCCGCCGGACATGTCTCTTTCTGAGCTTTGAGCACAAGGTGCTGACACGGTATCTCCTTCAGCGGCTCCATAAGCCTGAGCACTACCTCACCATTGAATCCAGCATCCACATTTGAGGGATTATCAAGAGATTCTACAAATCCGGAAACTTCCATCCATTCTCCGCCTATTGCCTTGAGTTCTTCCTCGCTCTGATCAACGGTGATATATCGGTTGACCGTCGGAATGATTACCGCCGGGTCGCAGATAAGTTGATAAGCCATTTCATTGGCATAAGTCGAGTGAGTCTTGGTGCGGGCGAAGATCTGGCCGATTGTCATAGCCTCGGCGTAAGGCTTCGAAGTTACGAGACCTCCGTCGCGGAGGAAGTTGGCTGTGAATTTCTTGAAGAAATCAAGGTTCATGCTCGACCATGTCTCGCGCGTGGCGAGGATTGTGCCTATCATGCCGTAAGGAGTAGAGGTCACCATTGACTCTCCCATGCCCCGGATGCCCCGATCCGGCTCGGAAAGTTCGCAGCCTGCGAAGCCCCAGATGGGAGTGATAGGATTGCGGAACTTCAATACATCGGGAGCATTGAAGAAATTGCCTTTATGATTTAGACGTACCGGACCGCCATGGCCGTAATATGTCACGATATTGACGCCCTCATCCAGCATCCGGAAGAATTTGTCGTGGGCCGCTTCATAGCCATAAGCGTCGATACCGAGCTGAGTGTTGATGACTGTGCGTTTGCCAAGCCCTGTGATGAATCGGTCGACTTCAGGCACCTGAGATGTGTGGAGGTCAGCATCGCCGACTCCACCGACACTTAGGAAATGATTGAGATAATAGGCGTGGTCGTCGCGATCTACGTAAGCTTCAACTTTATTGATGTAGTTGTCAGCCTCCGCCGGATAGCGTACAGGGAGGATTGCGACTCCGACAGGTATTTTCTGATTTTCGAGGGGGGTATATCCCATGAAGTCGATCATCAGGCCATAGAAGTCATTGCAGTTGAAGCCTCCGCGCTCGGTGCTTGTAGTTGTTGATTGGAAAGCAATGATGCCTTCTTTCGGATTTTTGTCGGCTTCGATGCCTCGGAAGTCGGCGTATAACGGACCCATGAGGAGAAGGTTGCGACAGCCATAGTCAGACATATAGGCCATCTTCACGAGCCCGCGATATGCCATCGGATCGGGGATTCCGGCCGAGAACTCGTTGTAGCACTCATCCGTAGTTGCGACTATGACGCGCTGATTCAGCTTAGTTCGATGGATATCGGCAAGGCGTTCGGCCGATTCCTTAAGCTGAGGAATGCAGATGATGACCAGGTCTGCTCCGTCGACGGCTTGCTTATGGATATTCTGATTTTTGATTTCAGTAAAGTCAGTAGTGATATTCTTTACCTGCATCTGGGGCATCGACGGGTCGATGATCATTAATTCGGGAGTATAGTTCGTATTTTTTACTAAGGCGATTCCGTCAGCTCCGTCAGGATAAAGCTCATATTCAAATGGATTGAACGGATCCGTCACGTCGATCACTATGCGATTTATTCCGTTGGGGATTCGCACATTGCCCGAATTGGGACGGCCGATTCCGGGGAGGGCGATCTTTTCCGCGGCAAGGCGGGTGCCGTCGGAAGCTACGAGGGTCGGGATATTGCGGTTATAGCAGATAATCCAGTAGTCGAGGTTGGACGTGTCCATGTCCCAACCGTCGCTTGCAGTGAAATCACATTCCAGATAGAACGTAAATCTGTCGCCGGGGATTAGGATAGGAGAAACCGAGGGAGCCTGAGCGGTGAAATCCGAAGATGCGGCGGCGCCGTCCTTGGTAGGGATCTCAACTCCATTTTCCTCAATACCATATTTCATGGTGACAGGGATAGCCTTGCCGGAAGCATCCTTGAATTTGGATGAATAAGCCACACATTCCACAGCTGCCACTGTCTCAGGGATGGCATCCGGGAGATGGACGTCGAAGCGCAGGCGTGGATTTTCGGGCGTCATTTTTTCGCCGTAGAAGAGCTGACCGGTCTTGTGGGTGTTGTGGTAGAGGTCCTTTTCGTGATATACGTATCCGACGCCGTCATTCTGGAATGGGTACTTATGCATGTCTTTTGGCTTGGATAAGCTCATGACAGCGGGTTCCTCTGAGTCACTCAGAAAGTAATATCCCTCAGCAGAATAGATGTTATTGGAGAGTCTCATCAAGGCGGCTTTACCTGTATATGCCGCGGAATTTACCTGATACTTCAATTCTTCCGGACCTTGGCCGTAGAAGTATATCTTTTCTATGCCGCGTACGATGGGCACCGGCTGCACATCATCAAAGTATTGGGGCACCTGAGTGGCACTCTGGAAATTTAGCGAAAATTGGCGGTTACCACGTCCGTAGATCCCGACTTTTTCAGGATTGGGGAATCCCATATTGCGCAGAGCCTCATAGGAAATTTCGTAGACGCCGGTCTTATCAATGGCGATCTTTACCCATTTCCCGGTTGCTAAACGCGACGATTTAGCGAAGTTCGCCTGAGTGTAGGCCGCGGAGGCCGTGGAGGAGACGAGGCCGCAAAGTGTCAGAATGGATATTAATAGAAAACGCATATTTTGAGTGAGGTTGATAACGCAGCTGACAGAGTTAACTGCGTTGTTATTCGGTTATAAACTATGATGTTATTCGGTTAAATTATGGGGAGAAGGGATTATTTGAATTTTGTTGTAAGGATAGGGGTCGGACTCAGTTCGGGAATGGAGATCCGGATATTTTCATTCTCTCTGAGATCGATAGAGTAGTTGACGAGAGGGTGGAGGATGATGTCGCCCATCTTCAGAGTATGGCGCCGGGAGGTCTCGACTATGGTTGAAAACAGACTTTCGGGAGCTATCTTTATTTCAAAGTCGTACCAAGGGGCGTCGCGGTCCTCTTTGTCGATATCAGGGATGAAGAATTCTTCGAGTCGCAATGTAAGTGGCTTCTCCGGAATTTCATTATTGTCAATATCAACCCAATCTCCAAGTATTATGGAGTTGTCGAAGCATATTGAAGATCCGGCCGGAATATTTCCTGCTTCCAGTGTCTTTTCCACGTTTTTTGATAGGATTATGATTGCTGCCGACAGAGATCCTATATATCTTCGGGCGAATTTCGGAGCTATTGTCTTTCCGAGCCGACCAATTTTCCCGGCCAGCGCCGGCACTCCGATAAAATACTCGTCGAAGTCAGGTATGAAGACCGGACGATTGGAGAGTATCCAGCAAGAGTCGGGCCATATAAGCCAATCTTCGCCGGGCCTTATGTCAACGTGACTGACCTTCTTGCCTTCAAGGGAAGAAGGAATGTCGAAGAAAGGGGATATGGGAGAAAAAATCTTCATTATTGGAGCGAAATTAGAGGTCTAATTTGCCGGAGCTGCGGCCAGACGGTTATAGATCAGAGCCAGGTGAGCATATATGGAAGTATTTGCGAGTGCTATTCCGGCAGGGACTTTGACACGATAAGGTGAGAAGTTCCAGATGGCGGTGAATCCGGCGGCGATTGCGGCGTCAGCTACCTCCTGGGCGGCATCGGCCGGGATGGTCAGGATTGCGACAGCAGGCTTTTCATTCTTCATGAGATTCCCGAGATCTTCGGGCGGGATAATCTCGACTCCCTCGACGATCATTCCCTGAATGGCCGGATCGGTATCCACAGCGCCGACTATCTTCATGCCGTAGTTGGCGAGGCCTTTGTCGAGAATGAGAGCACGTCCGAGATTGCCCGCTCCGAATACGACAGCCTTATGCTCCGCCTTGAATCCGAGAAAATCGGATAAGGTCTCAGCCAAAGCTTTGACTTCGTATCCTATGCGGGTTTTCCCTTTCAGATTCAGAAAGGATAAATCCTTTGCGATCCTTGATGCATCTACATTAAGAGCCTTTGAGATGGACGTGGAGCTTACGTGGTCGATTCCGCGGGCAAGTAATGTCTCGACGTATGCGAGATACCATGGAAGGCGTCGCAGGGTCGGCTCCGGCAGAATCGGTGGCGTAATCTGGTTCATTATCTTGAGGATCTTTAGCTATAATCAGAAAAGATTATGAATTAAATTGCAAAATTAGCAAATTTTGTCGGCATTTCAAAGAATCATGTCGATGCATCTTGCCGTCAGGGAGCAGTCACGGCGAGTTTATATGACTTGGAGGTCTGAGGGCCTTCAGGTGAGATAATCGTAGCTCTATAGAGATATATCCCTCTCGGCACTCTTATGCCGGAAGCATCACAGAGATTCCAGGGCACTTTGATGCCTGCCCTAAGGTCGGTCGACACGGTCGATTCCGAACTCCATACTCTGCGGCCGTTAAGATCGAATACCTCAATGTGGCACTCGACTTTTGCCTTCGGCCGATCTGTAGAGAGGGTGAAGTTCACGTGATCGCGAGCCGGATTGACATCGGTCGATAGAGAATATATCTCCGGCGTTTTGGCTACGGCTACCTCAAAGTTTAGAGACGCAGTCGAAGAGTTCTTCGCGTTGTCCCATACGGTCAGTTTGAGGGTATGCTTCCCGGGCGCGATTTCCGACAGGGGGTAGGCAATGGAGCCCCCGCTGACATCATCTGCATTCGGCGAATAATAGGAGTTGATATCAGTGAAGTAAACATTGTCATCGAGAGTCAGCATCATTGAGTGGCCGATTCCGGCGTCGGAAATGTTGATGCCGGAGGGGTCGGAGATCTTAGCCATGGCGATAGGAGAGGAATGTACTACTTGTCCGGGCTGGAAATCCTCGCGGTTAAGCGCAAAGAATTCGATGGTGGGGCCTTGAGTGTCCTTGTCATCCATGTCCCCGGCTCCGTAGACGTAGAAACCTGAAAATTCACCGTGAGCTTCCTTCCGGTCGGAAGTGTAGGCATAGAAGTTGAATTGTGCGGGTGAATAGTTGTTTTCTATCTCCGAAGGCACAATCACCGAGGCTGTCCATGCTCCTTTGGCAGCTTTGGCTATACCGCGATAGAGTAGTGTCTTTCTGTCGTTGTAATAGCTGACAACTCCTGTAGAGCCGTTTCCGAAGGTTTCTATAGTTTTCTCGGCGTCATAGAGTTGAATTTCCACAAAGCCGTCGAAAGAGTCATCGACATTACCCTCCGGGTCCTTGATGACGCCTGCGATCTCAACTCGCGCCATCGAGGGCACGACCGGATAATCTTCCGGGGCTACTGCCGTGGGTGCCGCGCCGTTGAACTCCGTCAGTTCGACTGTATGGGTAGGCACAGGCATCCGCATCGCGGGATTCCCCAGGAGGACGTAGCGGAGTTTATTGGTATTGTTCGGGCGGGAATTGCTCGATGTTGCGGGATAGTTGTTTTTTGCCTCGATCATAGCTTCGCCTACGGTGGGAGTGCGGCCGTCTGCTCCGGGTTTGAAGAGCGACTTCCCCATCTCGCGGGTCAGTTTGCCGTTCTGGTCGATCCAGACCGTGCGGTTGGGCGCGATGATTCCGATGATTCCGGATTCGGGATAGGCCCAGAGCACTTCAGCTCCGCTCCGTGTGTCGGCGTCAATGCGTCCGAACTCGCAAGTTGCGGCATATACGAAGGGAAGATTGCTATTGGAGAAAGAGGTGATATCGGTCCAGTTCATGAGATTCTCATGAGTCCAGCTGACCGGATTTGCATGGCCGATATAGTTGATATATGCCACTCCGGAATTCCAGAGGTTCATCATCCTTTCTTTCGCCTTGGTATAGACAGGGCCAAGGCTGCTCTCTTCCCGCTGATAGGAGTCGAGATAAAGCTTTTCGTAGCGGAAATTCTTACCTGCGGGAGTATTGCGCATATTGCGGATCATATCTTCCGATTGATTGAGATGGTCGCCCTGGTTCTCATCGTCAGCGATAAACATCAGGCGGTTTCTCCATTCTCCGACTTCAGGCTTGGTCACATAATCGATATATTTGCGTGTCAGGGTGAGAGCCTCTTCAGCTGAATGAAAAGGCATCCGGCCTACAGCTACGTGTATTATCTCCTGCCCGATTTCAAATGTCGGAGAGTCTGCGAGCATTCCGATATAATCATCGGTAGAGTAGGAAGTAGTCCCGGAGTTGCCGGAATATGACTGCCAGATGGGGATAAAAGGATAACCGGTGTTTTTGTTGGCATCCATACGCAGCTTCTGATCGTACGTAGCCTCGCCCATGATGAGACAGTACCTGAGATTGGAGGTCATGGACTCGTCGGAGTCGGGGTTGGCATGAAGGCCGCGGTCGTACCACATTTTCATGAGGCGGCGGAAAGCTGTCGCATCGGGAGTGCCGGAGGAGAATTCATTGTAGATAGCTTCCGGAGTGAGGACCTCTACCGTCAGCCCGTCGTGATCGCGGTGATGGGCGGCCATAAGCGCGGCAGCCTCCTTAAATGCGGCCGGAGCGATGATCAGCATGTCCGGGATAGGGAGAGAATGAATGTCCTGATTTGCAACGCGGGCATATTCGGTCACTGCGAAGCCGGCTTTGTCAGGAGTAAAGGCGGCGTATTCATGTAAGCCTCCGGGTGTAGTGAAGGTGAGGGTTCCTCCCTCTCCGGCCTCAGTCTTTACAAGAGTGTGGTGCGAGGGATCGGTGACGTCCCAGACGATGGTTGAGGCTTCGACTCCCGAAAGGCGTACCCTGCCGGGAGAAGAATTAGTGACTGTAAAATATAATTGACCGTTGCTGAGGCGCAGATTGCGCTCATACTGAACTTCAATATAGTCCATGCGGGCAAGTTTGATCGTGCCTGATCCCTGGAAAGAAAATTCAAGTCTGAGATTCGCACCGGGAGCTTTGATCAAACGTGAAGTGGAGGTATAGCTCATGAATTGCTCGCCGTCGGTGATAGCGCTGAGCTTCTCCGTGAAATTCTGGGTGCCTGAAGCGCCGGTAGCGGCAAGACTGAGTGTGGAGGTGCCGGTCGTATTGCTTCCGAAACCGTAACTGATTACGCAGTCGGACCCTTCGACGGCATCCGGCAAAGAGAAGTCAAATGCACGCCGGGTCGGCGAGCGGAAATCCTCACCGAGATAACGCGAACCCGTATTTGAGGGATGATAGAGATCCTGCTCATGGAGCAGAGGCTGACGGAAAGTGGTGATTTCCGGCATCCCGGGCGATTCCGGCATTGAGGGAGCCTGCTCAATCTCAGCCGGAGCGTTGTCGGAGTCGCTGAGGAAATACCATGACTCCTCGGCATAGGAATGCATCGTATGGGTAAACGGGACCAACTGGCTTGCCCGGTTGGGAGTCCAGCGGATATGGTCATAGCCGAAGAAATAGAGACCCTTGGCATTGGAGTAGCTTGCTATCCGCGGCAGATCGTCAGGCTCGGCAGCAGTAAGAGTCTGGTTGAGTTGGCGGCCGCCGAATCCGTAGACTGACACTTTTGTCGGATCCGCAAATCCCATTTTCTTGAGATTGGCAGCCGAAATAAACTGAATCCCCGTCTGTTCTACTTTGACTTTCACCCATTTCCCGGAACTGAGACGAGATGATTCGGCGTAATAATCCGGTGAAAGCGCAGAAGCCTGGAGCGGACACAATGCCGCGACGAGCATCATGACGGCGGAGAGCGCCGTCATGTTCACTTCGCCGAAACACGACATGAGTCGTTCGGAAATCTTATGAGTGATGAGGGGTATGTGGTTAAAGAATTTATTCACGTTTCAAAAATGAGGTGGAAACAAAATCGCCTGATTTTTCTATTAAATAACGCCATACTGCGCTAAATATTGCATTATGGTTCAGATGGTCTCGTAGGGCCATTGCGCGCCTTCGAGAAAGCGCTCCCAGTCGGCTTGCGAACCGCAGAAGGCGTTAAGATCGACATCACCGCGGATGCCTGACACTCGGCCGTGATGGTAATATTGCCAATAGGTCCATTCTGCGTTGATCGGGTCGGAAGAGAAAGAGCATATCCAGAGGCATGCTCCGGGCACAACTTCTTTGATATAATCGTAATATCCTGAAATATTGGAATATAGTGTGACTCTGTGGCCGCTCATATTGAGATATTCGATCATTGATAGAAGCCTCTCGGCAATCTTGATGGAGTCAACGCCCGCTGCATTATTATGCTCCTCGATATCTATAGCCACTCCCAAATCGAGCGGACGATTGTCGATCGCACCTAAAAGATTCTTGGCCTGCGACTTGCCGTCGCAGTCGAAGCGGAAATAATGGTAAGCGCCTATTTTCATTCCGGCATGAAAAGCCTTTGAATAATTTATCCGGAAATTCTGATCTCGGAAAGTGTTTCCTTCGGAGGCTTTGATGAATATAAACTGATATCCGTCGCTTGCCGCTGCATCGAGATTCATCATTCCGTTGTGGGCCGAGACGTCAAGACCTCTTACAGGGTATCTTTCGGGATCTACGTAGGGAGGCGAGACAATGAATTGATTATACGCATAATAGGCCGCCATGCAGAGAAGTATGGCAACGACGGTAAATCCCAGTGCTACCCTGAGATCATGGAATTTCACCTTAAGAGCATAATATGTAGATAATCCTTTCATTTCCTTAACGCGAATTTAGTAAAAAAATGCGGGATTGGCAAGAGTTTCGCGGGCGAATGTATTTGGCAGACTCGTTAAAAATTGGTAAATTTGTAGTCTAAATGTAAAAATGGCAATGGGAGACGCTCTGTTTCATATCATCGCACTGTGCATCGCAGCGCTGGGAGTGCTTCGCGGTTACCGGCGAGGGCTTACAGGAATGGTCACGAGTGTGCTCGGGATGGCTTTCGGAATAGTCTGCTCTCATATTTTCATGGATGGCGCTACGTCGGTCATAATGGATTTCCTACCTTATGGAGCGCGTAGCCGCGGGGCGATGTATCTTGCTTCCAATTTAGGAGGGGGGATGGTGTTTTTCATCGTCTACATGTTGTTCAAGTCGGTGACGGGTGTGATCCGGCAGGCTATGGAGAATGTAGGCACAGGACTGCTTGATTCTCTCATAGGGGCGGTCTTCTGTCTGGTCAATTATATGTTGATGCTTTCCATAATCTATAATATTCTTGTTGGACTGAATCCGGAATCGGCCCTGATGCGTTATGGACGTGCCGACGACGGAAATATCAGCAGCGTAGTGATGTCGCTTGCTCCCATAGCTTTAGGGAGTTGCAGCTTCAGCGAATTTGCTCATGAAGAGCAACTTCGCGAAGCGAAGAAGATCTCGCTCAACCTCTGTAAGCCCGCAGGCGTTATAATTGGAGTAGACAACAGGATTGGGAAAGCGGGGATTCATGTTTCGGACCTATACTTACTAATTTGAATAAAAACTAAAAAGAATATAAAAAATGCTTAAGGTCAAAGATCTGCATGCAGAAATCAACGGAAAAGAGATATTAAAAGGGCTTAACCTGGAAGTCAGACCGGGTGAGGTCCACGCTATCATGGGGCCTAACGGATCCGGGAAATCTACGCTTTCCATGGTCTTGGCGGGAAATCCCGCTTATGAAGTGACAGGAGGCAGCGTTGAATTCTATGGTAAGAATCTGCTCGAGATGCTTCCCGAGACACGCAGCCATGAGGGTCTCTTTCTCGGTTTTCAGTATCCGGTGGAGATCCCCGGTGTATCTATGATGAATTTCATGCGTGCTGCCGTCAATGCCAAGCGTAAATACTTTGGCGAGGGCCCGATGAGTGCCGCCGAATTTCTGAAACTTATGCGGGAGAAGCGCTCTATTGTGGAACTCGACAATAAACTCGCCTCGCGCAGCGTCAACGAAGGCTTCTCCGGGGGAGAAAAAAAGCGCAATGAGATTTTCCAGATGGCCGTCCTCGAGCCCCGCCTGTCGATTCTTGATGAGACCGATTCCGGACTGGATATCGATGCGTTGCGCATCGTGGCGGAAGGGGTCAATAAACTCAAGACGGAAAATAATGCTACTATCGTCATCACCCACTATCAGCGTCTACTTGACTATATCAAGCCCGATGTGGTCCATATTCTTTATAAAGGCCGGATTGTCAAGACAGCCGGTCCTGAACTTGCCCTCGAACTCGAAGAGAGAGGCTATGACTGGATTAAACGTGAATTAGGGGAGGAGTAAACGATGACGGATAACGCACTCAGACAATATATAGAACTTTTCGAGAAGAATCGGGAAGAAATAGACTCCAACTCGGCGCCGGCTATTAATGTGCGGCGCAAGAGTGCCCTCGAAGGGTTGCTCCATACACGTCTGCCCAAGAAGGGTTCGGAAAATTACGAGATTATTGATCTGCCGGAAATATTGGGTCATGATTACGGAGTCAATATCAACCGGATTCCACTGCCTGTCAGTCCGGCCGACAGTTTCCGTTGCGGTATTCCCCGGATAGCTACCGCTCTCTTCTTTATGATCAACGATTCCTTCGCCGAGACTTCCGAAAGTCGCAAACCGCTCCCTGAAGGAGTCGAGATCTGCAGTCTCCGCGCCAAAGCGCTTGAAGATCCGGATCTGGTCGGACGCTACTACGGCATGCTTGCCGACGACAATAATCCTCTGGTGTCACTCTCCGGACTTCTTGCTCAGGATGGATTATGGATACGCGTCAGCAAGGGAGTGAAAGTAGAAAACCCTGTGCAGATTGTGAATATCTCAGGTGGCGCCGACAATATGCTTACTCCGATGCGTATAGTTGTAGTCATGGAGGAAGGCGCCGAAATGAGGTTGCTGATGTGTGACCATACTTCCCATGGGTCTAACGACTTGCTCTCGCTCCGTACTTTGGAGGTATTTGCCTTAGCCGGCTCGCATCTTGACTTGTACGGGATGGAGGAATCCGGCGAGACTTCACGCCGGCTTTCGACTCTATGGCTCCGTCAGGAAGCTGAATCACACGTTGTAATCGACGGAATGACCATTTATAACGGGGTTACACGTAATGAATATCATTGCCGCTTCGCAGGCAACGACGCAGAACTCCGCCTTTACGGTATGGGTATAGCTGACGCCGACCGATTGATCGATGTCTACTCCAGAGTAGATCATGATTGCGACCGCTGCCTGACCGATGAACTATTCAAATTCAGTCTCGACGATCGCGCGCGATGCGCCTTCACCGGATTGGTGAAAGTTGCCGAAGGAGCCGTGAAGAATGAAGCTTATCAGAGCAACCGCAACCTTGTCGGCAGCGATGAGGCCAGGATGTTTTCGAAGCCTCAACTTGAAATATATAACGACGACGTGAAGTGTAGTCATGGCTCTGCTACCGGGCAGCTCGACTCCATGCAACTTTTTTATATGCGCACACGCGGTATTGACGAATCCGAAGCCCGGATGCTGCTGAAGCAGGCCTTTATGGCTGACGTCATCGACAAGGTCAGGATCCCGGGGCTTAAAGAGCGCCTGAGCCATATAGTGGAACGCCGCTTCGCAGGGGAAATGGCAGGATGTCATGATTGTGCGTGCGATTGCGGTTGATTTTAATACACCGAAGATATGTTGGATATAGCAAAGATCAGATCGGAATTCCCGTCTCTCGACAGACTCGTCAATGGCAAGCCGCTGATATATCTGGATAATACGGCGACGTCTCAGACTCCGGACAGAGTTATCGAGGCCGTCAGGGAGATGTACGTGGATCATAAGGCGAATGTGCATCGCGGAGTGCATACTCTTTCGCAAGAGGCGACCGAGATGCAGGAGCGTACACGTCGTCATTTGGCGAAGTATCTCAACGCCGGCTCCGAGAAGGAGATTATCTTTACACGCGGCACTACCGAAGCCCTCAATCTCGTCGCTTCATCCCTGGGCAAGATTATACCAGAGGACTCAGAGATTATCCTTACTGTCATGGAGCATCATTCGAATATAGTGCCCTGGCAGCTTCTTCAGGCCTCCAATCCGGGAATGAAGATTCGCGTGGTCAATATCAATGACAGGGGGGAACTCGATCTCGATCAGTATCGGTCGCTTTTCAATGAAAAGACCCGTATAGCAGCCTTCTGCCACGTCAGCAATGTCTTGGGCACTATCAACCCGGTCAAGGAAATGACCCGGATAGCACATGAACATGGAGCGATAGCGGTCATCGACGGAGCCCAGGCCTCACCTCATCTTCATATCGATGTCAAAGACCTGGATTGCGACTTCTATGCCTTTTCGGCGCATAAGATGTATGGGCCTTCCGGAATCGGTGTGCTCTACGGAAAAGAGAAATTGCTTGAGCGTATGCCCCCTTATCAAGGTGGAGGCGAGATGATCAGTCACGTTTCATTTGAGGGTACGACTTTTGCCGATCTCCCCTTTAAATTCGAGGCCGGCACTCCTGACTTTGTCGGGATAGCGGCATTTGATGAAGCGTTGAATTTTCTTGAATCGACAGGTTTAGATGCGATAGAAGCTCACGAAGAAAAGTTGCTGAGATTGGCGACCGACGGATTGCGGGATGTCGCTCCGGGAGTTCGCATATTCGGAGAAGCTTCTCATAAATCCGCCGTCCTCTCCTTCCTCGTCGGCGATGAGCATCCCTATGATTTCGGTATGCTTCTCGATGGTCTCGGAGTGGCGGTGCGCACCGGTCATCATTGCGCCCAGCCGCTGATGGAACGGCTGGGTA
Organism: Muribaculaceae bacterium; assembly: GCA_029057985.1. Taxonomy (GTDB): domain Bacteria; phylum Bacteroidota; class Bacteroidia; order Bacteroidales; family Muribaculaceae; genus Lepagella. The sequence goes on along the minus strand of JAIDYR010000035.1, from coordinate 8,487 downwards.
TCCCCGGCACTGTCAGAGCTTCTTTCGCCGTCTACAACACTGAAGAGGAGGTCGGCCAATTCCTAAAGGCAGTGGAGCGTGTAGCCTCAATGTTAGGATAGGGCTGCTTACTACTGAATCAGAGTGGCGGCCAATCGGCGATAGTCTTGTTCGATTCTGGACAGAGTCAGGGCCCTGTCGAGTAGAGATTCTGTTTCGCGACAGTAGTCGGTCATTGTAATCTGTCCGAGTCGCAGGCTTTCATCATAGAGATGTATGGTCTCGCTGATCAGGGCCGGATCTTCAGTTGCGAGAGTCTTGCGCATGGATTCCAATTGGCGCATGACAGAGGCGGCTTCGGCTTCGGCATTCTTATCAGCTTCAAGTAATGATATTTCGGCGGCAGCCTTCCGGGCTTCCGCCGCTTTCTTTTGTCGGCCGAGCCCGAAGATGGGGAAGTCCAGTCCGATTACAAAACCGTTCGAAGAGCTTCCTACCTCCGTATTCCGTCGATAGCCTACTCCAATGGTAGGCAACCAACTGCTGCGTGCTATCGAGAGCTCAGCTTCCGATACCCTTATATCCGCTTCTGCAGCGGCTACTGAAGGGGATTGGGCTGCATAGATCCGGGCGGATTCAGGGAGTATCACCTCTTCGATACTTCCGGCATAATCCATGCCGGTAAGACTGATAGGAGTGCCTCCATTGAGGCGTTGCAAAGTCGCTTCCGCCTCCATAGCCTCTGTCATTGTAGAGGTGATGTCTCTTTCGATATCTATTTTTGAAAGTTTAATCAGATTGAGATCAAGAGCCGTCGCTGACCGCAGTTCATACTTCTGCTCATAAAGATTCAGCAATATCTTTGTCAGTTTAAGCCGGTCATTAAGAATTTCAAGGCGCTTCTCCGCGCCAATCCGGTCTATGCAGGCTTGGGTAGCTTCGATGCGGATCGAACGGCGCTGCTCTTCCAGGGCCGCATCGAGAGCTTTCCCTTTAGCTCCGGCTGCTTTTGCGCGGGACGCGTACTTCGTCGGGAAATCAAACTCCTGCTTTACTATGAGTTCGGAAGAGGCTACACCTCTCCAGCCGCTCTGAAAAAATGGAGAATATTCAATTGAGGTCGGGCCTATTATATTCGCCGCCTGCAGTTCGGCAGTTTCCGCATTGTTGGCAGCTGCGGCGGTCTTGAGTGAGAGATTATTGGACTCAATTTCAGCTATTACTGACTCAATCGTAGGGGTATTTACTACTGTATTCCCTGAAATCGGAGCGATCTCGGCATTGATAACTGAAGTAAGAGTGGAATATCCGAGAATTAGAGATATAATAATATATCGGAGTGTCATGGTTAATTTCGTGTTAGGGAGTCGGTTATTTTCGGAGATGCATTTCCTGCCGGATCTTCAGCCGAATCTTTTGATGAGTCATTTTTATGAAGATAGAGATAGATGATTGGGATGATATATGCGTTCAATATGGTTGAAGTTATCAATCCTCCGAGGATTACTATCGCCATCGGACTCTGAATCTCATTTCCGGGAAGGTCGCCTCGGGCAGCCAAGGGGATGAGGGCCAGGGCGGATGTCAAGGCAGTCATAAGGATAGGGTTCATTCTGTCGAGCGAACCTCTCGCTACTGAAGCTCTCAGATCCATTCCCTCCTCCCGGAGAAGATTATAGCGGGAGATAAGGAGCATTCCGTTGCGGGTAGCTATGCCGAAGAGTGAAATGAAGCCGATGATAGCCGGGATAGATACTTCTCCACTCGTGAAGCGCAGGACCAATACTCCTCCGATCAGAGCGAAAGGTAGATTCAGCAGTATGACGCCACTCTCCTTTACATTCCGGAATTCCATATAGAGAAGAAGGAAGATCACCATAATGCTGAGAAGAGAGGTCAGCAGAAGGGTGCGGCTCGCAGCTTGCTCACTTTCAAATTGTCCGCCATACTCGATATGGTATCCTTCCGGCAGGATGATCTTTTCGTCAATTCGGCTTCTGATATCTTTCATGACGCTTCCCAGGTCGCGGTCGGCGGCATTGGCGGAGATGACGATCTTGCGTTTTACGTTCTCGCGGCTGATTGTGTTGGGTCCTGACGAAGACGTAATATCCGCAACTTCGGATAGCAGAACAGTCCCCTCCGGCGTTTCGATCGGCATATTGCGGATATCATCGATAGAGGCTCGCGATCCTTCCGTCGAACGCACCGTCAGATTAAAACTCCGGTCACCTTCATAGACACGGCTGACTTTCTCGCCGCCGATCATTACAGCGATGAAGTCATTGAATTCCGGCAGCGATATTCCCGCCTTGGCGAGAAGTAGCGGGCGTGGGATAATCTTGATCTCCGGGCGCTCCACCTGTTGCTCTACGTTGAGGTCGGCAATCCCTTCTATATCCGATATGGCGTCTTTGATACGATTTGCGGTCAGATACATAGCGTTGAGGTCCTCTCCAAAGAGTTTTATGGCTATTCCTGCGCGTGTGCCGCTCAGCATGGCATCGATGCGATGGCTGATCGGCTGCCCGATCTCTATGTTGGCCCCTGCGATTACGGAGAGTTTCTCCCGGATTTCCTTGGCAACCTCCTTATGCGAACGTCCGGATAATTTGAAGGGAGCCTCAATTTCGGAGACATTGACGCCGAGAGCGTGCTCATCGAGTTCCGCTCGTCCGGTCTTGCGAGCTACAGTCTGAATCTCCGGCACCGTCATAAGCAGTTCCTCAGCGTGACGGCCGATCTTATCGGACTCCTCAAGAGATATGCCGGGCAATGATGAGACATTAATCGTGAAAGATCCCTCATTGAAGGGAGGCAGGAAGCTGCTTCCCAAAGTGAAGAATATTCCGATGGAGATTATCAGCAGGCAGAGAGCCGAGATGACCACGGGCCTCTGATGATCAAGAGCCCAAGAGAGGGATCGACCATAAAAATTCTTGAGCCAGCCGACAACATTTGATTCTTTCTCCATCTTCATCTCCATCTTCGGATGAGTCAGGAGATAGGAGCAAAGCACCGGAGTCAGCGTCAGGGCCACCAGAGTTGAGGCCAACAAAGCCGTGATGAACGCCACACCCAGAGGGATGAGCATCCTTCCTTCCATACCGTTGAGGAAGAAGAGCGGCACAAAGCTTACGATAATAATAAGTGTAGAGTTGAGGATTGGAAGTCGCACTTCACGCGAAGCCTCGAAGATGACCTCCCTTCCTTTGCGTCTCTCCCCCGGAGGGAGTAGCCGGTTTTCACGAAGCTTTCGCCATACATTCTCCACGTCGACAATTGCATCGTCGACCAGCGATCCGATAGCAATAGCCAGTCCGCCCAGACTCATTGTGTTGATGCTCTGGCCGAGCCAGTTGAGCACGAGCAACGCGACTACTATCGAAAGCGGGATTGTCACTATCGAAATCAGAGTCGTGCGGATATTTCCCAGGAATAAGAAGAGGATTATGACTACGAATATTCCGCCCTCGATGAGCGACGTCTTGACATTGCTGACCGAGGCATCGATAAAGTCGGATTGTCGGAACACGTCGGTCGAGACCTTAACGTCAGTCGGAAGCGATTTCGCAACCTCGGTAGTGACTTCTTCGAGGCGTTCGGTAAGTCCGATAGTGCCTACCCGGGGTTGCTTGGTTACAGTGAGCAAGACTGATTCCTTCCCTTTGACCGAGGCAAGACCCGTGCGGGGCGATTCGGCGCCTTCCGTTATCTCCGCGATATCGGCAAGAGTGATCGGAAACCCTTCCGACATGGCTACCTTGGCCACGTTAAGCCTCTCGATAATATCCGGTCCGGCTACGCCGCGAATCAGATATTCGTTGCCGTATTCGTAAAGGACACCGCCTGCTACGTTGCGGTTCATGTCGCGCGTAGCATCCATGACATCTGAAAGACTCACACCGTAATGTCGCATTTTAGCCGGGTCGAGCAGAATCTGATACTCCTTCATTTCGCCTCCGAGGACGCTCACCTGTGCTACTCCTTCGACGGCCAGCAGTCGCGGACGCAGATTCCATTCGGCAAACGTGCGAAGTTCGCGCATGGAAGTCGCGCTTTGTCCGGGAGTCAGGCCAATTATGAAGACCTCCCCGAGTATGGAAGATTGCGGACCCATTACCGGAGCCGCTACGCCCGGAGGCAGCGTCTCGGCAACTCCTGCCAATCGCTCAGCTACTATCTGGCGCGCGAGATAGACATCGGTCGACCAATCAAATTCCACCCATACTACCGAGAACCCTGCCGTAGAACTTGAGCGGACGCGTCTCACTCCCGAGGCGCCGTTCATAGCTGTCTCTATCGGAAACGAGACAAGACGCTCCACTTCCTCCGCAGCCATTCCGCCCGCTTCTGTCATAATGGAGACCGTAGGGGCATTAAGATCGGGAAAGACGTCTACCTCCGTTTTGGAAGCTGTATATAATCCGATGCCGATTATAAAGAGGGAAAGTCCAATTATCAGCAATCGATAGTTGAGCGAAAACCGAATGATTCTGTCAAGCATAGCGGCAGTATTATTTTATAGAGGAAGAGAAGAATCAATGTTCATGAGTATGACCCGGTATGGATCCGGACATGGAGGCCATTTTGACCGCCATAGGATTTGCGGTGACAATCCGGTCGCCGGCTTTCAAGCCTGACTTTATCTCGACCCGTTGGCCGTCGGTGGCTCCTTTTGTGACCAGTCGCTTGCGATAGCAATCCTCGTCTTCCTGAATATAGACATAGAACAGGCCCTGCTCCTCGGTAAGAGCTGACTTAGGCACGCTTATAATTCCGGGTCGGGGATTCCCTATAAGATATATTTCCGCAAAACTCCCCGCTACAACTCCCGGAGCATTATCAAATTCAAAGATTACCGGGACATAGGCTGAATTTCCTTCCGCTACGCGGGAATGGCTGACGATGCGACCTCCGAGAGTCTCAAGACGATAGAGAGTCTCGTTCTGAGGCAAGCGGAAATTAGCCGAGATTATTCGTGAGATGTCGCCGAAATTACGGATAGGAAGATCCGCCTGCAGCCTCATTCGCTTGGTCGATGTCACTGTCATTAATGGCGTGCCGACTTCTACGTAATCTCCATCCTTTACCAGACATTGCAGAACGTAACCGCTTTTGGGGGAGGAAACACTCCCATTTCCGCCGTTTGCGAGGGCCGAGGCCGTAAGCCGGGCATTTTCATAGGCATTTTTGGCAGTTTCGTATTCAGCGGCAGTTGCGAGACGGGAGTCATAGAGTTTCTGCACCCGGTCGAATTCGCGCTTTGCGGTCTCGAGATCAATCTTGGCGCGGGTCGCTAAATCACCTTCAGGCAGTTTGCTCTGGGATATTGAGAAAAGAGGAGTACCAACGCTGACCGGCATCCCCTGTGTCCAGGCTTTTGTCATAGTGACGATCCCCGGTTGAGTGGCGACTACGGTAGCTTCGTCAGCGGCAGACAGCAGCACGCGACCGGAAGTCGCTATGACTTCCGAGAAGTTGTCGGCTGCGACAGCCTCCACTACGATTCCGGCTGCCTTGGCTTTTTCGGGTGACATCACTATTTCTCCTGCGCCATGGTTCTCTTCTCCTTCATGCCCATGGTCGTGGCCTTCGTGGCCATGAGCCTCCTCGGAGGCATGGTCGTGGCCTTCGTGGTCGTGGTCATGACCGTCATGATCGCTGTGTCCACATGCCGCGAGGGCAAGAGAAAGAAGGCCGCAGACTAAAGCCTTCCCTAAAAATGTATGTTTCATATATCAGGTCGGTTGCTTCAAATTTTCGCAAATTTAACATTTAACCCATGCAATCCGGTTGCAGAGTTTTACAGAAGTGAGATTACGTGGAATACAAAAATAGGCAATTCCCGGTAGATTACCAAGAATTGCCTTTATATAAATTCCTAAATAAGAAATACGTGGTCTTTGAAATATGCCTGATATTTCAGAATTCAATCAGCGGATAATGACCTTTTCCACTTTCTTTCCGGTCACTTTGATATAGAGTCCGGCTCCGGGATTATCGACGCGTACGCCCTGGAGGTTGAAGTAGACGGGTGCTTCATCAGCTATTTCTATAGCGTCAACTACTGTCAGCGGATTATCGACATAGCTGCCGTCGCATGAATAGATAGCGAAGTTGCGATAGGGAAGGTCGGAGGTCTTGGTGTCATCGCCGCCGCCGTTGAAGATGATCTGAGTAGGGATCTTGCCGTCGGGTGCTGACCAGCTCCATGTGCCATCGGCTTCGCGAGTCATCTTATCGCCGGGCCAGGTGCCACCGTGAGTACAGTTGGCAGTATCGTTCCAGGCCCATACGTAAGGCTGCGCCCAGTTATGGGTATTCTTCAGGAATACCTTATATCCATCCATACCGGGAGTCGGGGGGAACGGGTCGTCGCCGCCGCCACCGGAGAATGAACCGTCGGCCTTATAAGTGGCGCCGTTCTTGAAGATGAGGTCGGCAGTCTTTGTCGCGTCGTCGCCGCCGCTGAAGATGATCTGGGTCGGCACTTTGCCGTCTGGAGCGGTCCAGAGATATTTGCCGTCGGCGCCCTTGGTCAGTTTGTCGCCGGGCCAAGTGCCGGAAGATGTGCAGTTTTCAGTCGTATTCCAAGCCCAAACGTAGACTTCGTTCCAGTTGGCAGTATTGTCGAAGTAAGCGTAAGCATTTGTCGGGATGACTTTTTCTACCTTCTTATAGGTAGCGGAGCCGGTCTTTGTTACGCCTTTTTCGTCAGTTGCGCTCCATGAGAGGGTGACGCTCTGTCCGATCTGAAGATCCGCGCCGAGAGTAATGGTCGTCGGGCCGGTGAGATTAGTCTGGGCTCCATTGCCGATCTTATACCAGGCAGTCTTATAGTCCTTTGGTGTCAGAGTGACATTGACGGATTCATAGAAGTCGCCGCCATCGGGAGAAAGAGTGACGGAGGGTTCGTGGGTCACTTCTCCATAAATGACCGCGATGCCGCTTGAGCCGGTCTTTCCGGAGATTGTAGAAGATGTGACGGTGAAAGAGTTGCCTGAGACTTTGTCGACGTATGTGCCGGCGGGAACAAAACTGCCTCCGTTGGGCACATTGACCTGGCGGCTGCCCCCGGCTCCGACAACTATCACGGCTCCGCCACCCTTACGCGTGACGCACGCAACTCCGTTGGACGCAGAATAGTAATCATCGAGCCCTACCATTGCGTTGCGGAATTTGTTGACTTCGGCTACTTCCTTTGCAGTGAAGTGAGTGGAGCCTTTCTGGCCCATCTTGATAGTGGTGCGGGTTGTGGCAGCGGGGCGGGAGAAGTAGAGTGCGGCCTCACCCTTACGGCACGCTGTGATTGCGTATGCACGGTCCATCTTATCCTGGGAGATAAGAGCAGTATTTTTACCATACTGGCCGTCATTGGAATAGTCATCATGACTTTCAGCCCAATAGACGATACCTGTAGAGGGCACGCCATTGGCGGTCCAGCTTCCTCCGCCGGAGGGGACGTCGCCGCGTTCAACCTGTTCGAGAGTCCATTTGGAATACTCCGAATCAGTCACACCGATATATTTTGTGTATTCTTTAAGTAGACGATATTTGTCGCCGCCGGGGCCGTCAAGAATCTCGCCGTAATGCCAGAGACCATTGACCGAAGCCATCTGCGACCAGAAGTTACAGCTTTCCGAAGGGAGCCCGATATGCTTGGCAGCATCCCAGCGTATGCCTGCCACTCCGAGTGACTTAAGGTCTTCGATAAAGGCCTTTGCGCGAGCCTGCACCTGAGCGTCTTCGGAATTGACGTCGCCATATTCGCCAAGCTGATTGTGAGTGATGGAGTAGCGGTTGTTATAGTCGCATCCGCCGTTCCAGCGTACGCGGCCATTGGAATCCCACCATGTATCGTGGTAGCCTTTAGCCTGATTGACGTGGTTGGCCACTACGTCGACTACGATCTTGATGCCATATTGCTTGGCAGCCGTGCAGAGAGCCTGGAGCTGAGCGCGGGATCCATTGCCGTTAGCGCGGAAAGTGAAATCGTAGGGCATATAGGCGTAGAACCATTCTGCGTTGTTGGCGCAGTTGCCCTGCACCGGGGATACCTGAATTGCCCCGAAGCCTGCGGCTGCGATATTGGGAAGTTCTTTCTGGATATCAGTAAAAGTCCAGTCGAAACAATGCAGGATATTGCCGTCCTGAATGTTGGCAGGCAATCCATAGTCGGCCGAAAAAGCGGAACTGCAGAGCATCCAGCTGAGAGCGGCCACACTTAAGAGTCGTTTCATCGTAAGAATTTTAGGTAGTTAAGTAGCATAATGTATTCAAACCGCAAATTTACGAAAAATTTGCTATCTCAGCAATTTTTTAACGAAATATTTTAAATTTCGCGAGTGGATTTACTATTATAAAGTGTAGAAAAAGCGGCCCCGGCCTAATAAACGCCGCCATTACCAATATATTTTATAAATCGCGAAGTGACAAACCGTTCTTAATAATAAGTAATATAATAAATGATTAATTGATCATAGAAAGTAGAAAGGACTATAAAAA